>JAISUI010000123.1 GCA_031272155.1 Tannerella sp. | reverse complement strand
AGCGAAGTAGCGACTTCGGCGCCTTTAACCGCCGTAAGTGCATCACTTTTAACGGTTTGGGTAGAATAAGCGAGCGCTTTCTGTTCGCGTTTGATGCCGAGTGCGGTAACAACCACCTCATCAAGGGCTTTTGAATCCTCCAAAAGCGTGATGTTGAGGTCTGTACGGCTACCGACAGCGATTTCCTGCGTTACATATCCGATATAGGATATGATCAGCGTGGCGTTATTGCCGACGTTCAGGGAGAAATTCCCGTCCACATCGGTAATAATACCGTTGGAGGTGCCTTTTTCTACCACGTTCGCGCCAATGACCGGTTCGCCTTTGGCATCTGTTACAGTACCTTTGATGAGTTTTGATTGCTGTGTCACTTCCAGCGTTCCCCTGCGTGCAATCACAATGTGATTGTTCAGGAAGGCGAAATCCACGTTTTGTCCCTTCAATACGTTGGATAAAATCGTTTTAACGGTTTCATTCTTTGCATTGACGGTCACTAAACGTTCTACGTCCACATCATCCACATCATACCAGAAAGAGTAGGACGTTTGCGCTTTGATAGCGTCAAACACCGCACTTACCGGCTTGTCTTTCAGTTTCAAGGAAACTTTTGATCCCAAAGGATTGGTTTCCGCAAATACCGATGCCACACAAAAACAGAGCATAAGCGTTGCCGCTGTGACAGCCCTGTAAAATCTTTTCGGATTTTTTTCTCTAAGAAAAGTTTTGAACTTCTGCATTTGTAATTAAAAATTAAGTTATTAATAAAATAAAAAAACAATGTATGATATAATAAAATACTTCATTTAATAAATTTCTATTTCGTTCCCATTGATCCGGTACCGGAATTTCTTACCGGCCGACATAATGCGGAAGATTTCTTCAACGCGTTCATTGTTCACAAACTCGCCGGTAAACCGGCTGTTTTTTATCCGGTCATCCCGGAAAATCACTTTCACGTCGAAGTGGCGTTCCAGCGTCCGGACGATCTGTTCAAAGGTTTCGCCCCTGAACACAATCCGGTTGTTTATCCATTCGCTTGCATCTGCGACTGCGTCGGAGAGGACGTCGAGTTTATGCGACGTTCTGTTGTAAAGCGCCATTTCTCCGGGCGACAGCCGGACTGTCCTGTTTGCCGCCGAAATACTCACCGATCCTTCCATAAGCGCTACTTTCACATCCTGGTCGTTGTCATAAGCCCGCACGTTGAAGTGCGTTCCTGTGACTTCCACCCTGATATCGCCTGTCTGAACGATAAAGGGGAGATGCTCGTTTTTCGTCACTTCGAGGCTGGCTTCGCCGGATAAATCCAACTGCCGGTTGGTCGTGCCGAAACCGGTATTGTAACGCACTGTAGTGCCGGCATTTAGCCATACGGAACTATTGTCGGGCAGCGTCAGGTTGATCCGTTGTCCCGCAGGAACGGAAATCGTTTGCATGGCCAACGGTTCGGTCGTTTTCGACTCGTTCCGGTTGTGCATCAGCAGATAACTGATTGTAACAGCGATTGCTACAACAGCCGCTATCTTGGCGGTTTCTTTCAGGATCGGGATCACACGCGCCGTCAAACGGGCGATTTGGCCGCCGTTGGCGACGGGGGTGTGCAAGAGCGCCATGTCAAACAATTTGCGCTCTTCAAGCAAGGTTTTGCGGTTTGCCTCCGAGGATTCTATCCAGCGGCGAACCTGCTCTTCTTCGCTGTGCGAAGCCGTTCCATTAAAAAACCTGTATAAAATTTCTTTATCCATTTTTTATCCTGTTCAATTTATATATTTGTTCAGCGAGCGACATCCCTAGCGAAAAAGCAAAAAAAATTACAGAAAAAGTATGGTCATGTAATCTTTAAGGCTGTTTCGCAGCGCTTTAAGCGCTTTGGAAATATGGAACTCCACGCCTTTTGGCGTCATGTTCGTTTTTGTGGCGATTTCGTTGTATGGCATGTTTTCGTTGCGGCTCATGGTGAATATTTGCCGTGTCCGCGCCGGCAGTTTTGCCAGCGTGTGTTTGACAATATCCTGGATTTCAGCTACAAAAAGTTCCTCCGGATTACATGCTTCCAGCATTTCCACTCGTGTACGAAGTTCCCATTCCGCATGGTTTTGCAGTTCTTTTTCGACGGTTTCGCGCACCCGGAGGTGTTGCAGGTGATTCAAGCATTTGTTTTTGATGACGCCCAGCACGTAGGCCGGCGGATTGGTGTCCGGCTGCAGCGAAGCGCGGTTTTCCCAGTAGTGCACGAATGCATCGGCCGTAATGTCTTCAGCGGCAGCCGTATCGCGAACGTATGTATAGGCAAATCGTATGAAGCGTGTTCGGTACTCCGCATACATCTGATTGAATATTTTCAAGTCATTGGCGCTATCCATATTTCCTTAATTGGCTTTTTGTACCGAGTCATTGATGTGTTCCGGATACCTTAGAAGGTTCTCTAATTGTGTAAAATTAGCATCTTTGAGCAAAACCCGTTTCTCTTTATTTAAAAGGTAAAGTGTCGGAATTGCCCGGAGTTCGTACAGGCCGTCGTTTTTTACTTTTGTTTCCGCATCATACCCGTTAATCCAGTTGGATGGAATGTCAGACCGGTGTTTTTTCCAGCTGTCCATGTCCTGGTCGGGATAGAAAGCTAAAATGGCAAGTGTTTTTTTAGCAAGTAATTCCCGTATTACGGGCGATGTTTTCAGTGCGGTGACGGTTTCCGCACAGTTATGACAGTCCGGATTATAGAACAACAGGATGAGAAAGTCCGCCTGAATGTCGTACAGTTGTCCCGTTTTTCCGTTTGCAAGCGTATAGACAAAGTCGGTGGCAAGATATTCCGGCCTGTTTTTCATCATCATGGACAACTGTTCGCGGGTGCGGTCTCTTTCCGCTTCGTCCAAATTGCTCCGGGACAGGATGGACATTACCACGGGGATATAAAGCGTTTCGTTACGATAGGGCGAATTGGGATCGTCCAGGTATTTTTCAAACAGGGAGAGGAAATGTCTCCATGTGCGTCCGCTTTCTTCTTTTTGGGTGTGCTCCAGCATGTTGCGGATGGACTGTTCGGCTTGCCCTGTACTTGCATAAGTCAGAATATCTATGTAGTCCACAAAGAGTTGTTCCGTATTCGGCTCCGTGGCCAGGATGGTGTCGGCGAACGGAAACCGATCCCAGTAATGGTTGGCAAGGTAATTGGCGCGATCCGTCGGATCAGTGAGGATGTCGGGGATCGTCGGCAGTGAAAAGGTGAATGTCGTCGGCGGAGGGTCTGTTTTGCCGGTAGAAGATGGTTTGCAGCCCGTAAGCGAGAGGCACATGACAAACCCTCCACCAATCATAATGGCGGATAATGTGTTGATAAACAAAGATTTTTTTTTATTCCAAAAGAACCGTTTCATCATCTTTCATTCATTACGTTGCTGCAAATATATATCTTTTTTGCAAAGAAATGCACGATTCCATAATTTTTAAGATTATTATGGTTGAAAATTTGTTGCGAAAGCCCTACCTTTGTGGCCTCAAACAGGCATTGTTTGAGATTCGACAGGCGTTGGCAAAGGGTTTGCGAAGGCTGTAATGAATTGATTATTTATTATATTATTAATGTACGTATGAAACAAAAACAAAGATATGGATTTTATGTTTTGCTGGCTCTGTTTGCTTTCCAATGGATGGGATGCGACAGAAATAATCCCGATCCGGGGCCGGATCCGAATCCGAATCCGGAAACTCCGGTAGAATTGGTTCTGACAGCCAGCAGAACGGCTATCAAAGCCAATGGAAGGGATACCGTTCGGTTTACAATAACGGCTGATGGACAGGAACTTACGTCGTCGTATTCTTTATTGATGAAAGGCGATACCGTTCCCTTGAAAAACGATTATTTCCTGACGGATACTGCGGCTTCCTATACGTTTTATGCCACCTATCAGGATGCAACGTCCAATGAGATCGTCGTTGAGGCGGCGACCGTCGCCGTGTCGTTGTCTGCGAGCGCGGACAGGATCAAGGCGAACAACCGGGAAGCAGTGCATTTTTCTGTTTTGTCCGAGGGCAATGATGTGACGCAGTCGGCTGTTATTAATTGTGTCGGCGGGTCAAGCGCGACGCTGGATGCCGATTCTTTCAAGACAAAGGAAGCCGGCGTCTATAGTTTTTATGCAACTTACGACGGCGGCCGGTCGGATACGGTCAAGGTGGAAGCCGAGGCCATTACTGTGGCGTTTTCAGCTGTAAAAGAGACGATTAAAGCCAATGGTGACGATCAGACTTCGTTTATTGTTACGGCCGACGGCGAGCAGGTAACCTCCGAGGCCGCGATCTACCTGAAATCATCCGGCGGGGATATCCTTCTTGAAAACAATATCTTCCGGACGGATGAGGCCGGGAATTATACGTTTTACGCCGAATACGACGGCCTGAAATCCAATGAAGTCCGCCTTAGCGCTACGTCAGTGAAATATTCCTTCTACAAGCATCACCTCATTATGCAGTTTACGAGTACGATATGCCCTAACTGCCCGCGTCTTGAACAGACGATTACATCGGTCGTGCAGGATAAACCGGAAGTTTATCATCTGTCTTTCCATCTGTTTAGTGACAGGGAAGGACAGTGTCGTAGCGCACTGGGAGGGGCTATTTATGACATTGCGAATGACTTGTGTCCGGAAGAAGGCTTTCCGAGAGCTACTGTGGATCTGAATTATGACTATAACTATATTATCCGCAATTACAATACAACCAAGATAGCGGAAGTATTGACGACGTTGACAACGAAATATCCGGCTTTGACTGGAATTGCGGTCAATTCCAAAGTGCAGAATGGCGTTATTGATTTTACTATTAAAGTAAAACCCTCCAAAACAGGGAATTATGCCATCTATGCGTTTATAGTTGAAGACAATCTCCTGTATCGTCAGTTATTGCCGGACTATGATGATACGCCGCTCGGCTATGTCGCCAATGATGCTTATCCTCATAAAAATGTGGCGACTTATGCCCTGCCTGAAGGCGATCCGCGCACAGGCGTTTCGCTTGGTTCCATAAAGGAAGGTAAGCAGGAGGAACGTTCCTATTCCATTGATACAAAAACCATTGACCTAAATCAGGTGAATCCCAGCGTAATCAAACGTCCTCCGGTCAATTTTGCCAATTGCCGCATCATCGCTTATACTCTGCGACAGATAGACGGGAAAATGTATATGGATAACGTCGTGAGTTGTCCGGTTAATGGTGAACTTCCTTTTATTTACGAAGAATTATAACGCGCGCTTTGCGGCGACGTCAGAAAAGCAATGAAGGAATAGCCCGGTGTCAGGCTATTCCCAGAGATTGTTTGATTAATGCCACTTTTTCCAAAGCGGTCTGCTCGGCAAGGTCCAATTGTTCGGCGTTTTTCACGTCGGTGTGCACTTCGCAGTAGAACTTGATTTTCGGCTCAGTGCCCGACGGCCGGATGGAAATCTTGGTGCCGTTTTCCGTAAAGTATTGCAATACGTTGGACGTCGTTGGCATGTTCAGCGAAAACTCTTCATTGTCCGTGAGGCTAAGGCCTTTAAGCGACGCATAATCGTAGATCAGGGTCACTTTCGAGCCGCCGATCTCTACCGGCGGATGTTCGCGGTATTGTTTCATCATCGCTTCAATTTCGTCGGCGCCGCTTTTTCCCTGTTTGACAACTGAGATATTGACTTCTTTGGAATAGCCGTACTCAAGATAGATTTTTCGCAGCAACTGGTAGAGCGACAAACCCTGTTCTTTTGCATAGACAGCCATTTCGGCTAAGATACAACAGGCGGAAACAGCGTCTTTGTCGCGCACAAAATCCTCGCACAGGAAACCGTAACTTTCTTCTCCGCCGCCGATATATGTTTTCTTGCCTTCCTGCTTGCGCATGATATCGGCAATCCATTTGAAACCAGTGTAAACATCGAACAACTCCACATGATTGCGTTCAGCGATGGTGCGGATCGTTTCGGTGGTGACAATCGTCTTGACGATGTATTCGTTTCCTTTCAGTTTGCCGAGTTCTTTCCATCGCGTAATCAGGTAATACACAAACAGTAGCGCAGTTTGATTTCCGTTCAAGAGCATCCATTCGCCGGCGTCGTTTTTCACGGCGGCGCCTACGCGGTCGGCGTCAGGGTCGGACGCCAGCACTAATTCGGCGTCTGTCGCTTTTGCTTTTTCTACGGCCATAGCGAGGGCGGCCGGTTCTTCGGGATTGGGCGAAACGACGGTCGGGAAATCGCCGCTGACCACGTCCTGTTCATCCACATGGATGATGTTTGTAAATCCGTAGGCCTGTAATGCTTCCGGAATCAGGCGTACGCCCGTGCCATGGATCGGCGTATAGACAATTTTTGTATCGTTATAACGCTTAATGATTCCCGAAGAAAGCGAAATTGTTTTCAAGTCGCTGATATACTGCTCGTCTATTTCTTTTCCGATGATGGTAATCAGTTCTTTTTTCGGTTTGAATTTGATTTCGCCGGCATTACGGATTTTATTCACTTCGGCAATTGTATTTTTATCATGCGGGGCGATCATTTGTGCGCCGTCTTCCCAGTAGGCTTTATAGCCATTGTATTCTTTCGGGTTATGGGAAGCCGTCAGGATGATACCGCTCTGGCAGCCAAGTTTTCGGATGGTATAGGATATTTCGGGCGTCGGGCGAAGTGCGTCGAACAGGTAAACCTGAATGCCGTTCGCCGAAAATATATCGGCGGATATTTCAGCAAACATGCGGCTGTTATTTCGGCAATCATGACCGACAACTACTTTGACCTGTTCTTTATGGGCAAATTCTTTCAGCAGGTAGTTGGACAGTCCTTGCGTTGCTGCGCCTACCGTGTAGATATTCATTCGATTACTGCCTGCGCCCATGATTCCTCGCAATCCGCCGGTGCCAAATTCAAGGTCTTTATAAAACGATTCGATCAGTTCGGCAGGGTCTTCTTTGTCGAGCATGGCTTGCACTTGCGAACGGGTATTTTCGTCGTATTCAGGTCCTAACCAGATACGCGCTTTCTTTTTAACGGATTCCAATAATTCATCATCTTTCATAGTCTTACTCCTTTTTTTGTATTGATATATTTTACTTACTGTATTTACTTGACAGGACAACGACTTTTAAATATTCTTCCTTGTCTTTGCGCAATTTTACCCCTGAAGGCGGCAGGTAATGGCTGATGGCGCTGGTGGAATAGGACGTAGATGAATAATAATAACTGCTGCTGCTGCTGCTACTTCGCACTTCCCTGTTTACAGGTACGAGTATCATTCGCAGGTCTTCATCCGGCGCAGTCAGGTATTGCATGGCCAACAAGTTGGACATATTATAAAAAGTATAAGTTCGCGAATACGCATTATAACCTGCACTTGTAACCTGTGGATGGCTCCCGTCCGTTGAAATATAGCTTGTTACATAATCTTCCACGTATTCGTTTTCAAAGAACGAATGGAGGGAATCTTCCGGCAACAGCAGCAGGTAGGGTGGGGGAGATAATGCGTAAGTCGCATCTTCCGAGGGCATAAATCGGATGTCAAGGGTGAAATTATTAACAATCCGATCCTCTGTGAGTTTAAGGATATCGGCAGCCGGAATCGTCAGCCGCGCAAAGACGGCTGCAGGTGTCTGCAGATATACATAGTCGTCATTATCGTTCAGCAATGGCTCTACTCCAATGTTTTGGAAATGATTCATCTGGATAACGTCCTTGGTCGAGAGGAAGACTTGGGAAACGGGGATGACGGAATCTGTTTCTTCGGACGACAGCACCGTATAGTGATAATCAATATAAAAGCCCTTTTGATCCACATGCAGCAGCGTGCCGCTTCCATAGTCGGTTGTGATATAAAATCCCGGCAGGAATTGGTTGAAGGATTCCTGGTTGTGGAACGACGAGGGATTATTGATCGTTTCGTCATAGATCCGTTGTCCGAACTCAAGCGGCAGGCGCACTTTCAGTTGTCGGTAATATTTATAAGAATATTCTGTCTCAGATATTTGAGCTACAGCCACCGAATCTACAATCGGACAGTTATATACCGAAAAAGCCTTTGATGCCAGCGGTTTACTCATATCGCAATAATCTTCGGGATTGATATTCGTGTAAAATACTTTAGCCAACGATTTATTGACCGGATAAATGCTGATTTGCATCGGATTGAACGGATCGTTATTCCAGGTGGAAAAAACGATGTAGTACGTAACGGAGTCTATGATTCCATCCTGGGGCGTATAGGAAAACTGAAAGTTTTCCTCGCAATAAAACTGGTTCAGATAGTCGGCCTTAATCTGCCCGTAAACAGGGTCATAGATATCGCCAAGGTATGCGTTATGCGTTTTGGCGTAGATCGAGTCCGCTTTTACCGGTGAAAGAGTCATTTGGAACGTATCCGAATAGATGGTGATTTTATCTTCCTCCGGCTGGATAGAGATACCGACTTGTGTGATCGTATCGTTACATCCACACAGTATGATGCTGCAACTGCAGGCTAAAATGACTAAATATGATTGGATTTTTTTCATTGTTTCTACTTAGAGTTGATGAGTGAGTCATAAAACTCGTTATATGTATGAATATAAGTTTCAGGATTTTGATATTCAAGGAATTTCTTCTTGTGTTTCTGGATATGCTCCACGAATTGCGGCTCAATGGTTGCACTGCCCTGAATCACGGCGTCCGAAAACTGGATAGCTAACTTCGTCAAAGCGTAAAAGTCCGGTTTTTCAACGGATTTGACGTCCTTGTCGGTTGCGCCGTCCTGTTTCAGTTTTTTGTGCAGCTTGTTGCCGATGGTTGTGGAAAACGCATTGTCATAGATGGAATAAACGACTTTGGTTTTGGCGAAACACGGGTCGTCGTGATACATCCGTTTCAGGTAGAGAGGCGCCAATGCCGTCAGCCACCCGTGACAATGAACGACGTCCGGAATCCAGCGCAGTTTCTTGGTCGTTTCAAACACTCCGCGCACATAAAAAATGGCGCGATCGTCATTGTCTTCAAATCCCTGTTCGGTTTCGTCGAAAACGTGCGTCCGATGCCGAAAAAAATCCTCATTGTCAATGAAATATACCTGCATACGGGCGGATTGAATCGAAGCTACTTTAATGATTAGCGGATGATCCGTATCGTCAATGATCAGATTCATTCCGGAAAGCCGAATTACTTCGTGTAACTGATTCCTTCGCTCATTGATGCAGCCATATTTGGGCATAAATGTTCGGATTTCTTTCCCATATTCCTGTACACCCTGTGGCAGGTCTCTACAAATGGTTGCAATCTCTGATCCAACGAGATAGGGATTGATTTCTTGAGTTATAAATAGTACTTTTTTTCCATCCATTCTTTAATATCTTGCAGAAAACGACCACAAAGATAGTAAAAAAAAATCAGTTAAGAATCAATTCTCAACTAAAAAAAGTAATGTAAAATAAATATAATAAATGCGTCTATATATTAATAGCGTAATTTTTTCCTGATTTATTTTGTTGCTTTGCAGTCCGTTTAAGTATAGTATCGGAACAAACGAGAGGTAAAAAATGAAGATTATAGAGAAGATTCAGACTTTAAAAAAGTGTCTGTCTGCAGAAAAACAGGCCGGGAAGTCCGTGGGTTTTGTGCCGACGATGGGCGCTTTGCACGACGGGCATCTGAGTTTGGTCAGGCAATGTATGGCTGAAAATGACGTTTGCGTGGTTAGCATTTTTGTCAATCCGGCGCAGTTTAATGATCCCCGCGATCTGGCCGCCTATCCCCGGACGCCGGAAAAGGATTGCGTTCTGCTGGAAGAGGCCGGTTGCGATTATGTCTTTGCACCGGAGGTGCAGGAAATGTATCCGGCGGGGACCGATGAGCGGGTTTTCAATTTGGGGTCGGTTGCTGAAGTGATGGAAGGCGTGTTCCGCCCCGGTCATTTTGATGGCGTTGCTCGCATTGTGAGCAAGTTGTTTGAAGCAGTAGAGCCGGATCGGGCGTATTTCGGGGAGAAGGATTTTCAGCAAATCGCTGTCATTAAGCGGATGGTGAGCCAGTTGAATTTGCCTGTGCAAATTATTGCCTGTCCGATTGTCCGGGAGGCGGACGGGTTGGCCATGAGCAGTCGAAATACTCGCCTGACGCCGGAACAGCGTCAAATTGCACCCATTATTGCTGCTACATTAAAAGAAAGTCGTACCTTTGTGCCTGCGAAATCCGTGCAGGAAGTGAAGAATTGGGTAATTAATACCTTGAATATGAAGCCTCTGCTGCGGGTGGAATATTATGAAATTGTGGACGGCGGCAGTCTTGTGCCGCTTCGGCGATGGGACGACTCGAAGGAACCGGTGGGATGTATTGCCGTGTTTTGTGGGGAAGTCCGGCTGATTGACAACGTAAAATACGCTCTCCGTCCATAAAGGTCATAAATAAAGATGAATTAATAATTGACAAACGTGTATATAGAAGTTCTGAAATCGAAAATACATCGGGTGACGGTGACGGAAGCCAACCTGAACTATATTGGCAGCATTACGATAGACGAAGACCTGATAGATGCCGCCAATCTGATTGAGTACGAGAAGGTCTGGGTGCTCAATAATAACAATGGCGAACGCTTTGAAACGTATGTGATTAAAGGCGTTCGCGGTTCGGGCGTCATTTGCCTGAACGGCGCAGCTGCCCGTCGCGTGCAGCCCGGCGATGTGATTATTATATTGTCGTATGCCATGATGGACGCCGAGGAAGCCAAAGCGTTTCGTCCGACTATTATTTTCCCCAATACGGCGACAAACCGGTTGCCGTAAGGCGCCTGTTCAACGGCGGCGTTTCAGAAATCAACCGATAGCCGTACATTCAATTGCCTGCCTGTTAGATAGTTGGGGACGGCATATTGTTGATTGTAAACGTCTGTAATCCAATAATATGAAACGGTGTTTCGAATATCAAAGAGATTGAAAGCGTCTATTCCCAGCCATATATTTTTGAAATGGTCGAAAAATCGGCCGGTTGGCATGTTTTCTTCGCTTGCCAACTGATATGTCAAACCGATGTCGGCGCGGCGATAGGGCGGTGTGCGGCGATAGCCGGCTTCATAGCCTTTATTGGGTACGGTCACCGGAAATCCGCCGGCTACTACGGCTTTCAGGTTTAGCATCACTCGCTTGTAGCCGGGGAAATAGTCTTGGAAATAGAATGACAGGTTGAACGCCTGGCTGTTTGGGAGCGGGGCTTTCGTTGTTTCGCGGATGACCTGTTCCGATTTCATCAGCGACAGGCTGAGCCATGAATCGGTGCCGGGTACAAATTCGCCAAACAGCTTCATGTCCAATCCGGCGATGTAGCCTTTGGCGCAGTTTTCGCCGTAATAACGAATTTTGACGTTGTCCACCGTATAGGGATTTATATTATCCAACTTTTTGTAATACAGTTCCGTAGAGAATTTAAAATTGCGCGACACGGCGTGGAATGTGTAATCGCCTCCGGCAATCAAGTGAATCGAGCGCTGGGATTTCAACCGGTCGTTAAGTTGAATCCGGTTGTTCCCGTCTTCATCCGTTGTTTCTACGCGTAACTCCTTGTAAAATGGCGGTTGATAGTAAAAACCCGTAGCAAAACGGAATGTGAGGTCCTGATTTTTGTTCGGAATGAATCCCAGCGAAAGGCGCGGGCTAATAATCGTTTCCTGATTGTAGGTCCAGTAACTGCCCCTCACGCCGCCAACGAGCGTAAACAGTCCCTGTGGCGTCCGAAATTTGAAAACATCCTGCAGATAGGCCGAAAAGCGGCTGCTGTTCAGTTTGTTGTCCGAAAAAAGATTGGATATCACATTCACGGAAGTTCCGGTTTGCGGCAGTGAATAGCCGGCAGAATCGCGTTTTTCCCATTCGCTGATTTTGTCTGCAATCTGTTCCATCTGAATGTTTGTTCCGTATTTCAGTGTATGATTCGACCTGATGTGCGATTCGCCATACAAGCCGGCGTGTCCTACATTGGCCAGCAAGCGATTGCGGGCGTGTTGATGGAAGTATGCCAGCGAAAGGGATTGAAAGGCGTCTTCCACTTCATCTGTTGCGGCTATATCCATCCGATAAGTGCTGGTGATGTCGTAACTTTCTTCTTCGCGGCTGCGGAATGCCGATGCCTGCAGGCCGATTTCCGTCCGTTCGTTCAGTTGGTGTTTCAGCATAAGCGCCCCAAACAGGGTTTCAAATTTATCCCGTTCTTTTCCGTCGAAAAAGACCGTGAATGTCTGGGGATTGTTTACTGTGCCGAACTTCGTTTCCCTGATTTGCGGGATAAACCGGTAATTGTTGGACGATGCGTTGCCGAGGAAATGAATTTCCCATTTTGGCGTCAAACGATAAGTCATGTACGTCTGAAAATCAATAAAAACCGGATCATATTCGGCTTCCGTATCCATGGTGCCCAGCAATGAACGGCTTGTCTTGTAGCGGAATCCGGTTATTTGTGAAAATTTGCCTGCCGAACTGCCTGCGTAGGCGCTTGCGCCGAGTAAACTTGCTGATGCTGAGGCTTCAAAGGCTTTTGGCTGTTTGTAACTGATGTCTAATACCGAACTCATTTTGTCGCCGTAGCGCGCCTCAAATCCACCGGCCGAAAAACGGACTTCTTCCGTCATGTTCGGATTGATGAAACTCAGCCCTTCCTGCTCGCCCGAACGAATCAGGAGTGGACGAAATACTTCCATCCCATTGACATACACAATGTTTTCGTCGTAACTTCCGCCTCTTACCGAGTATTGCGAACTCAGTTCGTTGCTTGATGAAACGCCGGCATACGTCACGACTAAACTTTCAATATTGCCGCCTGACGGGTCAGGCAGGATTTTCAGCCGGTCGGCGTCAATAGTCTCCATGGTTGTCGTCTGCCGGCGCGTGGACGTTACGGTTACTTCACTCAATTCCAATGAGGTATAATTCATCTGTACATTCACCCTTATGTCCTGCGAGGCGTGGGGGATGATGCGTTCCGCCTTGTTGTAGCCGATGCATGAAAACAGGAGAACGATGGAGTCGCCCGGCGCTGTCGAAAGCGAATAAAATCCTTCTTCATTGGTGATTGCGCCAATAAACGTATTTTTGACCTGTACGGCGACTAAATCCACGGGATTTCCGTCGGCATCCCGCACATTTCCGGAAATACGGATACGTTTGTTTTGAGCCAAAACGTTCACGGATAGTAATATAAAGAATGTTGTCGCTATTGCGCGAATGTTCATAACGCGTTTTGTTTATGATATGATAACGCAAAAAAAGCCCAAAGCGTATATTTATCCCGAAAAATATCACTATCTTTGTCCGCACAGAATTTTGAAAAAGATAGAAAATGGATGATTTCACCACATTAATAATAAACCGCCGCAGCATACGGCAATTTACGGAACAACCGCTCTTGCCCGAACAGGCGGAGTTGATTTTGCAGGCGGCTTTAATGGCTCCGAGTTCCAAAAATTCCCGTCCATGGCAATTTGTGGCGGTCGAAGAAAAAGAGACGTTGAAAAAGTTAGCGGGATGCCGTGCATCCGGCGCGGCTTTTTTAGAAGGTTGCGCCATGGCTGTAGTCGTTTTGGGCGATGCAACCGTCACAGATGCCTGGATTGAAGACGCTTCAATTGCTGCTGTTTTTATGCAACTGCAAGCCGCAGACCTTGGTTTGGGCAGTTGTTGGTGTCAGGTGCGGAATCGTCAAACTGCAACGGGTGCGGATACGGTTCAGTACGTCCGCGAATTGCTGGACATCCCGTCACGTTTCGGCGTATTGTGTATTCTTGGATTTGGACAGACAGGGCAGTCGCGCAGTCCCGTCAATACTTCCGACTTGCCCTGGGAAAAAGTACATACCGGTTGTTTTACAGATCCGGAGAGCAGGATCAAACCTTTGCTGGCATGAGAGTAGTCTTTGTCGGAGCCGGAAATGTGGCGACGCATCTGTCGGCGGCTATGCAGCAGGCCGGATTCGTTGTCGTTCAGGTATATAGCCGTACCGAAGTGCATGCCCGGAGGCTGGCTGACGTTTTGCATACAGACTGGACAACAGAAATCAGTGCAATCATAAACGATGCAGATATATACGTTTTTGCATTGAAAGACAGTGTATTAAAAGATATCATCGCACAGCTTAACCCCAATGACGGTTTTTGGATTCATACGGCAGGAAGCGTGCCGATGGACGTGTTCAAGGGCTATGCCCGTCGTTATGGTGTATTGTATCCCCTGCAGACATTTTCGGTGGACAGGGCGGTTGATTTTCGTCGGATTCCCTGTTTTACGGAAGCTTCTTCGCCGGAAGATGAAGCCTTGCTGCAGGAGGTGGCCGGACGTTTGTCGGACAGCGTGCAGCCATTGTCGTCCGAAAAGCGGCAATACCTGCATTTGGCGGCTGTTTTTGCCGGTAATTTTACGAACCATCTCTATGCGCTGGCGGGAAAAATAGTGGAGGAACAGGATATTTCGCCCGACGTGCTGTTGCCGCTGATTGACGAAACGGCGGCTAAAGTCCATTCGTTGTCGCCTCTGAAAGCGCAAACGGGACCGGCTGTCCGCAACGACGAAAATGTAATGAGTCGCCATCAAGCGATGCTGACCGACAGGGCAATGAACGAAATCTACCGTATAATAAGTGAAAATATATTGAAAGAGCAATTTAATTATGAGCAGTATAAATTATGATTTAAAGAAAATCAAGGCATTCCTGTTTGATGTGGACGGCGTGTTGTCGTCCGACTGGATTCCATTGTCCGGAAGCGGCGATCCGTCGCGAACGGTCAATATCAAAGACGGTTATGCTCTTCAGTTGGCCGTAAAACTCGGCTTTCAGGCAGGCATCATTACCGGCGCATGCTCGGAAAATATCCGGTTGCGCTATGAGCGACTGGGCGTGCAGCATATATATTTGTGCAGCGGAGTCAAGATCCGTGATTACGATGATTTCCTTCGCAAGACAGGATTGAACGATGAGCAGGTGGCCTACGCGGGCGACGATATTCCCGACTATGAAGTGATGAAGCGGGTGGGATTATCGGTAGCGCCGGCATCGGCTGCTTCCGAAATCAAAGCCATTGCGCGGCATGTTTCGCCCCTCTGCGGCGGCGAAGGCATTGCCCGTGAAATCATCGAACAGACGCTCAAGGCGCAGGGCTTGTGGATGGCGTCGGAAGAGGCGTTCGGGTGGTGACAGGGAAAGAACGCTTCGGTTGCTATCTCGGAATCACCAGATTCTGACCCACTCTTATTAAATCACTCTTCAGTTTATTAGCCTGTTTGATAGCTTTTACGGAGGTGTGATATTTGCGGGCAATGCTGCTTAGCGTGTCGCCTGATCTCACTTTGTGCGTAACGGCTGCTTTCATCTCATCGGCATACTTCTTGAGAATGCCGGAATAATCTTTCCCTTTGACGGTATATTGTTGAATATCAGGATTGTTATGTACGAGTTCAATGGTATTTTTTATGGAAGAATACAGCAAACTGCCTTTTGCAGCGTAACCTTTTACGGTCAAGTGAACACAGTCAGGTTGAGCGTAACCAGCATTTTGCCAGTCGCGTATGGAATGAAATCCGCCCGACAAATCGTACCAGTTCCAATACATCGTCTTTTCTGCGTGCGCCAACGAATCTGTCAAATCCCGAAATTTTGGCCCTGCGGTGATATATCTGCCTCGGCGGAATAAGTCCTGAGTGGATGTTAAAATAATGATCATTTCCGGATTAATGTCGCGTAATTTATTGATTACTTGAATAATTGTGTTTGAAAGATTGGTTTCCATCTCATCGTAATATAAAATATCGTTTGTCCCAAAGTCCACCAAAGCCACGTCCGGATTCAGCAATGTAGCCTGTTCGGCTAATTTATCAAGATACAAAACAGAACGCATTTGGGCGGCTCCAACGCCAAGCGAATGATAGACAACTCCTTTGTTTTCAAATTTCTCAATATCAATTCCGTAAAACCGAAAATAAGGCGAAGTATTCTTGTCGGAAGTTACTTTCAGCATGATTTCATTGATACTGCCGACATACCTGATTTCAACAAAATTTTGGTTTAACGAATCAAGTTGTTGATTGGTGAATGTATATAAAGTTGTGTCAATTAATAAATTAAGGCCTGATGTGTGGCCACCGTTTTCAAAGAAGACCATTATTTTATAGTCATCTTCGGGTATGGGCTGCTTGAAGGAAAAATCCAATTCCGCATTTTTTTCGACAGTTTCGACCGTCATTCCGGTTACGCCGAGCGGCAATTGGGGGGGTAGTTTGAAACTTTTGGCATAGGTCCAATTTCCTTTCTTGTGCGTAGCGTAATTTGTTGATGAATAGGTTTTTGCCGCAGAATAGTTAAAAATCATGCCTCTACCCCCGTCTCCATAGTCATTTTGTAAATAGTTCCGCGTATAACTTGTGGGATATTCCCCCTGAATATGACTGTCGCCAAAATGAAAAATCACAAGTTTATCGTTTTCCGTGCTGTCGAAATGCGCTACAAACCGCTTAGCTACGTCTGCATCGTAAAATTGAACGTAGTTGTATGCCGTGTCAATTCTCAATGACGACGGCAGCGTGTCCGACAAAATGTCAATGGCAAACATGCTGCAATTGACGGCGATTAAATTAATCAATAATAAGCTCTTTCTCATCATATAAAATCGTATCTTGTGTATGAATAATGTCATTGTTAATTGTTGGAACGCTGTCATTTAACGCAGGCGTTTCCTTTTTTGTTGCATCGGCATTTGCCTGATTTGAATGTTTTTGTGTTGCCAGCCGTTTCATCATATTGGCAACGCTACGAGTCTGAGTATTATACAAACTGACGGCAAAAACCATATCATTGATATGATTGTTTTGAATAAGGTCTATCAGATTATGTTTTGAATACCTGAAATCAACTACCCATATTTCTTCGTAATGACTGATGAGATAAACCGAAAAGGCATTCCCCATCGAATCTTTTATCACCACTATTTTCCTGCCGTTTTTTACGTTTGTACTGATTTTCATCAGTGGGTAGTCCACGTGCAAAAAAACGGCGTAACCGCCACATTTATGGCAAAAAACAGACGTACTATTTCCTTTAAAACCCGTTTGTCCGTAATACTCGGCAGTTGTCTCTACCTGAGGAACATAATACTCAATGGAATCCGGATTGTTTTTTACGCTCTTGTCACGTGTTAGAGAATATAATGACCCCAGAAAATGATATTTTGTTCTTTTTTCCATGTTTTCTTTGAGGACGGGCGTTATTCCTGTAGCTTCACAAAATGCTTCATAACTGTAATAGGCTCCAAGTGCAGTCCAGTGATGGTCGGTTTTGAAATAAAGATATTCTGCGCCGTGTGCGTTGAGATGCGCCAAAACGTCTGAAAAACTGACGTCCGGCGATAAGTAATTGTGAAGCGCTTCGAGAGTTTGTTGATTGCGATCGTTCAAATAACGGTATTTGCTTGATGGAATAAATGCGGAAGAAAGCGGCGCGATAGCTGTTATTACACGGACTTGCCCCTTCAATTTTTCCGCATATTCATTTACCATTTCTGCAAAATGTCTTGTTTCGCTCGGTACACCGCCGCCTATCGGGAACACTGCACCGTTTAAAATCAACATATCGTTCTGAAAATAACCTTTTATATTGTCGTAAACGACGCTGTCCTGCATAGTTCCATCGGACAGTTTGGATTTTTTTTGTTTCGTGCCGTCATGTTCCGGAGAATGGTTAGACTGCGTATGAGCATCAAATGCCGTACTGTCCTGCGCCGGGGATTCATGATCGAGCGCTGATTGTGCGGCGCCTTGTACAATCTTTTCATCGGGATTGAAATGAATGCCTTTGTCATAGTTGATTTCATCGGCAAGTTCAATAAACCGTTCACGTAAAGGGAAATGGTCGTCCATATAATCCTCAATGCTGTCGGTTAGAAGTCCCTGAATATAATTCTGCCATTGCATTTGGGGGAAAACAGCCAGTTTTCGCTTTTCTTCAAGCGAAATATTTTTAGCAGGAATCAAAAAGTAACTTGCAAAACCGCTAAAGATAAGCATAAAAAATACGACAACATTAAGTTTCCTGTTCATCTGAATCTAAAATCTAAAATAAATAAACGGGTTATACGTTGAGCCAACAAGCAGTGCCGTTGATAAGAGAAGAATTACTGCATTAGTAACCGGCGCCAGGCGGTTGTAAAATCTCACAGACCTGACATGAATCCGCGAGCTGTCAGGAAAGATTTCATCCCACGGAATACACAGAATGATAACAAGTCCAAACCAAAAAGTGTGTTCCCACAAATCAGCATAAAACTGCGGATTTGTACTATGGTTGGAATAAAACAAATTGATTATAAAAGATTTAAGTTTCCCAAAGTCGGTAAAATAAAAAATAGACCAACTGAAAATCGTCAGGAACAGCGTATAGATGTGCCTGATAAGGTACGGCGTTCTGTCCAATACCGTTTTTAGATGTTTTTCAATAATCATAAAAATGCCGAAATACATTCCCCAGAGCAGAAAGTTCCAGTTCGCCCCATGCCATATTCCTGTTAATGACCATACTATAAATATATTAAGCGCATGGTGTCGGCGATTTCCTCCCAGCGGAATATAAACGTAATCGCGGAAAAACTTGCCGAGCGAAATATGCCAGCGGCGATAAAAATCGCCACAGGAAATAGCGGCGTAGGGATGTCGGAAATTTTCTTCAAGTTTGAATCCGAACATCCGCGCCAGTCCAATGGCCATATCCGAATAGCCGCTAAAATCGAAATACAATTGCACCGAAAACATCAGGATGCCAAACCACGCTTCCGCACAGGCGAGCGAACCTAAATTGGCGTCTAAATATTTGGCAACCAACTCGCCTGCGATATTGGCAATCAGCACTTTTTTTAACAACCCGAAGCAAAAACGATTGATGCCCGCCGACACGTCGTTCCAGTCAATTTTACGCCTTTCGATAGCCTTGGCTACTAATTCATAACGCACAATAGGGCCGGCAACAAGTTGCGGAAAGAAGGATATATACATTAAAAAATACAGAGGATTGCGTTGCGGACTGACCCTGCCCCGTTTCACATCAATCAGGTAGGATATCGCCTGGAACGTATAGAACGAAATGCCGATCGGTAAAGTGTTTGTCGGGCGGGCAAACGGCATTGGGAACAGATGGTTTAAATTATCCCAAATAAAACCGCCATATTTAAAAATAATGAGCAGACCCAGATTGACGGAAACGGCAAGAATTACGAGTGGAATTATGCTTTTTGAGTGTTTCCGTTTGTCAATTTCAAGTCCGAATCCATAGTTAAAAAAGGAAGTAAAAAGGAGGAGAAATATCCAAATCGGCTCTCCCCAGGCGTAAAAAACAAGTGAAAAGAGCACGAGGATCATATTGCGAAAAACATTGTGTTTCACTACCAAATGCAACAGAAAACACAAGGGGATGAAAGCAAATAGAAATGTTAAACTTGAAAAAACCATAATCTCAGCTGTAATCGGCTGCAAAGGTAAAGTTTTTTTGAAATACACAAACGAATATGGTTAATAAGTTTGTTTTATGAGTGTTTCGATGGTGGCTTTGTCATAGCCAAGTTCGAGCGCTTTTTTGAAATCAAGCGCGGCGGACGCCTTTTCATATTGCGCCAGTTTGACTCTGCCGCGTAACACGTAGAGTTCGGCTGACGGCGTCGGGTCTTCGGCGAAAACCTTGTTGAGGTCGGCCATGGCGCGTCCTTTTTTGTTCATCAGGAAATACAGTTCGGCGCGTTCTTCATAAAGCAGCCAATAATTCGGGTTTTTCTCTATTAAGTAGTTGAAAATCACTTCGCTGTCGCTGTAGTTGCGGCGCGCCTTTTCAAGGATGGCATAACCCAGTCGTCCTTTTACGGATTCTTTGTTGATTTCCAGCAATTTTTCAAAATCGGCTTCGGCCGGCAAAAACTCTTCCTGCCGGAGGTGGAGCAAACCTCGGTGATAGAGTGCATCTTCGTTCAACGGGTTGAGCGCCAACAAGGACTGGTAGTCCATCATCGCCTTTTCCGTTTCGCCCATGTCGGCATACAGTTCGGCGCGATTTGAAAGGATCAGTTCGCTTTTAGGCTGTCGGCTCAATGCCGCCGTATAGGATACTAATGCATCGTCCAATTTGCCCTGTCGTCGCTGGATGGTGCCAAGATTAGTCAGCAGCGCAAAATTATTCGGATTAGCCGGCTCAAGCCCCAGGGCTGCTTTCAGACATTCTTCTGCAGCCGGCAAATCATTGGCGTCCACATATTCATAACTCTTACTTATCATCTCCTCATACGTTTGTGCGTACACGCTTCCCGAAAGAAATAGCAGTAATAAATAAATGTATCTGTTTACCGAGTTCATAACTTTTTTTGGGTGCAAAGGTATCTTTTTATTTGCAAATAGCCGAAGTTTCAATCTTTTTTATTTTCTTTGCTGTTGATTTTGAAGTATATTTTATGAAGGATACAGTATGTTTATGAAACAGAGATTTATAAGATTGTGGCAATTCCTGTGTTTGGCGGGAATTTTGGTTTTGACGGTTCGTTGCAATCGTAACGAGCCTGTGTATAAGGATGCTTCACAGCCGGTTGAGAAACGTGTGGCCGATTTACTGAAGCGGATGACGCCGGAAGAAAAAGCGGCGCAGTTAGATATGATGGAAGGTGGCGCCATCCTGTCGTCCTCGACAGAACTGTCGGAGGCAAAAATGGATAGCTTGGTGAAAGTGAATACGATGGGATCCATTCATGACCTTTATCCGGCATCGGCGTCGCTGAGTAACGGGATACAGCGTTATATCCGTGAACATACACGGTTGGGCATTCCGTTCATTTTCATTGAAGAAGCCCTGCATGGCTATCAGGGCAAGGGTAGCACGACGTTTCCCATCCCGTTGGGTAGCGCTTCGACGTGGGATACCACGCTTATGTACGGGATAGGCCGTGTCATTGGCACGGAAGCGCGTGCACACGGAGTGCATCTTGTCCTGTCGCCCAACCTGGATTTGGCGCGTGAGCCGAGGTGGGGACGGGTAGAGGAAACCTTTGGCGAGGATACCTATCTATCGTCACGTATGGCTGTTAGCATCGTTAAAGGGATGCAGGGCGCGTCGCTGAAAGATCCTGACGCCGTAATTGCAGAGCCGAAGCATTATGGTATTCACGGGATTCCCGAAAATGGGAGCAACCTCAGTCCGACGCCCATCGGTGAACGCGAAGCGCGTTCGGCGCATCTGTATGTATTTGAAAAGGCGGTGAAAGAAGCTAATGCTCATGCGGTTATGGCAGCGTATCATGAAGTGGACGGCGTGCCGGTAGCGGGCAATAAGTGGTTGCTGACAGACGTCCTGCGCAATGAATGGAGATTTGACGGCTTTGTGATTTCCGACCTTGGGGCGATAGCCCTGCAACACACAAAGCACCGCACGGCGGTGTCGGAGGAAGATGCTGTCATCTCGTCCATTAATGCAGGTTTGAATATGCAATTTTATGATTTTCCACATGATAAATTTGCGGAATATGTGCTTTCGGGCGTGAAGAGCGGGCGTATTTCTCAAAAGACGTTTGATAAGGCTGTTGGCGACATTCTCCGGATGAAATTTGAACTTGGCCTGTTTGACAATCCTTATACGGATACTACGCTGGTAGCCAAGGTGCATCATTCGACAGAACACCGTCAGTTGGCGTATGAAGTAGCGCGTTCGTCCCTTGTCCTGCTGAAAAACGATCGTCATACCTTGCCGTTGAATAAGGAAATCAAGCGAATAGCCGTTGTTGGACGGTTGGCGGATGTCTCTTCGTTGGGAGGCTATTCGCCTTCGGGTGCGCGTGGCGTTACTATCATGGAATCCCTTCGTAAACGCTTTGGCGATAAGATGGATATCCAATGGCTAAACAGTGATATTTCGCCTAATTTCACGGATATTTCCCCTTCAGTCTTTACGCCTGCTCGGGGCGAGGGCGAAGGTCTTTACGCAGAATATTTTAATAATACGGATTTCACTGGTATGCCTGTCTATACGGAAGTGGACAGAGCCTTGTCGCACTATTGGCATAATCTGAGTCCGGCTCCGGGCGTGGATATGAACAGTTTCTCGGTTCGTTTCAACGGAAAAATTTGCGTAACAACAAGTGGAATATATGAGTTCAGTCTGGTGGCTAACGACTGGGGACGCCTTTTCGTGGACGGTAAGATGCTCTTAAACAATTGGGACAGCAAATTGGCCGACGTGACTACAACGGCGCAGGTTTACCTGCAGGCGGGGCGGCCGACGGATTTTGTTTCGGAGTATGCGAAACTGAGCGGTTTCGCCGGTCAGCGCATAAAGTGGCGTTATGTCGGTGGCGTGTCCATGGCCGAAGTCAATCGCCGGACGACGGCGGCCGCTTCGCAGGCTGATGCTGTGGTTGTAGTGATGGGCGAGAGCACGGACGAGGTAGGCGAAGCCAAAGATCGCCAGGACCTGCATCCGCACGGGATAGACATAGATATTCTGCGGGCGGCGGTAGCTTCGGGGAAACCGGTGGTTACCGTCTTGCTCAACGGTCGTCCATTGATTTTGAATGAAGTGGATGAATTATCGCCGGCCATTGTAGAGGCGTGGTTTCCGGGCGAAGCTGGTGGTGACGCTATCGTGGATGTGCTGTTCGGCGATTACAACCCTTCTGGGAAACTGACAATCAGTTTCCCTAAATCCATGGGGCAATTGCCTGTTTATTATTCGCATAAAAGTTCGGCTTCGCGGGCTTCCATAGATGGTTCGCCGGATCCGCTCTACGTTTTTGGCCATGGATTGAGTTACACAACGTTTGAATATTCAAACCTCCAAATTACGCCTTCAGACCCGACGACGAAAGACCTTATCACCGTGTCGCTTGACGTACAAAATACAGGCGTGACGGACGGTACGGAAGTAGTACAACTGTATGTCCGCGACGTAGTGAGTAGTGTAACGACGCCCGAACTGGCGCTGAAGGGCTTTTCGCGTGTTCCGTTGAAAGCGGGCGAGAAAAAAACGGTTACTATGACACTGACTCCGGAACATCTGTCATTATTGGATATGAATATGCAACGGGTGACAGAACCGGGCGAATTTGACGTGATGATAGGCTGTTCGTCGAAAGATATCCGGCTGAAACAGACAATTGTAGTGAAGTAGGAGGTGAGTTTTTGAAAAAAAACAGGCGATAAAAATTTGCAGGTTGAAAAATTACTGTTATCTTTGCGCCGCTTTTCGGAGCAAGAATATCGGCCGCAAGACTTGGAAGGATGGGTGAGTGGCTGAAACCAACAGTTTGCTAAACTGTCGTACGGGTAACTGTACCGGGGGTTCGAATCCCCCTCCTTCCGCAAAGGTGGTCACTAAGACTTTACCTGCTAAAACCGTTTCAGTTCCTGATATAACCTTTGTACAGGCAATCCCATTACATTATAAAATGATCCATTGATGCGTTGTACGCCGATGTATCCGATCCATTCCTGAATACCGTATGCGCCGGCTTTGTCAAACGGTCGGTAAGCGTCCACATAATAATGGATTTCTTCGTCTGTCAAAACGCTGAAATCCACCGTTGAAATGACAGAAAAAGCCTCTGAGCGGCAATGTGTAGTAATGACAACGCCGGTAATCACTTCATGCGTTCGTCCCGACAGTTTTTGCAACATCCGGACGGCCTCTTCGGAGCAAGTCGGTTTCTCAATGACAAGATTATCGAGAACAACAACCGTATCGGCTGTGATAATCATTTCATTATCCTTCATTGTGGAAAGATAGGCATCCGCTTTTTTTCGGGCGATATAGCTCGGTATCTCTGCTACCGGCAATCCGGATGGATACGACTCGTCTATGTCGGGAATGACGCGGACTTCAAAATCCAAATCCAGTCCTTTTAGCAATTCCTGGCGTCGTGGCGAAGCGGAAGCAAGTACAATATGGTAATTTTCCAACATTTGTTCAATGCAATAGAATATAAAATTTTCGTTGCAAATATACTGACTTCTTTCCGTTTTTCCGTTATGGCAAATCATTTAATTTGTGTTTTTGCAGATAAAAACAGCAGGATGAGAGTCTTAAAAAAAAATAAAAATAATCTCTCTTTTGTCCGAAAAATACGTTCAATGAATGGCAGATAAAAAAAACTTTGTACATTTGTACGCGTAAATAAACGGATTTTGAGACGAATTATTAGCATATCATCGTTGGTAACGGCAGTGTTTGTAATGCTGGCGTTCCTTTTCGTTCCGCATCACCATCATCACGACTTCATGTGCTGGAAGATGGTGGTATGTGAGCAGGATGGCGCTGTCAATGATGAACATACGGGTCATGATGCATCGGATACGCATACAGATTCAACACATACAGGGGAAATTAACGACATGGAAACGCCACCCGAAAATGATGTTCTTTCGTTTGCTGATCCGTTCTCGGACGACGTTTCCATCATCTGCTACATACCCGATTTTTTATGCAATCCGGCGGTAAATTCCACAACGGAAAATAAATACGCGACAGACAAAACTTTCTATGAATCGGCTGATGTCGGGTCTCCTCACGGGCTTCGCGCCCCACCTCTCACCCTGTAATCAATTGAATTTTTGAATGATGGAATAACCAAGTGACAATACGTTGATTGTAAGCGTTTTATATTCATTGTTCAACTATATTCCAATCTTTTTTATGCGGTTGAAACAGTCCGTCAGGACTTGCATTTCAACTGAGAATCTTATTTTAATGTCGTAATAAAAATGAAAAAATATATTTGGAAATTATTGATTATAATGATGTTCATTGCTGGGTGCCGGTCGGAAAAAAAGTCCGATTATGTTGCAGAACATCATGAAGAGAGCGGGCATCATCCCGACGAAATTCTCTTTACGCGCCAGCAGGCGGAAGCGGTTGGGCTGGAAACGGAAACTGTGAGGCTCGGCACATTTTGCCAAGCGCTCAAAACAAGCGGACAAATTCGGACGCCCGAAGGCCATGAAACGGCTGTCGCCGCTACAGTAAGCGGGATAGTGTCGTACGCAAATGCCTCTATCGCAGAAGGGATGGCTATAAAAGCAGGAGAAACGATAGCCATCCTGTCGGCCGGAAACATAGCGGACGGTGATCCGCAGGCCAAAGCAAAGGCCGAGTATGAAACTGCACTAAGTGCATGGCAGCGGGCGGAACCCCTTGCAAACGACAGGATTATTTCTGCCAAGGAATTTGACGAAATACGTTTGCGCTACGAAACCGCCCGAACAGCGTATGAGGCGCAGGCTTCCCGTCTGACAGACAATGGTGTTCGGGTGATGTCGCCCGTTAGTGGCTACGTGAAAAGCAAAATTGCCGGACAGGGTGAGTATGTTTCAGCAGGCCAGACGATTGCCGTCATTACGCAAAATAAACGGCTACAGTTACGCGCCGAAGCGCCGGAAGCGCATTTCGAGGCCTTGAAAAAAGTTACCGACGCCCATTTCAGGCTCTCGTACAATCACAAAGTCTATGAACTGTCAAAGATGAACGGGCGACTGCTGTCGGTCGGACAGGGAACCGGCGAGGCGTCGTATTATATCCCCGTGACGTTTGAATTTGACAACGTCGGAGATGTTTTGCCGGGCGCTTTTGCAGAAGTTTTTCTGCTTACGACGACGGAAGAAGGTGTGATTTCCGTGCCGTTACAGGCCTTGACGGAAGAGCAGGGGCTTTATTTCGTTTATGTTCGTGTAGATGAAGATGGATACCGGAAACAGGAAGTGCAAATCGGCATGAGTGACGGTATGCGTGTCCGGGTGATTTCCGGTCTGCAGTCAGGGGACGAGGTGGTAACCAAAGGCGTGTATCAAGTAAAACTTGCATCCGGCTCCGGCGTCATCCCTGAAGGTCATACGCATAATCATTAACCCTCTAAAGTCAATCATTATGCTGAATAAAATCATACAGTTTTCACTGAATAACCGGCTGACTGTACTCATTCTGGCCGTCCTGCTCATGTTGGCCGGCTTCTGGACGGCAGTCAATATGGAAGTGGATGTATTTCCCGACCTGAATGCACCGACAGTGGTTGTCATGACCGAAGCCAAGGGCATGGCGACCGAAGAGGTGGAACAGTTGGTTACGTTTCCAATTGAAACGGCGCTGAACGGTGCAACGGATGTGCGCCGCGTCCGCTCATCGTCCACCACGGGTTTTTCGGTTGTGTGGACAGAATTTAACTGGGGAACGGACATTTATCGCGCCCGTCAGATCGTATCGGAAAAAATTGCTGCGCTGGGCGACGTTTTGCCTGACCATGTTGGTGTTCCGACGATGGGGCCTCAGTCATCCATCCTGGGCGAACTGCTGATTGTCGGACTGACGTCCGACAGTATCTCTCTTCAGGAACTGCGCTCATTGGCGGACTGGAACATACGTCCGCGTCTGCTTTCTGTTGGGGGCGTAGCGCAAGTATCGGTCATCGGTGGCGACATTAAGGAGTATCAAATCCTGCTGCATCCCGGCCGAATGAAGCATTACAACGTAAGCCTCAGCCAGGCGCTCAATGCAGTGCGTAATATGAACCGGAATGCATCCGGTGGCGTATTGTACGAATACGGAAACGAGTACATAATCCGGGGTATGATAGCCGCCAACCGGACGGATGATATTGGTAATGCAGTGATAAGCAACGAAAATAGTGTAAATGTACGCCTCAATATGATTGCAGATATACAGACAGGCGGCAAGTCGCCGAAAACAGGTGTCGCGGCGAACGACGGGAAACCGGCTGTCCTGATCACTGTCACGAAACAACCGAATACCAGCACGCTGAAACTGACTCGTCAACTTGATTTGACACTGGCCGAACTGCAAAAAAGCCTGCCCGCGGGCGTACATATATCTACCGATATTTTCCGGCAGGCGCGATTTATAGACAGTTCTATCGGCAACATACGGGAAGCGCTTATGGAGGGCGGTATTTTTGTGATGATCATCCTGTTTATCTTCCTGATGAATGTGCGGACAACGGTAATATCCCTTATTACAATTCCGCTCTCGCTGCTTGCTTCTGTTCTGACGCTGAATTTGATGGGGCTGACTATCAATACGATGAGTTTGGGCGGAATGACAATTGCCATCGGTTCCTTAGTGGATGATGCCATTGTAGATGTGGAAAATGTATTTAAACGTTTGAAAGAAAATAAATTAAAATCCAAGGGAGAGCAAAAGCCGGCGCTGACCGTTGTTTATGAAGCATCCCGGGAAGTGCGGATGCCGATCTTAAATTCAACCTTAATTATTATAGCCAGTTTCGTCCCATTGTTTTTCCTTTCAGGCATGGAAGGGCGAATGCTTGCGCCGCTGGGCATTGCTTTCATCACGGCGCTGTTTGCTTCTACCGTCGTTGCTTTGACGCTGACACCGGTGTTGTGCAGTTATCTGTTGCCGTCGGACGGCGCTGAAAATAAAAAAACAGCTTCCGTCCGGTTCCGGGGATTGGGCGAATACCTTCCGCCTGTTTACCGGAAAGCGTTGCGCTGGGCACTGGCGCACAAACGCATCGTTGCGAGCATAACCGGAGTGGCGCTTGTGGGTGCGGTGATTACTTATTTTTCATTGGGGCGAAGTTTCCTGCCGCCGTTCAATGAAGGATCTTTCACGATAAACATAAGCACGCTGCCCGGTATTTCTCTTGATGAATCGGACAGGATGGGGCGAATGGCCGAAGAATATTTGCTGTCTATCCCCGAAATACAAACGACAGGGCGCAAAACGGGACGAGCCGAATTGGACGAACATTCACGTGGTGTGAACGTATCGGAAATTGAAGCCCCGTTTACACTTGGCAAACGGTCGAAAGACGAACTGCTGGCCGAAATCAGGGAAAAACTCCGGTTGTTACCCGGTGTAAATGTCGAAATTGGACAACCTATCTCACATCGTTTAGACGCCATGTTGTCCGGAACGCAGGCCAATATCGCCATCAAACTGTTTGGCCGTGACCTGAACCGGATGTATCTGTTAGGTAACCAAATAAAAGCTGAAATTGAGAGCGTTGAAGGCATTGCCGATCTGAATGTGGAGCAGCAGGTAGAGCGGCCGCAAATCAAGATCGTGCCGCGTCGCGAATTACTTGCCGGCTATGGCATTTCCTTGCCCGAACTGGCGGAAATGATTAATGTGATGTTCGCCGGCGAAGTCGTTTCGCAAGTTTACGAAGGCAATAAAACCTTTGATCTCACGATTAAAGCCGACGATGAAAGCCGCAATTCCATTGCTGCTATCCGGGAAATGATGATTGACGCAGGTGGGAAGAAAATTCCGCTGTCCAACGTGGCGGACATCATCTCGTCGAGCGGCCCGAACACAATCAACCGTGAAGATGTCGTGCGCAAAATTGTGATTTCGGCCAATGTAGCCGGACGCGACCTGCGGAGCGTAGTCAATGACATTCAACGGAAAATCAACAAAAATATCCGCTTGCCCGAAGGCTACTATCTTGAATATGGCGGGCAGTTTGAAAGCGAACAGGCGGCGTCGCGCACACTGTTGATGGCTTCACTGTTTGCCATATTAGTGATCTTTATGCTGTTGTTCAATCAGTTCCGGAGTGCGAGCCATTCAGCGGCGGTCTTGCTCAACCTGCCGCTTGCACTCATTGGCAGTGTGTTCACAATTGCGCTGACGGGAGGCGTTGTCAGTATTCCCGCCATCATCGGGTTTATCTCGCTTTTTGGCATTGCTACGCGCAATGGCATGTTGCTCATCTCGCGCTATGCTGATTTGCAGGCTAAGGGATTATCGCTTACAGACAGCATCTTACAGGGTTCTTCCGATCGCCTGAATCCGATATTGATGACGGCGCTTACATCTGCTCTGTCACTTATCCCGCTTGCACTCAGCGGCGATTTGCCCGGTAATGAGATTCAAAGCCCGATGGCCAAGGTTATTCTCGGCGGCCTGCTGACGTCCACCCTGCTCAACGGGTTTATTATTCCGATTGTTTATTCATTATTAAAATCAAAAAAATGAAACTGAAACCGATTATTACGATCATTTTGGCAGTAGCCGGCACAACGCTTTCGGCACAACTGTCCGTAAATCAGATTCTTGAATCTGTCGAAACAAACAACACAACGTTAGCCGTCCTGCGCGCCGGACTGGAACAGCAAAAACTTGAAAATAAAACAGGCATTTACCTTGCCAATCCCGAAGTGAGCTTCAATTATTTATGGGGCAGTCCGACAAGCATCGGCCGACGAACGGATGTCGCCGTCACACAGACGTTTGATATTCCTACCCTCACAGGACTTAAAAGTCGCGTCGCCGACGGCCAAAATCAGTTGGCCGAACTGCAATATCTTGCCGAAAGGATGAATATCCTGTTGGAAACCAAGAAACTGTGCATTGATATGATTTATTACAACGCCCTGAAAAAAGAATGGGATGTCCGCCTCGGACACGCTCGGCGCATGGCCGCAGCCTACCGGGAAAAGTTTGACCGAGGCGACGTGGGTATATTAGAAAACGACAAAGCGCGCCTGAACCTCTCTGCGGCCGAAGCCGAAGCGGCGCGCATCGAAACGGAACAGCAGGCGTTGCTGTCGGAACTTAAACGTCTTAACGGCGGTGTGGCGTTGGCGCTGGAAAATACGGATTACGACGAGTCCATACTGCCGCCTGACTTTGAACAGTGGTATGTGCAGGCGGAGCAGAAAAATCCCGTGCTGTCCTTTGTGAGGCAGGAAATCGAACTCGGCAAAAAACAGGTAAACCTGAACAGGGCTGCCGGTTTGCCTGTGTTTTCGGCAGGCTATATGAGCGAAAAAGTGGTTGGACAGCAATATCAGGGAATGATGCTTGGAATTTCTATTCCGTTGTGGGAGAATAAGAACCGTGTCCGGCAGGCGAAGGCGGCCGTCCGTGTTGCCGAGCTGCGGGAAGCCAGTGGCAAACAGCAGTTCTATGACCACCTTCAAAGCCTGTACGAACGCGCCGCCGGCCTGTACCGCATCGCCGAAAAATCCCGCAAATCTCTCAATGAATTGAATCATACTGAATTATTGCAAAAAGCGTTGGATGCCGGTGAAATATCCCTGCCGGACTATCTTGTTGCGCTTGGGCTTTATTACGATATGGTCAGCCGGACGTTTGAAGCGGAACGCGATTTTCAAAAAGCGCTGGCGGAACTGTCGGCAACGGAATTATGAAGGAAAAAATATGAAAAATTTGGAACATTCCGATTTTTTATTGTAATATTGCAGCGTTTTATTGACATGTTGGATTTTTATGATCGAACGAATGGAAAAAGGCATAGACATCTTGTATCGGAAATATGCACGCGACATGTTTTCGTATGCGGTAAACCTTGATGTTGACAGGGAGACGGCCAAAGACGTTGTGCACGACGTATTTTGCAAACTATATACGGAAAAGCGTCTCCTTGACAACGTGACCAATGTTCGTGCCTACCTGTTTCAGTCTGTGAAGAATCGTTTGCTTGATCTGTACAAGAGCAAAAGGGAAACGCTCCTGCCGCCGGATGTGAATTGGGAAGATATGCCGTTCTCTGTAGAAGTATCCGTCGAAGATGAATTTATTGAAACCGAAGAACACGAATTGCTCCGCCGGAAAGTGGAACAGCTCCTTTCTGCGCTCACCGATCGCCAACGCGAGATCATTTATCTGCGATATATGCAAAACCTTAGCTATGAGGAAATATCCGAAATAATGCACATCACCTCGCCGGCCTGCCGTAAACTCCTGCACAAGGTCATCAGCAAACTCCGCCAAAGTAATTTTATGCCGCTTATCTTACTTTTTTTGTAAATCGCCATCATTTTTTGTAAAAAAACAGGGAACAAAATTCGTCTTATGTCGTCTTGCTGTTAAAAGAGAACTGTTTTTAATTTTGAAATGACTGAAATGAATAACTTTTTGCAGGACGATGATTTCATCTTCTGGCGGCTCACGGGCGACAGCGACTTGGAGACCTATTGGAACCGATTCATAAGGGAAAATCCGGCGTTACGCCCTGATTTTGACAGGGCGATCAGGCTGTTTGCCGATCTGCGGTTGAACAAAAGCGGGCTGACCGATGCGGAAACCGAAAGCCTGTTCCAACGCATCAAGGCGTCCGTCGCTCATCGCAAAAGAGGACATACGCTACGGTTGTTTGTCCGTTATGCGGCTGCCGCCTGTGTGGCGCTGGCAGTTGGTTTTTTTGTATGGCGTTCTATTGACAGTACGCGCGGGAGCAAAGATGATTTGTTGGCTAATCGCCTCATTGTCGGCGAAAATCTTCAGGCCGAAGACATTCGCCTGATTACGGACGGCTCGATGGCCGTGTTTGGGAAAGACGTCATCGTGCAGGTGGACGAAAGCGGCACAACGACTGTCCGCGAAGCGGGCAGCGAAAGGGCTACCGTCCTCGAAACGGAAGCGGCGAAGATGAATACGCTTATCGTGCCTTATGGCAAGCGTTCGCAACTCGTATTGTCGGATGGCACACGGGTATGGCTCAATTCCGGCTCCGTACTTGAATTTCCTGCTGCTTTCACCGGAAAATCCCGCATCGTTAACCTCGTTGGCGAAATGTATATTGAAGTGGCGCACGACGCCGCGAAGCCATTTTTAGTTCAAACGGACGGATTCCGTGTACAGGTGCGCGGCACAAAATTTAACGTCTCCGCCTATCGTGACGCCGACGTTCATTCGGTCGTTCTTGTAGAAGGCGAAGTTAGCGTGAAAAATGCATCCCATACTGAAACGCTGAAACCCAACGATATGCTCACCTGTGGACAAAACGGATGGGACAAGAAGGTCGTAGATGTGTCGGAATATTTAAGTTGGAAAAATGGCTACATTATGCTTGACCATACGCCTATGAACGAAGTGCTCCGACGTTTGGAACGCTATTACAATCTCTCGTTCAATATAGGTGACGATGTCAGTCTTGCATCCAAAACGTGTAACGGGAAGATATACCTGTCCGACAACCTGGACGAGGTCATGGAGATTTTCGCCTTCCTGTCGGGTACCAAGTATTCTCGAAATGGAAAAACAATATACATAAAATATTAATAATTAAACGAATATCATTTTGAAACTTTAAAACGAAAATTTATGAAATTACCTAAAGAACCTTTTGATTCCGGAAGAAAAAAACAGTTCCGGAGAGGCGCTCATCTAATTCGAAAGATGAAAGCAGCCGTAATTCTTTTGGCCTTTGGCGCTTGCGCCATTGCGGCCAACGACGTTTTTTCGCAAGGCCTGAACATCACATTCCGCGTATCGAATGTGTCTATCAAACAGGCGATTGCAGAAATTGAGAAAAACAGTGATTATGTGTTTGCATGGCTCAGCAATGCCGATGTGGAAACGGTGCGGACAGTCAGTGTGGACATGGAAGATGCCGGCATTGAGCAAATACTCGACCGGCTGTTTGAAGGCACGCACCTGTCGTATCGCGTATTGAACAAGCAGGTAATTGTCTATTTGGATTACACGAAAGAAGTGTCTGTGCCGGAAATGGCCACTGCCATCGCCACTTCGCCCGAACAGACCGGCAAACGGATTGCAGGCGCTGTGACAGACGCTAAAGGCGAAGCGCTGGTAGGCGTGAACGTGGTCGAAAAAGGCACTACAAACGGTACGGCAACCGATGCGGACGGCAAGTTTTTGCTGACAGTACATGACAATGCGACGCTTCAGGTGTCGTATATCGGATTTGTGACGCAGGAAATTAAAGTTGGCAGTCAAACGAACCTGCAAATTGTACTGACAGAGGACAATGCAGCATTGGAAGAAGTTGTCGTGATTGGATACGGCGTACAAAGGAAAGCCAGTCTTACCGGTTCGTTAAGTGCAATTAAAGGCGAACAGTTAACAAAAACTCCAGTAGCGAATCTTACCAATGCACTTGCCGGAACTTTTAGTGGTGTAACTGTTGCAATGAATAATGGCGGAAGACCCGGAAACTCCTCAGAATTAACTATTAGGGCGCGTGGAACATGGAACAGCACTACGCCTTTATATGTTATTGATGGTGTAGTGCGCGATTACAGGTCTTTTGACGCCCTTAATTCTATTGATGTAGAAAACATCACGATTCTTAAAGATGCCTCTGCAGCATCTATTTACGGATCTCGTGCAGCAAACGGCGTTATACTTGTTACGACGAAACGCGGACGTTCGGGTAAAACTACGGTATCGTATTCCGGTTCTGTAGGTGTAAGCGACTTTACCCTGTTACCCGAACGTGAATCGGCTTTGCAACATATAGCATTTGTTAACGATTATGAACGTGAATACAACCTCGTTCCGAACAACAATTCATCCGTTCCGTACAGTAACGAATGGGGTTTCAGTTTTTGGCCTACGATTTACAAAAATGGTATAGATGCTTCGGGTGGCTACATTAATAGCAGTGTCTTTACCGACGACGAAATCGAATGGTATAGAACCCACGAATATGATGCTCTGCAAGAAGCATGGCATACGCCTGTAACGCAAAATCATTCCGTCAATGTAAGTGGCGGTTCGGGAAAAACTGCTTGGATGGCAGGCTTCACATACTATAACGAATCGGGCATATTCAAGGCGCTCAACTATGACAAATATACCGTACGTATAAGCCTTGATACTGAAATCCTGAGGAATCTGAAATGGTCGGTGTCGTCTAATTCCTATATTTCAATAGATAAAAGCCCTAATGGCGAAGCGAATATTGGTGGAAGCGGCAGCGACTGGTCATCGGCAGGTAATGCCGATAGCGACAGGAGAATGGTAGAACTGTTTCAAAAATTCATGAAAAGTTCGCGTATGTTTCCGGTGAAAGTTGGCGACAAGTACATCGGATGGGGTGAAAATTTCGATACTGATAATCCGGTTGCCGTTGCTGACGGAGCGCGTGGATTTAACCTCGACCGTTATTGGAATACGGATTTTACAACGGTTTTACAATATGACATCCCATTTATTAAAGGTTTAAATGCCAAATTGCTTTTTGATAAACATATTCGGCAACGTTATTATAAGTCCTATACTACTCCTTACGAAGTATGGCAATTGAAACGTGAAGGGACTAATCGTCACATAGTTACCGAAGAGGTTTTGGGGTCCATAACTCGTGGAAAACCATCGCTCAGTGAACGGCACGATAATGAAGGGAGTTATCAATTGAACGGTTTACTCAGCTATGCCAATATTTTCGGCAAGCACGATGTGAGTGCCATGCTTGGTTTTGAGCAGTCGGAAAGCAGTGGCGAATGGTTCAGCGCCAGCAAGATTAATTATGACTTGTTGAACCTTCCGTATTTCAATTTTGGGCCGAGCGATCCAGTGAACTTTGGTGTTAATGGTATGGCGTATGAGGAAGGACGGTTGTCGTATTTTGGACGTTTCAACTATGGTTTTGACAATCGCTACCTGTTGGAGTTTTCGTTTAGGCGCGACGCTTCATTCAAGTTTGATCCAAAGCATCGTTGGGGATTTTTCCCTGCCGGTTCAGCCGCATGGCGTATTTCGGAAGAAAGTTTTTTCAAAAACAGTTTGGCTGACATTATCAATAACTTCAAACTGCGTGGATCCATCGGTCTTACCGGTAATGACGCTGTCAGCGCTTTCCAATTTATGGACTTGCTTAACGTTAATACTGGCGGTGCATACTATGGCGGTGATGCCAGATCCTATGGCGTAGCTGTAGGTAAAATATCAAATCCGCTGATTACATGGGAAAAATCACTTAATTACAACGGTGGTATTGACATTGGTATTTTTAGCAATATGTTTACATTCGGATTTGATTATTTCTTTCGTCATACGTATGATATACTCGGCTCTCAGACAAACGAAATACCCGATACGTTCGGTGCGTCTTTGAGCGATTCAAATTATGGAGTGGTTGATTCATGGGGATATGATATTGAACTCACATTCAACCATCAGATAAATCGCAGTATTGACCTTTGGGCAAGAGGCAACTTTGGTTTTGCAGACAATAAGATTGTGGAATGGGCTGAAACCGGCGTGCCGGCGCACATGTCCAAAATAGGCAAAAACTGGGATCGTCAAGCAGGATTTATAGCCGACGGTATCGTCAGCCAAATGTCGAACAATGGCGACGGAACATATACCGTAACCACTTCAACAGGAAACAACTATGTTGTTCCTGCTCAGGGCTATTATACCCACAAGGGGAGTAGTTACGATATCACAGCCAACAACAAATATGCGATGCGTCCGGGTATTATTTTTTATAAGGACTTGGGTAGTCCTGCCGGTGAAGATGAAAACGGCAATAAACTGTATTCCAGTGAAAAAGACGGTATCATAACAGGAGATGACGCCGACCGCACATGGATTATAGAACGCTTTAATCCACCATATAATTTTGGCCTTACGCTGGGCGGCAAATGGAAAGGTATTTCACTTGAGGTGTTTTTTCAGGGATTAGCCGGACATCAGGCAATTATAACTACACCAAACTCGGCTCAGTACGGTTGGACACATTCCAACTGGTCGTACTGGAGTTCCGACCATTTTTCTATGGTCAATAATCCTGACGGAAAGATGCCTGCCCCAACCAATATGGGGGGACTCAACAATACTGGAAGTAACATCTATATTGATACCGATAATAATTCATTATGGGTAAGAGATGCTTCATTTGTCAGGCTTAAGAACGTAACTTTGTCTTATGATTTCGATAACAAAATGCTGTCAAAGCTCGGTGTTTCATCAGCAAGGATTTATTTGACAAGCAACAATACAGCCTTGTTGTACAATCCTCTCAAATATTACGATCCTGAATTGACAAGTTCCTACAATAATCCCGACCCGAACGCTACAAAGCCCGGCACAGGCATGAACGCCTATCCTCTGATGCGTAGCTTTACTATGGGTGTGAATTTTAGTTTTTAACCTCCTAAATACAAAGAAAATGAAAAGAAATATTATTCAAAAAAGTTTGATTTTGACTCTTGTAACACTGTTTCTAACCGGATGTGAGGATGTGATGAACAAACAAAATCTCTCAAGCCTGACAGCCGATAAAACATGGGAAGATCCGGTATTAGTTAAAGGATTTCTGGACAATGTAATGAACTCTTTGCCTGGTGTTGGCGGTACAAATCACTGGACAGAAGAATCTTTTATTTATGATCGCGTAGCCATTCCTTACGACGTTATCACAAGCAGTATACGGGGACAAACGTTGTTTGGAGTTGGCGATTGCTGGTATTACGGCGAAATCCGCAATATTAACAAATTTCTTGAAAATGTGGATTTGTGCACCTCTCTGCCTGCAGCAACGCGGAATGATTATGTGGCGCAAATACTGGTTTTACGCGCTTGGTTGTATTTCAATATGGTGCGTGTTTATGGCGGCATTCCTTTAGTTCTGAATGAACAACGCGCCGATGAAGACCTGTATGTGAAGCGGAATAAGACTTCGGAATGTATAACTCAAATTATCAAGGACATAGATGATGCCATCGCTTATGGAGATGATTTTCCGATAAAACGTGATAAAAATGAAGCCGGACGTATTAATCGCGCCGGTGCGCTTGCGTTGAAAGGACGTATCCTGCTTTTCTATGCCAGCCCTCAATTTTCGCACGAAACGCCGGCAGGCACAAAATCTGCCAATCAGCGCTGGCAAGAGGCGTATGACGCAAACAAGGCTGCTCAACAGCAACTTACGGCAGCCGGATACGGACTTTTCCGTCCGAATCCTGCGAATGGACAGGAAGCCTTACAAAACCTGCGCGATATGTTTTCTGATAAATATGAATATCCCGAAAACCCGGAGATGATTTGGGTGAAACCGCATCAATATCCGGCTTCCGTTTCGAGTGTGGATGCTATTCAAGGTATGACGCTCGAAATGGCGAATGCCTTCCTGAAAGCGGACGGTTCACCTTATACCGAACTGGTCATTGAAAACAACGCCCTGCCGCGTCCGTCAGCCGGAACTTCTGAAGTAGCCTTCTGGATTGGCCGCGAACCTCGCTTCTACCTTTGCGTTGCCTATAACGGCTGTAACTGGCCGCGTTATCGCAGTCATTCCGAAAACACAGGTGATCTCGACGAAGACGGAAAAATGAGACATTATTGGAAATTTATCGGTGGACAAAGTCCTTATGGAAGTGTGCAATACGTTCAGGACGGAACGCTTGATACCCGTAAATTCTGTGATGACAACATCAACTATGATTCGCCGGAAGGAAATCGCTCAGGTGTGGATGAACCGGTCATTCGTTATGCAGAGGTATTGCTTAATCTGGCTGAATGTGCCGCAAAAACCAGTAAAGAACAGGAAGCCATTGATATACTAAAACAAATCCGTCGTCGAGCAGGCATTCCACAAGGCGATAATAATTACGGGTTGGGCAATCCTAATGGGGATGCATTAATTCTTGCCATCATCAAGGAACGTCAACTTGAGCTTTATGCCGAAGGTTTTCGCTATAACGACTTGCGTCGCTGGCGATTATATACCGATGAAATCAATGGCTACAAGGTCAATGGCCTGTATCGGCACGATCTTACGGCTAAACCGAAACGTGATTTAACCGACGCGGAATTGGCATCTATTGATGTGGAGAATGACCCTCAATCCTATTTTGAACTGTTTGAAAATCAATTTCACGCTCTTGACGGTACACCTTTTCAAGTCACTGAGCGCCAGAATTTTTTGAGGATTCCATTTGAAGAACATATCAAGAAAAATCCGAATCTGGAGCAAACCATTCTTTGGGATAACGGGACGTTCAATCCGTATGAATAAGGGTATTTTAAATCAACTAACCAAACAGCAATTTACTGTTTGGTTAGTTGATTTATATTGACTCATTCCCCACACGAACAGAGCGTGTCCCGGATCGCATCCCACTTAGCGCAAAGTTCAGGCATATCCCGGAACAGTAAATTCGCACCGGCGTCCAGCAAATACTGATCCGGCAGGATGCCTGTGTTTACGGCAATTGTAAAGAGTCCGGCCGCCCGTGCCGCTTCCACGCCCAACGGCGCATTTTCAACCACAATTGCTTCCTGCGGTTGCAACTGTCCTTTGTCAAGCGCCATCAGGTAGGGATCAGGATTCGGCTTGCCCCGTTTCACATCAAGCGAAGTGACCATTCTGTCCCTCCGGAAGATGCCGGGGAAGTAAACGTTCAACTCATCCCAAAGCGTTACCTGCCCTGAGCCGGTGACAATCATTGGCATCAGACCGTCGCGTACAACCTTCTGCAGCAGTTCATAGCTGCCGGGCATGGGCTGGGGCGGAGGGCAAGTCTCGAAGTATTTCGCTTTCTCTTCATACAAACTGCGGATGTCGTCGTCCGAAAGATGTAATCCGTGCTGGTTGCAGATATATTCTATTGTATCAGCGCCCGTCCGCCCTTCATGCAGATAGGCGTCTTCGAGTGAAAACGGCAATCCGTGCATGTTCATAATCCGGTTCCACGCCTCCGCATGGTTGGACATCGAATCATACAAAACGCCGTCCATATCAAACAGGACGGCTTTTAAGCAAAATTTCGGATAATGGTTTTCCGAAAGATACGTTTCTATAGCTTGTTTCATTTGTCTTTAAATCTCTTTTTTATGGTTTATATTTTGATTTTGTCAATATATCCTGATAATCGGTATTCATCAGCAGTTCGTTGATGGAAGCGCCGGTTTTGTCCATGTATTTCTCCACAATCCGCCAACCTGTCCGGACGCCGAGGTTTCCGGGCGCCTCATCAGCCATGAAAGAAGACGGTCTGTCGGAAAAATATTTGTTTACAGTCGTAATATCAGGAGTATAGATATGTTTATGTTCAATCATCCACTGCCATATTTCTTTTTCGTGTTGCTGGCACCATTGGTACTCTTCCGGAGTATAACCCAGCCAAATTTCCGGATTGCGTTGCGGAAGCGCCCGTTGAAGGATATATCGGATTTTTCCTTCATAAATCATCCGGTCGAGGAGAACGTTTTCAGCGCCGCGGAACGGATATTCCGAGATGAGCCATGCCCGCAGGTAATCAGGAACTATGTATTCGGTCGTCATCCGTTGTCGCTCATAGTGGTGAAAAAATTCGGCATACAGCGGATAATCCGCTCCCATATACTTGTCAATTGAGATGGATAGCAGGCCATCGCCAACCAACACATTTTGCATCAGTCCGGAAACGTGCATGTAAACCGTTGGGAGTGGCAGGTCGGGCAATGCCGCCTGCAGGGATTCAAAGCTGGCGCTCAGTTCTTTTTCGATAGTCTCCACTATATCGTATTGTTTTAATACATCGCGATATAACTTATTCAATGTCGGTTCGGAATAATAATTCACCATGCGGTCGAAAAATGCCGGATCACGAATGTCGGTCATCCGGAACAAACTCTTGCCCGTCAATTCAAGAAGGACGGGATACCGTTCGGTCAATTGCTTCTGTAACTCCGGCGTATCATTCAGGATAAGTTGATATAAATCCTTGTCAAAGCGGATGATATGAAGGGATACTTGCGGCTCTTCACGTTTTGCCTTGCATCCGGCCGGCAGGGTCAGGTAGCACAGAATGGAAATGAATATCAATGAACGTCTCATCATAATTTCAGTAATGCAGTAATATGTAGGGCTAAATCAAAGAAAATCATCTTTGCGTTGCCATTTTGGGAAATATGTTTTTCCGCTTCCGACAATTCGTCCATCAGCGCAAATACATTTCGTTCATTTACAAACTCCGCAAATCGTGCGGAGAATAGAGCCTCTTCTTTGTTCAGATAATTTATTTCCGGTTCCTGTAAACTAAGCATAAAATTCTCTCTGATAATGTTTTGAGCATATTTCAGGAAATGTTTCTGTCGTTCACGCCCGATGCCGTGCATTTCATTAGCAAATGTTTTCATCTCTTTGACATTTTTAGCCCAGGCATTACGCATGATATGTTTGAACTGTTCGAGGAAAAATTTATTTTCTTCGCTGGTTTCCACATAGTTTACCGCTTGCAGGTAGTCGCCATGCGACATTCGGGCTATCTGAAGCGCGTCTTCCGGCGCAAGCGAAAACTTTTCCCTGATCGTAGCGGCAAGCGCATCTGCACGGATGGGCGCGACATTTACCCGCTGACTGCGCGACAATATGGTGCCAAGCACCCGTTCCGGCTCTTCCGATACCATCAGGATTATTGTATTGGGTGAAGGTTCTTCTATGAGTTTCAGGAGTTTATTTGCACAAATCACGTTCATGCGTTCCGGCATCCAGATTAACAACACCCGGTAAGCGGCTTCATAGATTTTCAGGCGCACTTTTTGGATGATACGGCTACTTTCCCGTTCATAAATCACAGCCTGTTTATCTGCTACGTTTACAAAATCAAGCCATCGGTTCATATTGAAATACGTGTTTGCGGCGAGAAATTCACGCCATTTGGGCAGAAAGTCGTCGCAGACCTTTTTCGTATCATAAATGGGAAAGACGAAATGCAAGTCCGGATGTGCCAAAGCATTATATTTCAGACATGAAGGGCATTTCCCACACGCATCCGTATCTGAGCGTTCACTGCAATTCAGGTAACGGGCGTAGGCCAATGCCAGTGGATAGGCTCCTGCACCGGCTTTTCCACAGAAAAGTTGTGCGTGCGGCACGATCCCGTTTTGAGCGGATTGTACCAACTGTTTTTTTAATGCTTCCTGTCCGATAATTTGTCTGAAAAACATATTTTTGCTTATTAATAAACGGCTTTAGCTATCCGACTTACGCTGTCGTTTGCCATGTAGGTGTAAAAATGCAGGCTCGGTACGCCATGCGCAATCAGGTCTTTACATTGTTGTATGCTCCACTCGATGCCGACTTCCTTCGCTTCTGCATCGTTGCGGCATTTCCGCAACTCACAAGCCAGCGCTTCAGGTATTTCCGAGCGAAACACCTTCGGCAATACATTCAACTGGTTCAGGAATACGATCGGTTTAATGCCCGGAATGACAGGCGCCGTGACGCCTTCGGCGCGTAAACGTTCAACGTAGGCATAGTATTTCGCATTGTCAAAAAACATCTGCGTAACTAAATAGTCCGCCCCGTTTTTTACTTTTTCTATTGTATAAAACAAATCCGATGCAGGATTCGGCGCTTCTTCATGCTTTTCAGGATAGCAGGCCATGCCGTATGAAAAAGGCGTTTCGACCCGTTCAAAAATAGAATCATCCAATGCAATGCCCCGGTTGAACAGATTGACCTGCCGTTGCAGATCCGTTGCATATTCGTGATATTCCCCCTGCCTTGCCGAAAGAGGCAGGTTCTTGACGTCGCCGCGCAAAAGCAATAAATCGTAAACGCCAAGGAAATTCAAGTCTATCAACGCATATTCGGTTTCTTCTTTCGTGAAACCTTTGCAAATCAGATGCGGAACAGCTGTAATTCCGTATTTGTTCTGTATGGCCGCGGCAATGGCAACCGAACCGGGACGCTTCCGAATATGAATCTTGCGGAAACTGCCATCCGGTTGCGTCTTCTCGATGTATTCGCTGTGGTGGGAAGTAATATTAATGTATTTCGGGTCGTATTCACGCAATTTATCAATCACTTCAAACACTTTCCGAATACTGTTGCCCTTGAGCGGCGGCAGGATTTCAAAAGAAAACGCCGTTTGTTTACCTCCGTTTATTAAATCAATAACCTTCATTCTTCTCTTTTCAATTCAAGCATGATTTCGTACTTGATTTATTTCACTGCAAAGATAGCCATTCTTTCCCAAAAATCCAAACGAATTCTTTACTATCGCAATCAGAACGGATAGCCCACAGCAAAATGCCATGCAAAATTATCATGCAGGTTAGGGTGGAGCACGCTCCAGCGTCGCGCATCCTGTTCCTGTGGATTATAGGCTTTCAGTCCGGTATCAAACCGAATGAGGAAATAGTCAAAATCAAGCCGCAATCCCAAACCATAGGAGACGGCTATTTCTTTATAAAAACAGGTGAAGTTGAATTTGCCCTGCGGCTGATAATCGTAGGAATGGATCGTCCAGATATTCCCGCCATCAATAAAGGCCGCCATTTCAAATTTCCAAAACAGCTTGGAGCGATATTCCAGACTGGCATCCAAACGGACGTCCCCAACCTGGTTTACAAAGGTGGTTTCGTCTGTAATGGGCATACTGCCAGGCCCTAAAGAACGCACCGACCATCCGCGGTTGCTGTTAGCGCCTCCGGCATAATAACGTCGCTCAAAAGGTAACTCACGGGCATTCCCGTAGGGACAGGCAAGACCGCCTCCGATATGGAAAGCCAGCGAATTGCGCCCGTCAATCGTAACGCTGCGGGCAAAATCCATATCGCCCTTCAGGTATTGCGAATAGTTGATGCCAAACAATTGATAGTGTCCGTTTGCATCTTTTTTTGTATTTAGCAGGCTTGAAAGGGTATATAATCCATTGCCGGCCGATTCTATATTTACGCGGAATGAATAGGTGTTTCGTCCGCGTTTCATAGGATCATAATTATTAAACAGATACGTGTAGCCGGACCCCACAATAAACTGGTTATTATAATTGTAGAGTGTCGTCAGGCGAGGCAGGGAATTTTTGAAATCCTCGTCTATATAGGGGAGGTATATATAATTTATATCCAGCAGTTTAAGCGTATGTTTCTCCAACAGGTTCGTCCGGTTCTGCCAACTGTAGCTCCATCCGCCGGAAAGGATCGCCCGCTGATATTCCGGACGGCTCTGGCGATTGTAACTGACATCAAATTCCGTTGTGGCGCGGAGCCTTTTTATGAAATCATTACTGACAAAAGGGAATTTGAATGTAGGAAATCGCAGGGATAATTCGCCGGCAAATTCCCAATAATTGCCAAAACCCGTTTCCTTGCTTGCTGACAGCGACTCATACGCGCCCCTGATTCTGGCGGAAAACAATTCCGAGCCTTTGAACAGGTTACGGTGCTGATAGTTCAGGCTGGTAGCAAACCCAAGGTCGCCCGCCGAATTGGTTCCTTCCACATCCACTCCGAAACCCTGTGTCTTCTCCGGGGTAGTGAGTACAGTGCAATTCAGTTTCATCGTGTCGTTTTCCTCAAATTCGTCATAGCGGATATTGACATGGCGCAACATTCCCAGGGTTGAAAATGCTGCATAGGTCTGTTCAATATGGCGTTCGTTAAACAGTTCGCCCGGAACAACATAGCATTTGCGCAACAATACATTCGGACGAATCGTGCGTCCTTTTATTCCATAATATATATGTATGCCCTGTTTCCATACGGAGTCGGAAAAGGTCTGCCATTCGTTGCCGCTATTGACATTCAGGGGGTCATAATCGGTAACGATATGAACCCGGTTGATATAATAAAGCCGGTGCGTTTTTTCCCTTGCAATGCCGGTCGTATCCACGTAGCGAAACGGTTTGAGGGTCATTTCCAAATTCACGGCGTTGCGTCCCGGAAGGCTATCGGCTGTGAAACCAATGTGGTCATAATTAAAGGCATAATACCCTTTGCGTCGCAGGATGGCAGTGATGCGTTTCCTTTCCTTGTCAAGTATGTTGCGGTCGAACAGCGAACCTTCCTGTATCAACGGCGTATATTCTTCCGGAGCAGAGGAGAAAAAGGATTTCAGCCACGACACGGGAGGCGCTTTGAGGTGCGCCAGGCTGTCTATGCGGGGATCGTCGAGCGTCATTCGGTACTGTTGAATGTGGTACGGAGCATTGGCGACGATATGATAGTTCACCGTTGCTTTTTTCCTGCGGGTTGTGTCTATAGAATAAGACGTTGCCGCATGGAGATAACCCTTGTTGATCATCATCCGTTCAAATTCGGTGTTCGACTGTGCAACAAGCAGTGTATCCATGATTTCGGGCGGCTCACCAATCCGGCGAAGCTGCTTATTCAACCAGTTTTTTTCGTTCTTCCCCGACCAGTTATAGACATACAAAGGCCATTTCAACAAGCCGAATATCTTGTAGTTCGGTTGCTGGCGCAGGTAAGGTTTCAGGTCGCTAACCTTAATCCGGTCATTGTCGGCCGAGATTTTCACCTTGTCTAATAAATATTCATTATCGCCTACGTATTTTGTCGTACTGCACGATAAAGTACATATTGTCAGTATAATAAACGGCGCTTGGCGTATGATTGTTCTCACGCTTTGAAAATTTCGTTATGCAAAAGTACGCTAAATTAATTATTTCTCGTACTTTTGACTTTCAAAAAATGCAATCATGTTGACAAAAGCGAAAATAAAACAAATTCATTCTTTGAAGATGAAAAAATGCCGCGATGAGCAACAACTCTTTGTGGCAGAGGGAAATAAATTAGTGGCCGACATGCTTTCCTCCTTCCGGTGCGAATGGATGATAGCCAAACCGTCCTGGATAGCTACGCAGGGAGAAATGCCTGTCAATGAATTAGTTGAAGCGGATAATGATGATATCCGCAAAATCAGTTTCCTGAAAACGCCGCAGGATGTACTGGCCTTGTTTCGATATCCATCCTACAGGCCGGAAGAAGCCGATCCGTCCGTCCGGTTGGTTTTGGCGCTGGATGGCGTGCAGGATCCGGGCAATCTGGGCGCTATTGTGCGGATTGCAGACTGGTTTGGCGTCGAACATATCGTTTGCAGTCCGGATTCGGCGGACGTTTTCGGGCCTAAAACAGTACAGGCTACGATGGGATCGTTAGCCCGCGTGAAGGTACAATCCATGCCCTTGGAAAATTTCCTGAAACAGGATGTACCGGTTTACGGAACTTTTTTGGATGGCGAAGACATATACTGCCAACAACTTACCCCACACGGGATAGTAGTGATGGGTAATGAAGGCAATGGGATACGTCCCTCTATAAAATCGCTTATTTCCAGACGATTATATATTCCTCCCTATCCGGCAACGCGCACCGGACTGCAATCGTTGAATGTGGCGGCGGCCACGGCTGTGGTTTGCGCAGAATTTCGTCGGCAAGCGAACAGCGCCTCTGCCTGATGGGAAACGATCTTTAGGACATGCTCCCAAAGAAAAACGGCCTAAACAATTAAGTTTAAGCCGTTTTTACGATTGAGCGGAAGACGGGGCTCAAACCCGCGACCCTCAGCTTGGAAGGCTAATGCTCTATCAACTGAGCTACTTCCGCAATTTCGGGTGCAAATATACGCACTTTTTTTGAAATACAAAAACAAGAGCCTGATTTTTTACAAAAAAACTTCCGCGAAGAAGAAAAAATGTTTTTTTCTTTGGCGGAAAGAAAATGTTTCGTATCTTTGCAGTCGCAAATTCAAAAATAAGCAGGTCCCGTGGCTCAACTGAATAGAGCATCTGACTACGGATCAGAAGGTTACAGGTTTGAATCCTGTCGGGATCACACAAAAACAAGCGTACTTGAGCAAACTTCCAAGTGCGCTTGTTGCATTTTGGCGAGCCGTATGAACGGCACGTATTTTTTGACACAAAACGAGGGAAAAATTTGCTTGATTTGCTATTTCTGAAAATATTTTTCTTAAAAAGACCGTATGTTTGCGCAGAAAAGCGTAATTTTGCCCTCACAAAACAGAACGTATAATATTAATGTATTATGAGAACGTTGATTTTAACTTCAATTTTAGGACTTCTGGCGTTTATGACCCTGACAGGCTGTAACCGGTGTTCGGGCAATTCGCCGATACAGATGGGTGCAACCGGAATCGCATACGAAGTAGTAGTGGTGGCCGACGACGCTGTGTGGAATGACCCCGCAGGACAACAAGTCAAGGCTGAATTGCAACGACCCGTACAGGGTTTGCCACAAGACGAACCTTCCATGCGGATTACACATGTTTTGCCCGCTGATTTTAACGGAATGATGAAATATGTTCGTAATATACTGATAGTCAATGTTGATGCGTCGGTATATACGAAAGTGTCACTCAATGCGGAAAAAGACCGGTGGGCCAAAGGACAGGTCGTCGTGCAATTAAATGCTCCCGACAAGGCCGCGTTGTCCGATTATCTGACAGCACATCCGCGTGGATTAACATCCTATTATTCCAAGATAGAGATGATGCGCATGGCGGCTGTGCTCCGGAAAACGTTCAGCACACTGGTTTATGAAAAAGTTCAGGAGCAATTTGGCGTGACGCTCAACGTGCCGGAAGATTTCAATTCGTACAAAGATACCGTCAATTTTTTCTGGGCGTCCAATAATGCAAACAAAGGACGGATGGATGTGGTGGTTTACATATTCCCTTATACAAATCCGAACACTTTTACAAAGGAATACCTGATAGCAATGCGTGATTCGACGCTGGGCGCCAACATCCCCGGAGCATTCCCCGATTCCCACATGGCAACCGATACCTCTACGGTACAATACAGCGCCATCACATTACAAGGCAAGTACTGTGGGGTGCTGCGCGGCCTGTGGTACGTCAAAGGAGATAAAATGGGCGGCCCGTTTGTGAGTTATGCCCGTCTGGATGAGGTGAATAATCGCATTGTTGTCGTAGAAGGTTTCGTTTATTCCCCGGATACGGACAAACGAAATTACATGCGACGCATGGAAGCTGCATTGCAAACAGTAAGGCTGCCTGGCGACAAAGACCAACCGTTAGATTATCCGGAAATAGTCATTCAGCCATCGAACGAACAATCCTGAATACATTAATAATATAGATGGATAAGAAATTAATAAAGACAGGGATCACACAAGGCGACATCAACGGCATCGGTTATGAAGTGATTTTGAAAACATTTGCCGATGAACGAATGACGGAATTGTGTACGCCTATTATTTACGGCTCACACAAAATCGCACTCCATTATGAAAAAACAATGGAATTGCCTCCCCTGTCGTTCAAAATAATCAACCGGGCGGAAGATGCCCATGTCGGGAAAGTGAACATTATCAACTGTGTAAACAAAGACATAGAGCCTGAAATATCCAAATCTACTCACGAGGCGGGGAAGGCGGCTTATGCAGCTTTGGAAGCAGCCGTTGCCGATATGAAAAGGGGCGCCCTTGACGTATTGGTCACAGCGCCTGTCAATAAATACAACATCAACAGTGAATCTTTTCATTTTCCCGGCCACACCGAGTATCTGGAAGAATATTTCGGGAAAAACGGGACGAGCCGATCGTTAATGATTTTGTTGAACGATCACTTGCGCGTGGCGCTGGTAACAGGGCATATCCCTGTAGCAGAAATAAAAAACCGCCTGACGCAACAGGGAATTATGGATAAATTGCTTGTATTCAGCGCCGCTCTGAAACAGGATTTCGGCATCATCAGGCCGCGTATTGCTGTGTTGGCGCTAAATCCTCATGCAGGCGACAAAGGACTGCTGGGGGAAGAAGAAGAAACCATGATCGCTCCGGCCATTCGCGAAGCGGAGAAACGGGGTGTTGTCGCATTCGGACCTTACGCAGCCGATGGTTTTTTCGGATCACGAGCCTACCTTCGTTTCGATGGCGTGCTGGCCATGTATCACGACCAGGGATTGGCTCCGTTCAAAGCCCTGACTATGGATAACGGCGTGAATTACACTGCGGGATTGCCCATTGTACGGACTTCGCCGGCACACGGAACAGCCTACGACATTGCAGGACAAAACAAAGCATCGGAAAAATCGTTCCGTCAAGCGGTGTACGTCGCAATGGATGTATATCGTAACCGGCAGAACCATCGGGAAATAACGGCAAATCCATTGCAAAAACAATACGTATCTAAAGGCGCTGATAATGTAAAACTCGACCTGACGAAAGAAGATTCGGGCGAATAATTAAAGACAAAATAAAAAAACAAAATAACTTATGTTTAAGGATAAAACTATTGTATATACATCGGGAACGTTTGACATGTTTCATTACAATCATTTACGGATGATCAATTATGCCCGCAGCCTGGCGGACATCCTTATTGTGGGCGTCAGTACGGACGAGTTGGTGTCGTCCTACAAAACGACTCCTCCCATTATCCCGTTCAATGAACGGCTTCAGATTATTGAAGCGTTGAAAACGCCCGATATTGTGATTCCCCAACACACGTTGGATCATACGGAAATCGTCCGAAAACTGAATATTGACGCTTTCGTAGTCGGAGATGACTGGTATGGGAAATATGACTACCTGAAAGATCTTAATGTACAGGTGTTTTACTTTCCGTACGGGACAGGAATTTCGTCCTCTTCCCTGAAAAAGACGATCCATGATTCCTATAAAAAATCGTTGCTTCAGGAACGACAGGCCAAACCGGATTCCGTTATGGAAACAGCCAAAACTGTTACCCGGTCAAAACAGACGAAAAATACAAAACCGAAAAAATAACAAGATTAAATTGAATGGCAAAATACGCACTTATTACCGGAGGAACAAAAGGCATCGGCAAGGCCGTCGCTTCCTGTCTGGCACAAGCGGGCTACGATTTAGTGCTGACATACGGTTCGGACACAACCGGAGCAACGGCAGCGGCGGCTGAAATACGCATCCGGCATGGTGTAAAAGTAGATGTGCTTCAGGCTGATATATCCGATCAACAAACGATTGAAAGAATCGCCGATTACTTATCCGACTGCTCTCTTACACTCGACGCCATCGTGTTTAATGCCGGACTGACTTACCGTAAGACACTGGAAGAAATGGCCTTATCCGAATGGGAAAGGATATTTTTCGCAAACGTTCATTTTCCGGTATTTCTTTTGCAACGCATCCTTGGTCAGATCCGCTCGGGCGGAAGTGTGGTTTTCACCGGCTCGCTCACGGCAATTGAGCCGCATGCCATGTCGCTGGCTTACGGCGTGACCAAAGCGGCGGTTCATGCGCTGACACATAATTTAGTTAAATTCCTGGCGCCCTATAACATACGTGTGAATGCTGTTGCGCCCGGATTTGTGGATACCGAATGGCAAAAAAACAAACCGTTAGAAATCCGGCAAAGCATCGAATCGAAAATAGCTATGGGACGCTTTTGCACGCCGGAAGAAGTGGCCGGCATCTATAAAATGTTGATTGAAAATACCTATATAAATGGTTCCATTATCGTTGCCGACGGTGGATATTCGTATAAATAAATAAGAAATGGATAAAGAGTTTGAGTCGTCATTAAAATCCATAGAAACGGAGAATACAGTAGATTTATATTTCTATCGTCCTATCGGTTACTGGATTGCGCGTCTGTTGCGGAACACATGGGTTACGCCCAACATGATCACGATCCTGTCTGTCTTTGTCGGCGCCGGAACAGGGTATCTGTTCTATTTCGATAACTGGAAATATACTTTGGCGGGGATTGCATTGCTATTGATAGCCAATATTTTAGATTGTGCCGATGGCCAATTAGCCCGTTTGAGCGGCATCAAGTCGGAAATTGGGCGCATCTTGGATGGTCTGTCAGGAGATATTTGGTTTATAGCAATTTATGTGGGATTAGCCCTTCGTCTGACCCATGCTTACGGGTCGGCCTGGTTTTTCCTGCCTGCTGTAATTTCCGGTTTGTCCCATTTGCTTCAGGCCAATATTACAGACTATTACAAGACATTGCACTTGTTTTTCGAGAGTAAAGAAAAAGGAATGGAATTTCAAAGTTTTGAGCAGGTTCAAACGCATCAACAAGCTATGAAAACAGGCATAAAAAAGGTTTTTTATGTTATGTATGAAGGTTATACGGGTGTACAGGAACGGATGACGCCCGAACTCCAAAAGATGCTGGCCAATCTGAAAACAAGGTTCGGGGATAATATTCCCGACGAAATACGGATTTATTTCCGACGACAAAGCCGTACCCTGATGAAACGATATATTGATTTACTGACGTTTAATGGCCGTACCATTGTCATGTTTCTGATTGTCCTGACAGGTCAGGTATGGCTATATTTTATTTATGAAACACTGGTGCTCAATATTATATTGTATGTCAGCATCAGGAAGCATGAAAAAATATGCCAATGTATCAATAAACAATACTTGGCTGTTTAAAAAACAAATTATTATTAAGAATGTATATAAAAAAGACCGTATTCGACATAGAAGACCTGCGGGCTTTATCGCCTTTATTCAAAAACAGATTCTTTACGTGGCTGGGCAATAAACTGTTGCGCTGGATAAGTATGGACAAAGTCAATCAGATACATGCAAAATATTGTCATCTGCACGGTTCGACGTTTACTTCAGCCATGTTGTCCGATCCGATGATGAACGTGAAATATCATATTCATCATCGCGAGAGATTAGATTCGCTACCCAGCGGTTCATTTATAACCGTTTCTAATCATCCGATAGGTTCGTTAGACGGCATTATTCTGATAGACATCTTTGCTTCGCTTCGTCCGGATTTTGCAGTGATGGTCAATGGCATGCTAACCAAAATCGGCGCTATGGCTGATAATTTCATTTCGGTCACTCCCAAAACGAATGCCGAATCGGCCACAAATCCGTCTAATATAAATGGTATTCGGGTCGCCATCGGCCGGTTGAAAAAAGGGCATCCTATCGGATTCTTTCCAGCAGGAGCTATGTCGTTCATAAACAAGCAAAAACAGATACGCGATTTGCCCTGGACGCATAGTGTGATCCGGCTGATACGCAAAGCGAAAGTTCCTGTGTATCCGGTCTGTTTCGGCTGCAGGAACTCTTCATTTTTCTATTGGCTGGGTAGAATCAGTTGGAAAATACGCACTCTTCGCGTACCCGTCGAAGCTTTTAATAAACAGGGACAAACATTCGACGTCTATATCCGTGAACCGATTCCGCCCGAAATCATTAAGCAATATACGGACGATAACGAACTGGCTGATTTTCTTTACAACAGAACTTATGAAGGATTGTAAATTTCTCCTATGCAAATATTCCTGTTGCTATTGATTTTGTAAACCGGATAATCTTCCTTATATTTGCAAGCAAAATAAGAAAATACATTTACCATACATTAAAAATTAAAATAAATAATTATTGATTATGAAGATAATGAGCACGATGAAGGCATTGATGCCGTTGATTTTACTGATCTTTTGTTCTTGTTCGGATATGCAGGAAGTGGTTGTTAATCAAGTTCCTATGCATTGGGTGTACGATACGCCTGCAACGAAATATTGGGAAGGTCTGCCCATCGGGACGGGGCGTTTCGGCGCTATGATTCCTGGAGCAATAGACCACGAAGTCATTCCGTTTAACGATGAAACGCTTTGGACAGGAGGTCCTTACAATCCGAATAATCCTCAGGGGCCTGAAATCCTGAAGAAAGTCCGTGAATACGCTTTTGCGCGTAACTGGTTGGAAGCCACTAATGAATCGTGGAAATTAGCCAGCATACCCGAACATGTCCAATTCTATCAGCCAATGGCGCAACTCCATTTCAGTATGGAAGGACATGATCCGGCCAAAAATGCCGGATACAGCCGTAGCCTTAACATGGACAGTGCACTTGTGCGTGTTGATTATCAAATGGATGGAGTAAATTATTCACGTGAGATTTTTGCCAGTTATCCCGATCAGGCGATTGTGATTCGCCTCACTGCCGACCGGAAAGGGCAAATTAGCCTGTCCAAATGGTTTACAAGCCTGCAGCCGAGCGCTGTATCGCGTGTTGAAAACGATGAAATCATCATGGAAGGAACTACTATTTCCGAAAAACTGAATGAAATAATTCTCCCGCCACAAATGAAATGGCAAGCGCGGGCGAAAATCATTCACGAAGGCGGCACGCTGACGGCCGAGGGTGATAAACTCATACTCAAAGATGCTGACGCGGCGACAATTATCCTTGCCGGAGCAACGAACTGGGTGGCATGGAACGATATTTCTGCCGATGAAAAACAGCGTTGCAATGACTATATTTCCAAAGCATCCGTGTTTTCATACGACGAACTGCTCAAACGACACATAGATGATTATTATCCGCTCTTTGCAGCCTTTAAAATAAACCTCGGCGCCGAGCCTGATCCGGCCATGACTACCACCCAATGTATGGAAGCCATACGCGGTGGAGCAATTGACCCTGCATACGAAGCGCGATATTTCCAATACGGACGTTACCTGATGCTTGCCGGCGCACGCGAAAATACGCTGGCTTTCAATAATCATAACATGTGGCTTAACGACCTTGAAGGACGCTGGCGAGGACGTTGGACGCTTAATATCAATATTCAGGAATGTTATTGGCCGGTTGAAAACACCAACTTGCCTTCGGTCAATGAGTCATTGCTGTTATTTGTTGAAAACCTTGCGCAGGCCGGTGCGCACACAGCGAAAGAACTGTTTGGCTGCCGCGGCTGGTGTGCCTGCCACGGAACAGACGTTTGGTTTAATACCGCACCTACGGATGGTAATCCCCAACATGCCACCTATCCCGTTGCAGGCATGTGGTTGATGCAACAACTCTATGATCATTATTTGTATGATCCTGATATAAAGTATCTTGAACGTATTTATCCATTGTTGAAAGGCGCTGCTGAATTTTGTTCGGACTTTCTGGTGGAAGACCCTGTTACGGGCTATATGGTGACTTGTCCCGCTTCTTCACCTGAAAATTCTTTTTATGACGATAAGGGAAACAAGGTTTCCATTTCGCTTGGCTCGGCAGGCGATACGCAGATTGCGCGAAACTTACTGCGTAATTTTATTCAGGCAGCTGAGACTTTGAACGCCGATACGGAACTGAAAGACAGGGCTATCGTCATGCTTGACAAATTGCCGCCCCATCAAATTGGACAATTTGGGCAGTTGCAGGAATGGCTTTATGATTTCAAGGAATATGAAGTAACTCATCGCCACATCTCACATCTCTGGGCTGCTTATCCCGACGATGACATCACGTTCCGTAAAACGCCGGAACTGGCTAATGCCGTGAGGATTGTACTCATGCGTCGTGGCGACATCAACATGGGATGGTCGGGCGCATGGAAAATTAACCAGCATGCCCGCCTCGAAGAACCGGAAAAGGCATACGCTATCCTCCACAAGATGCAGACGGATGTAAGCATTCATCCCTCTCCGGAAGACAGTCAGATATCGCCTTCTTTTGAAGGGAATCAGGCCATTCAGGGCATTACGGCCGGAATCGCAGAATTACTCATGCAAAGCCACAGTAATGAATTGTCGCTGTTGCCCGCTCTGCCTGAGGCATGGCCTGCAGGCGCCGTGAGCGGTCTTCGTGCACGAGGAGGTTACGAAGTAGATATGGAATGGAAAGATAAACTGTTGTCAAAAGCCATTCTTCGGACGAAATATGACCGTACTTGTCGTCTGCGCACCAAAATACCGGTAAAGGTGGCCGTTGGCGGTAAAAAAATTACGGTAAATAAATTGGATAACAACTTTATAGAATTTGAAACTCAAAAAGGAGTAACTTATACGATATTACCTGCAAATTAATTGCATTTAACTGATTATTAAAATATATAATGATATGAAAGAATATAAATTAGCCATCATTGGATGTGGCAAAGTTGCCCATCTTCATGCGCAGGCGATTAAAAACCTGCCCAATGCGATACTGGCTGCCGTATGGAGCCGCACGGCGGCCTCGGCAGAGAAGTTCGCAACCGCTTATGGTGTGAAACCTTACAGTGACATCACTGCAATGATCAAGGACAACCATATTGATCTCGTGATTGTTTGTACGCCTCATCCGTTCCATCGCGAAGTGACTGTTGAAGCTGCACAAGCTGGCGCTAATGTACTGGTAGAGAAACCACTTGCTTCAACATTAGAAGATTGCGACGCCATGATTCAGGCCTGTAAAGATGCAGGCGTAAAACTCGGCGTAGTCAGCCAGCGACGCTTCTATGCACCCGTGCAACGCATTCGTCAGGCTATTGACGAGGGCAAAATCGGAACGCCCGCGCTTGGTACAATCAACATGCTTGGTTGGCGTGACAAAGCATACTACGATGCCGACGCATGGCGTGGGACATGGGACATGGAAGGTGGTGGCGTATTAGTCAATCAGGCGCCCCATCAACTTGATATTTTCCTGTGGTTTATGGGCGAAATAGAAGAGGTTTATGGTGTATGGCGTAATTTAAACCATCCGTATATCGAAGTGGAAGACACGGCTTTAGCCATCGTGAAATTTAAGAATGGAGGGATTGGCAACATTATTGTAAGCAATTCGGAAAAGCCGGGTATTTATGGAAAAGTGCAGGTGCACGGTTCAAATGGTGCATCCGTAGGCGTACAAACTGATGGTGGCGCCATGTTTATCGCAGGCATGTCGTCTGTACTCGAACCGCCTGTAAATGATCTCTGGACAGTACCTGGTGAAGAATCGTTGCTCGACGGCTGGGTGAAAGATGACAGTGACCTGTTCAACCGTATTGAGCCAACCGTTTATTACATGGAACGTCAGATTGAAGACTTCCTGACTGCACTCGACAGAGGCGGCGATCCGCTGATTACCGGTGAGTTTGCCCGCCGTACCGTAGAACTCTTTACGGCCATCTATCGTTCTACACGCGATAATGTGCCGGTAAAATTCCCGCTTGCACCTGAAAATAAAGGTGATATGGATGGAAGAAAAGCTTAAATCATTAAAATTATGGTGCAAAAAAATAAGACTTCAAAGTTAATTACTCCGGGTTACGTACTCACGTTCGTTCTCGTAACCGCCCTGTTTTTCCTTTGGTCGTGGCCTAACACGCTGAACGACTTTCTGATAACACAGTTCAAAAAATCGCTCGAATTAAGCATCGCACAAACCGGATTTTTACCCTTCGCACTGAAAACGGGCTATTTTTGCCTTGCTATTCCTGCCGGACTTTATATGCAGCGAAAAGGCTACAAATCGGGTATTTTGCTCGGACTTGTGCTCTTCGCATCAGGCTGTCTGCTGTTTTATCCCGCAGCAAGCACGCAGAAATACATACTTTTTCTCTGCGGAATATTCGTAATGGCGGGCGGTTGCGCATTTCTCGAAATTGGCGCAAACAGTTTTGTGGTCAGTCTCGGCGACAAATCGACTTCGGAACGGAGGCTCAATCTGGCGCAATCGTTCAATCCCATCGGAAACATTATGGCATCGACTGCCGCAACGGTTTTTATTTTTTCGGGCAACGAACCTGACGCACTCGAAATCGAGGCAATGAAAACCGCAGGCACTTACGCCGACTTTCTGAAAGCCGAAAACGCCCGCGTGTTTCCCGTCTATATCGCCCTCGCAGCGGTAATTCTGATTGTCGCCGCCTTGATTAAACGCGCAAAATTTCCCGAAGTGGCGGTCGAAAAACAGGGCGGAGAAAAAGGCAGCATCAAAGCGCTTATGAAATATCCGCACTGGTGGGGCGCCATTATCTCACAGTTTTTCTATCTTGGCGCTCAACTCGGCACGTGGAGTTATCTTGTCCTTTATATCACTCAAAACAGCGAACTTGGCGAAAAAGCGGCAGGCGGTTTCGTTATCGCCAATATGGTTATTTTTATGACCGGACGATTTTTTGCCACGTGGCTGATGAAATTTTTCAAACCGACCCGTTTGATGGGCATCTACGCGCTTATCAACCTCTGTCTGAT
>JAISUI010000068.1 GCA_031272155.1 Tannerella sp. | reverse complement strand
GCCAAGATGGGCGCCGCCGTCAATGCCGGAATGACAGCCTTCTCGCTGCTATTGGCAATTTTTATGAACTGCCTCGAACTGCTCGTCGCCTACATACAAGCGTATGTATTTACCATACTTTCGGCTGTTTTTATCGGGCTTTCGCGACCGGAGGGGCATGGCAGCAAGCATAAATCATAAAATCAAATGCAATGGAGGGTTTTGTAAATGCGACTATCCGAATGTTAAACCGTAATTATTTGGGGAAGAATCGTTGTGACGTCGAATTTTCTTTTAACTTTGTCCCGCGAAAAAATACAAAAAAAATTATTTTTGATAAAATAAAATACTTATGTTCAAACGAATAGCTATATTATACGGTTTGTTGTTGCCGATGGCAATGTTTGCACAGTCGTCCTACAAGAAAGCGACAGAGGATCAGAAGAATGAGATCATTGCCGGAATCAAACAGGCGTCGGCCGGTATGAAAACCATGGCGTGCAATTTTACGCAAGTAAAAGAATTGTCATTTATGGACGAAAAAGTGACGTCGGAAGGGAAAATGTGGTATAAACAGGCGAATAAGATTCGATGGGAATATACGAAACCCTATACGTATGTTTTTGCTACGGACGGAACGAATATTTATACAAATTCCGGTAATAATACTGTGAAAATGCCCGTAAAATCAAGTAAGTTGTTTAGCGAAATCAGCAAAGTGATGATTGGTGGCGTCAGCGGGAACGGACTGATTGATTCGCCTGATTTTTCTACGCAATTCAACGAAGGCGACAATGATTACCAGGTCGTCCTGACGCCGCTAAAGAAAGAAGTGAAAGACTTGTTTTCAGCCATTCATTTGTATATCGGCAAAAAAGATTATCGCATCCATGCGGTGGATTTGCTGGAAAAAAACGGCGATCAGACGTCTATCCGGTTGAAAAATATGCAAATTAATATTGCTGTCGGCGATGAAGTATTTATTCATTAGTTTTCTGATGTTTATGCTGATAGGTTGCGCCAGTGTGCAACCAGGCGTGAATGGCGATCGGATGTTGAACGGGAATCACCGCGTCTGGACAGAGGATCTGCGCTCGGAAACGGAGAAAAACAGTTATCAGGTGACAGTGCGTATAAAAGATAAACTTGTCTCCGGTATTTGTATGTTGAAAAAGAGCGGCGATGACTGGCGCGGAACATTGCTCAACGAGTTTGGCGGCAAGGCATTTGACTTTGTGATTACGGGCAAAAAGTGTGAATTGAAAGACGTTATTTCGTTTCTCGATAAATGGTATATCCGCAAAACGCTTGCTTCCGATCTGTATTTTTTGTTTGAAACAGACGATCCAACAGCGACATTCCAGCAACAGACATTGCGTTCCGTACAGGATAATGCGCTTATTGTCAGTCTGGGACGAAAGAAAACGCTGACCCGCCTGCCGGATGGAAGCCTGACGCTGGAAAACCATTCGCGCCATATCCGTTATACCGTCAAACGATTGGAAGAATAATTATATGAGCATGATACTGAAAAATGATTTTTATACAGTCATAGAAGAAACGACGACGGAACAGGGACGAAATTATCTCATTCGCCTGAATGGGGAACATCCGGTTTATCAGGCTCATTTTCCGGGTTATCCCGTAACGCCCGGCGTTTGTATTGCTCAAATAATCAAAGAGTTATCTTCTGTGTATCTTGAACAAACATTTTTTTTACGCATCATGCGCAACGTTAAGTTTCTTAACGTGCTGAATCCGTTGAAGCATCCGGAAGTGGCCATTGAACTTTCTGTGAAAACCGAAAACGGCGCAGTGAATCCGGATAACATTCCAACCGATGATGATAAGTACATTGTTTCCGCCATTGTCCGGCAGGGAGATGTAATTTTTTCTAAAGCCACGTTGCATCTGGAAGCCATCGGACAGGTAGGAAAACCTGCCTTGCAGGAACGATTTGACAAATTGCGCCTGTGCGTAGTTATTCCGACCTACAACCATAGCGAGGCATTGGGAGGCGTCCTTCGTGATGTGTTGCAATATACAGATTCATTGATTGTTGTGAATGACGGTTCGACCGACGATACCGACGAAGTGCTGAAAACATTTGAAGGGAATGTGGATATCGTTTCTTATCCCAAAAACAAAGGGAAAGGTTATGCGTTGAAATGCGGTTTTGACCGTGCGTATGCATTGGGTTACCGGTCTGCAATTACGATGGATTCGGATGGGCAACATTTTGCAAGCGATCTCGAAATATTTGTCAGGCTGGCGGAAAAGTATCCGGATGTTTTTTTGGTTGGACAACGAACAGCGGAAGGCGATATGCCGGCGAAAAACAGTTTTGCCAACCGGTTTTCCAACTTCTGGTTCACCGTCCAGACAGGTCGCCGGTTGCGAGATACACAAAACGGTTTCCGGCTGTATCCACCGGCTATTGTTGAAAAAATGCGGCCTTTTACGTCGCGCTACGAGGCCGAACTGGAATTATTAGTACGCGCTGCATGGAAAAATATTCCTGTCTGCCCGGCGCCTGTTCGTGTCTTTTATGCAGCTGATAAAAAACGAATTACACATTTCCGGCCGGGGATGGATTTCTTTCGCATCAGTTTGCTGAACACGCTTTTCTTTTTTCTCGCCATCTTTTATGGCTATCCATCCATGTTGTATCATAAGTTATTAAAGACATGACGAAGTTCTTTTTGTCTGTGTATGATTACTTTTCGCAGCGCAGGAAGCGGCTTTTCATTTTGCTGTTGTGTCTGACCGGCCTGTTTGGAAGCATGGCATATCTTGTACGTTTCAAGGAAGATATTTCCGGGTTTTTGCCTGATACGAATGAGAACAAACGAATAAATACGGTGTATCGTTATGTTGTTACGGCCAACAAAATTACCGTGTTTTGCTCCGGTGCAGATGCTACAGACCAAACAAAAAACGTCCAAATAGAGGCAATAGAACAGTTAGCCAAACGGCTACAGTCGTTCGATTCAACGTATGTTAAGGATGTGTTTTATAAAGTAGAATCCTCTGATATGATGTCCGTTACTTCGTTTATAGTTAATAATATTCCTTATTTTCTTGACGAGGCGGATTACCGACGGATGGATACGCTTTTCACGAGAGAATCGGTAGCGCGCTGTTTGGACAATGTCCGGCGCAATCTGTTGTCGCCTGTCGGGATGGCGCTTAAGGAAAGTTTTTTAACCGATCCGTTCCGTCTGACGAACCAGGCAATGCAAAATCTGCAGGATTTTCGGGCAGATCGTTCGTTTCAACTGTTCGATGATTATATTTTTACGGACGATGGAGATGCGATGATGCTGATAGATTGTGCAATACCGGTTAGCGAAACCGCTCGGAACGCCGAACTTACGGATTCACTCAAGGTTTTTATGAATGATGTGGAACGAGAAATGGATGGAAAAATAGCAATGAAGCAGTTTGGCCCTTCCGAAATTGCCATTGGCAATGCTTCACAAATCAAAAAAGACACTTTGTTTTCAAGTTTACTTGCTGTTATACTGATTTTTGCGCTGTTAATCTATGCGTTCCGGAATACAAAACAAATCCTGCTGGTCTTTGTTTCGACGTTTTTCGGGGGACTGTTCGCCATTGCTCTCCTTTACCTGTTCCGGGGCGAGGTGTCGGTGATTGCTGTCGGGATCAGTTCTATCATGTTCGGCATCGCTATTAATTATCCGCTTCATTTCATTGATCATTATAACCATACACCTCATCCTCGAATGGTTATCAAGGAGATTATTGAGCCGCTTACGATTGGAAACATTACGACAGTGGGCGCCTTCCTTAGCCTCGTTTTCATCGGTTCCGATGCAATGACTGACTTGGGCTTGTTCGCTTCATTGCTGCTGGTAGGTACGATCCTTTTTGTATTGTTTTTCTTGCCGCATTTGCTGGTTTCGTCGCGTCCGGCTGTCCACCGGGCGGAGACTTCGTTTCTTTCGCGGTTGGCAAGCATGCCATTTGAGCAAAACCGGTGGGTTGTGACGGTTGTCTTCGTGCTGACCGTAGTTTTCTGTTTTTTCAGTTCCGACTCCCGTTTTGAAACGAATATGCAGAAAATCAATTATATGACCGATGCACAACAACAGGAATACTCGCGGATGACAAACCTGCTCAATCAAAATCGGCATGTCCTTTATTATGTGACAGAAGGTGTTGAGTTGGACAAGACCCTTGAAGCCAACGAACAATTTCTGCCTGTACTGGATACGTTGTTGTATGAACAGAAAATCTCCAGCGCCGCTTCTATCAGTCGTTTTTATCCTTCCGTAAAGCGACAGGCTGAGCGGCTTGCCAGATGGAATATGTTCTGGGATACGCGGCGTGATTCCGTCTTGGTGTTGTTGGACGAAGAAGCCCATAAATCAGGGTTTAAGCCGGATGCTTTCCGGGTATTCCGGGAGATGATCAGCCGGAAATGGGAAACGGCCGGTTTGTCGTATTTTGATCAAATACGAAACTCGCTGGCGAAAAATTATATCCTTGAAAAAGACGGCAAATCGTTAGTCATCAATATGCTTTATACGGATGCCGCTCAGGTAGCCGTGCTTGAAGAAAAATTAAATATTTCTGGCTCTCCGTCCATTGCGTTTGATGCCGGTTCAATTACACGTCGGATGATTGCGTCGCTATCCGACAATTTTAACTATGTTCTTTTTGTGTGCGGATTCATCGTGTTTGTGTTTTTGTTTTTTACGATGGGGCGGCTTGAGTTGAGTCTTATTGCGTTTGCTCCATTAGTACTGAGTTGGATATGGATTCTCGGGCTAATGAATCTCTTTGATATCCGGTTCAATATTGTAAATATCATTTTGGCGACATTTATTTTCGGACAGGGCGATGATTACACGATTTTCATTACCGAAGGATTGATGTACGAATATACGTATAAACGCCGGATTTTGGCATCGTACAAACAAAGTATTGTACTTTCGGCGTTGATTATGTTTATCGGGATGGGCATGTTGATTTTTGCGAAACATCCTGCGCTTCATTCTCTCGCGGAGGTGACGATGGTGGGCATGGTGTCGGTCGTTGTGATGTCGTTCATCCTGCCACCGTTTCTATTTCGTTTGCTGACGCTTCACAAGGGGCAGAAACGGTTGATGTCCGTGACGTTGAAAAATCTGGCTGCTACCTGTTATGCTTTCCTAACTTTTCTGGTGATGACCAGCGTGATCACTCTGTTTGGATGGTTCCTGTTCGCAATAGGTCGGGCTACAGAGCGAAGAAAACAAATATACCATCGGGTGCTTCAACGGGTTGCGCGATTTGTTATTTTCCGTGTACCACAGGTCAAAACATCGTATCGTAATCTATCGGGCGAGACGTTTGAAAAGCCGGCTGTGATCATCTGCAATCACCAGTCTCATCTGGATTTGATGTGTTTACTGATGTTTACGCCAAAGATGGTTATCCTGACAAACGACCGGGCATGGAATTCTCCATTTTACGGGCGGATGATTCGCTATGCTGATTTTTATCCGGTATCCAACGGCATTGAGAATGCGCTGGGCAGGCTGAAAGAACTGATTCGTAGAGGCTATTCCATCGTGATTTTTCCGGAAGGCACGCGCTCTCCTGACTGTTCGATTTTACGATTTCATCGTGGGGCGTTCTACTTAGCGGAGAAATTGCATACGGACATCCTTCCCGTGTTGCTGCACGGTGTGGGACATGTCCTTCCGAAGCAGGAATTTATGCTTCGTAAAGGGGAAATTCACATAGAGGTAATGGAACGGATTACACCGGACGACGCCCGTTTCAGCGCCGGCTATTCTCCACGTAGCCGAGAAGTACGCCATTTATATCAGACACGCTACGAATCCTTGCGCAGGGAAGTTGAAACATATCTGTATTATATTGATTTAGTGTGGCATAACTACATATACAAAGGGCCGACTATAGAACGTACCGTGCGTAAGACCCTGCGCAATCGTCAGCGATTAGCGACGCTGTTTGCTCAATTGCCCGACACAGGGCGAATCGTAATTGAAAATAGCGGATATGGAGAGATTACGCTGTTGATCGCATTAGTCAAAAAACGCCTTCAGGTAATAGGAATTGAGCCGGATGACGACAAACGGGCGGTTGCCGTCGGCTGCGGTTCCATACCGGGAAATTTGATTTATATGTCCGATAAACGGGATCTTAATATCACTGAAGCAGATATTTGTATAGTTTGCGACTAACGATGTTTGTTGAAACATTTACGTCAATAGTGTTATTTTTATGATTTTTTGCATTTGATAGAAAGGGCGGATTGTTTGTTACATATCCATTTACAATAAAAAAAGACGAGGACAAAGCCCCGCCTTGAATGTTTTCACAACGGAAACATTTTTTGCAGTGCTTCTTGATATTGTTGCGCAATCTGCTTGCCTAACGGATTGTCATCTTCGCCAAAGTTCATGTCATTTATCAAAACCGTGCTGATGCCATTTCCAGATATT
>JAISUI010000046.1 GCA_031272155.1 Tannerella sp. | reverse complement strand
GAAGGCAAAGCCGACTTCGGTTACAACGCACGCACCGACAAGTATGAGAACCTTGTCAAGGCAGGCGTCATCGATCCCGCCAAGGTTGCCCGCGTAGCCCTCGAAAACGCCGCATCCATTGCAGGAATGTTCCTGACAACGGAATGTGTCGTAGCCGAGAAGAAAGAAGAACATCCTGCTCCCGCCGGTCCCCCGATGGGCGGAGGTATGGGTGGAATGATGTAAGAATAACTGTAAATCAATAATATTCTCATATTCACAAATATTTAATTGGAGAAAGGCAAGCCGTGAATGGCTTGCCTTTTTTAGTGACCGGACGAACGCTTCGGGGAGGATGACGTGTTAAATTTTCATTTACTTTATCAAAATGAGTATAAATGTGCGTAATGTCAAAAAAAAGACCTATCTTTGGCCGTTTATATTATGCTATTAAGACGATTATTGTTTTACTAAAAAAGAACGAGTTATGAAAAGAAAAATGAACTTGGAAAGATGTATCATATTGAATATGATTTCATTGCTGATACTTTCGTCCGTATTCACGGGATGCGGCAAAAGTTACGATACGGAGATTGACGGCTTGATAGACCGCAACATTGTATTGAGCGACTCGCTTCAAATACAACAGGCGCAGTTGGAACAAATCAGGCAACAGGTACAGGTGTTGCAGGCCGCGCTTACTACGGTACAGACCACGGTCAATGGCCTGAAGACGATTACAAACATCATCACGAACGACGACGGAAGCGGGTATGTTATTCAATTTAACACCGGGAATCCGATTACTATTTCCAATGGCACGTCCGGAACGGTATGGACCATCGGGACAGACAGTTTTTGGTACAATAACGGGCAACGAACCGACCAGCGGGCAATCCCGCGCGACGGGATCAACGGTACGCCGACGCCCGTGCGCTCGCCGGGCATCAACAGTGTGACCGGCGAATGGGAACTGTACGAATGGAACGGTTCCTCCTTCGATACGATTCCGACAGGCGTCATCGCCGGCGGCGGCGGAACGTCCGGCCCCCTCTCCTATATTGTGCAGGATCCTGCCAATCCCAATCAGTGGATCATGTACATCAAACAGGAAGCGGCCGTCAGACCGAACGAGACCTATATCGCTGTGCCCCTGTCGAAAACGGGCAGTAGCGGCGGTTCGGGCAGCAGCGGAAGCATCGGCCTGCTGGGCATTGTGACCAATGCAGACCCGACGCAAAATATTTCGCTAAGCAGCTTAGCAACAGTGGATTCGGTCGTGATCGAATACTGGTATATCTCGGCGGTGACCGACACGGCGCTGTTGGCCGTCACCTGGAATTACCAGAAAAATGTGGCGCCTCAGCAAGTGCTGTCCACGCTCAGGGGAGCGAATACGGCGCTGGTAGTGAGCACCGACCTGACGTTGGCGCCCGCCAACCTGAAGCTCAAGAACTCCAAGGGCGATGAGACGCCGCTGGCCTTCGGGACGCCGCAATTGGTAACCGGTCTCCTGACAAGGGCTGAGGCGGCCGGAGGCCCCGTTTACCTGATTCCCGTCACGCTTTCGAGCGCGACGTATTCGGGTGTGTCGGACGTCACAACGACCTTCGGCAACCGTATCAAGCCGGGTGCGGTGTATTACTTAGAGGATGCTTCAACGGGCGTCAAATCCAACTACAGTTCGTTCTCGTTAGGCCTGTCCAACTATACGAGCGTGCCGCCGACCCTTGCCGTAGTGGATAAGATCAACGGGAATGTGGCTGCGGCAGGCGTGTTCAGTGTGCCCGTCAGTACGAATAATACAATCGGTTTCAGCAATAAATATGTGTACGACTATTATGTGGAACCCAAAAGCACCATCGTCGTAAACAATCAGGCCGGAACGTTTTCAAGTAGCGCCGCGGGATTGGATACAATCACCGTCCATGCGCTGTATGTGGATGGTATTGTACGTGATACAAGCATTTATATCAATGCTTATTAATAGATTGAATCTTGTAATTTGGTAGTAAGAAGCGAAAGTTTTCGGGGGGTGTTTCCGATTGCTTTCGCTTCTTTTTTTTGATTTATGATACAACCTATCCGGCAACTTATTCACGACGGCCAGACCGACGAAGCCATCCGGCAGCTCGATGCACTCATCGCAGCCGACCGGACGCAGGACGAGGCGTTCTACCTGCGCGGCAATGCGTACCGCAAGCAGGGCAATTGGCAACAGGCGATCAACAACTATCTGGAAGCGATGGAAATCAATCCCAAAAGTCCGGCGCATGGAGCCTACAGGATGATGATAGATATCCTGGATTTCTACGATAAAGACAGGTATAACCAGTGAACCGCCGCAAACGAAATGAAAATATTTTACGGTAAAAAACGGTTCCTTTCGCCGGTTTTTGCTATTTTTGCCGGTGATAAGAAACAAAATCAAGCGTATGGCATGTAAATATCGGTTATTTTTGCTCCTGTCGGTATGCGCGGCGGCCTGTTGGGTCGTATCGTGCGCCAACATGGCCTCCCCGAATGGCGGACCCTATGACGAGAACCCGCCCCGTTTCCTGAGGAGCACACCCGCTCTCCACCAGACCGGCTATACGGGAAAAAAGATCGAAATCGTGTTTGATGAATTAGTGCAAATCGAAAAACCGTCGGAAAACGTGATCGTCACGCCTCCCCAGAAAAATCTTCCCGTGATCCGTGCGGCAGGGAAAAAAGTTATCGTCGAACTGAAAGATACGCTCCAGCCGGACATCACCTATACGATAGACTTCACAAGCTCTATTTCAGACAATAACGAGAAAAATGCGCTCGAAAACTTCAGTTTTGCGTTCGCAACCGGCGACCAGTTAGATTCGCTCGAAATTTCCGGGATTCTCCTGAACGCCCGCAATCTTGAACCCATGCCCGGCGTATTGGTCGGACTGCATGAAAACCTGTCCGACACGGCTTTTACGAAGCTGCCGTTCTACCGCACCTCGAAAACGAACGATCGCGGAAAGTTTACCATCCGCAACATCGCTACCGGGATGTACCGGCTGTATGCCCTCAACGATGCGAACCGCGACTATCGTTTTGACCAGCCGGGAGAAGAAATCGCGTTCCTTGATTCGGTGATTGTCCCGACATTTGTGCCTGCTACACGGCAGGATACGATATGGAAAGACACCGTGACGGTTGATTCCGTCCGCACGGTGGACTATACCCGTTTTCTGCCCGACGATGTCCTGCTCCGCCTGTTCAAGGAAAAATTTCAGCGTCAGTACATGCTTCGCCCGGAACGCTCCTTGGATAAGCTGTTTACGCTAAAATTCAATGCGCCGGTGGATACGCTGCCCCAAGTAGAACTAACGGACGAGCCGGAACGCACGGACTGGTGCCTTGCCCAGCCTGCCGACAGCGGGAGGTCTGTCCATTACTGGATTACCGATTCGCTTGTGTGGCAGCGGGATACGATTTATGTAAAGGTGACCTACCCGAAAAGCGATTCGCTGAACATCCCGCAGCCACAAACGGACACGGTGCGGCTGACCCTGCGCAAGGCGCCCGCCAAATCGCGGCGCAAGAAGAAAGACGAGCCGGAACCGATAGAGCATCTCACTTTCAAAGTGAGCCTTTCGGGCAAAGCCAATGTGTTCGACAGGCTTTCCGTCACGTTTCCGGAGCCTGTAACGGACTTGAGCGATACGGTGTTCCATCTGGAACAGAAACAGGACACGCTGTGGATTCCGGCGCCGTTTACCTTTCGGCAGGACAGTATTGATCTCCTGATGTTTAACCTCGACCGCGAATGGAAATATGAAGAAGAATACCGCCTGGCGATTGATTCGGCCGCCATTACAAGCATTTACGGGAAACAGAACGATGCATACCAGACGGCCTTTACGATGCGCAAGCGGGACGAATACGGGCATCTTTACCTGAACATCCCGGACGTCGCTCAACCGGCGTTCGTGCAACTGCTGAACAAAAACGATGCGCCCATCCGCCAGGCGACGGTGAAAGAGGGCGGCGCCCTCTTTATGAACCTGAATCCGGATACGTATTATGCGCGTATCATATTGGATATGAATGAGAACGGCGAGTGGGATACCGGCAATTACGCCGAAAAACGCCCACCGGAAGAGGTCTTCTATTCGCCGAAAGCGTATCAGGTGTTTGAAAATTTTGAAATCACAGAGACGTGGAATGTCTATGACACGCCTGTTTCCGGACAAAAACCGATGGAAATTACGAAAAACAAGCCGAAAGATGTTACAAAGAAAAAACGCAACTACAAGGATGAAAGTCGTCAGCGCACCAACCGCTCTTCCGGCAGCGGTTTCGGCGGGGTGGGGAGTCCGCTCGGTTTTTAACGGTTGGCTGTGGCTGATTCTGTTGCTGATTCAACTGCAGGCCGGAGCGCAGCCATTGGCGCGAGATATTCCGTTAAATTCCGGCGAAACAGCATATTATGACATCTATTTCAAATGGGGCATCCTGATGAGTCACGCCGGCGAGGGCGTCTTTTCATTTAGTCCGGCAACGTATCAGGGACGCGAAGCGTTCAGCTACCGGTTGGTGTTTCGCTCCAACGGCATCATCGAATCCATCTACCGCATGAGGGATACCATCAATTGCTATTATTCCACGGATTATTCGTTGATACACAGCGCCAAACATACAAACGAAGGCGGCTATTACCTGATAGACGAACTGACGTTTACCCGCACAAACGGCCGCACCTTAGTCCATTCGCGCCGATATACGCCGGACAAGGTAAAGATTGATACGACGCTCACGGTGGCGTCGGGCAGCGTAAGCGATATGCTGGGAAGCATCTTTTTCCTGCGCACGCTGGATTGGGAACGGTTGGAAACAGACCGGACGTTCCCGCTGTCAGTGGCCGTTGGGCGGGATGTAGTTAAGGCCGTTTTTCGTTATCAGGGCGAGGCCTTGGTTAAGCACGGGAAAGTGACGTACAATACGCATCATTTTTTGATAGACATATCCGACGAGGCGTTTACACAAACGAAATCGGCTGCCGAGCTATGGGTCGGCAACGATGAGAACCATCTCCCGATCAAGGTGCGTTCAAAACTGAAAGTCGGCTATGCCGAGGTGATGTTCAACCACGCCACCCAACTGAAAGCGCCGATGAACTGCGTGGTAAAAACCGAAAAATAGAAATTTTCGTCGTTATACTCAACAATATTCCGTACCTTTGCACAGACAAAATAAAGATATGGACCACTTATCAGCAATCAGATTAAAAGAAATAGAGACCATGATTCGGCGGGAAACGGCTGAATCAGGTATTATTCCCCAGAGGAGCGGACGCCCCTTGCCCAATATCGCCAAGTTGGAACAAATGGTGGATTTGGTGAAGGAGATCCTCTTTCCCGGATTTTTCAGCGAACTCAAGGAAGAGATCACTCCGGAGCATTTCAGCAAGCAACTGGAAAGCCTGAGTGAACTGCTTAAAGATCAGATTTCAAACGGATTATATTTTACCATTGAGCAGGCCGGCCAAAAGACGGAAACCGACGCGCTGCAATTGGCGCTGACGTTTATGGCGCGCCTGCCCGAAATCAAACGTCTGTTGTGTACCGACGTAAAAGCGATGTACAACAACGATCCTGCCGCCAAAAGTTTTGGCGAAGTAATTATCTGTTATCCAAGCATTCAGGCGATGATTCACTACCGCATAGCCCACGAACTGCTGTTGCTTGGTATTCCATTGCTGCCGCGTATCATTACCGAACTGGCTCATTCGGCCTACGGGATAGATATTCACCCCGGTGCACAAATCGGCGAATATTTCAGTATTGACCACGGCACCGGCGTGGTTATCGGCGAAACCTGTATTATTGGAAGTCATGTGCATCTGTATCAAGGTGTAACGCTTGGCGCGAAAAGTCTTGTGCTGGACGAACGCGGCATTCCGCTAAACATACCGCGCCATCCCATTATTGAGGATAACGTAGTGATCTATTCCAATTCGACCGTTTTGGGGCGGATTACCATCGGACGCGATTCCGTGATCGGCGGAAATGTATGGTTGACACACAGCGTGCCGCCAAATTCGCGTATTATTCAGCACCGTGCATCCATGAATAAAGAGAAGGAAGCGTCGCTTTCGTAACCGGATGGACAAAAAAAATCCAACATGCAATCCCGCATCCTGGATTCTTTCTTTCTTACTCATGAAGAAACTTTCACAATCTAATACCTATTAAACCTTATAGAACATCTTTTCGGTTGCAAAGATACGGGCAGTTTTTTTACCGTGCAAATTTTTTGGCAAAAAAATGACGCCAGATGAGTAATTTTGATTGAATCTAAATAAAATACCAAGCAAAATGTCATTATTTACGGCCTATTTCTATCTTTATGACATTTTGTTTTTTGCATTTTTTATTCGTAAATCAGGCAGAAAAGCTGTTCGGGAGCGAATGTTTCACGTGCGATTTCCTGCAATTGTCCGGCTGTAACGGCTTCGATTTTTTGAAATATTTCCGTCATGGAATCGTAGTGATTGTAGTGGAGAAACGACTTTCCCAAGCCGAGAAACAAGCCTTCTTTGTTGTCGCTGGCTACCACCATTTGTCCGATCGCCTGTTTTTTTGCTGCCGACAACTGGCTGTCAGTTAGCCTGTTGTCTCGCAGTTTGGCCAATTCTTTCTTCACCAGGCAAAGCGCCTGTTCCCTGTTTTTCGGGTCGGTGCCGAAATAAATGGAGTACAGGCCGGTATCGGTATAGGAAATCACGTTTGATTCGATGGAGTAAACCAGTCCGTGTTTCTCCCGCAGGGAAAGATTCAGGCGGCTGTTCATTCCCGGACCGCCCAGAATATTGTTTATCAGGAACATCGTGATGCGTTTTTCGTCGTGCATATCACAGGCTTGCCCGCCGATGAGGACGTGCGTCTGATGCGTTTTTTTCTTTTTCACGACTTGGCACGGGGGTTCCATACAAGGTTTTTGGCGCTGATTGGCAGGCTCGCAGACAGGGATTTCCGCAAAATACTTTTCCGCCAGCCGCACCACCCGCTTGAAATCCATGCTCCCCATCGAAAAGAACACCATATTGGACGCCACGTAATGACGTTTCGCAAAATCCTGCGCCGTCGCACTGTCGAAGGCACGCAACGAACGTTTAGTGCCCAGAATATGACGCCCTAACGGATGGCCATCGAACAGGATATTTTCAAATTCGTCGAAAATCAGCTCGGACGGATTGTCTTCATACGAACGGATTTCGTCTATGATCACCTCTTTTTCTTTTTCGATTTCGGCGGCCGGAAACAGGGAATGTATCACCAAGTCGCTGATCAGTTCCGTCGCCCGTTCGTCGTCTTCCTTCTTGAAAACAGCATAGACATACGTTTCTTCCTTTGTCGTACAGGCATTCAGTTCGCCGCCGACGTACTCCATCCTGTTCAGGATATGCCACGCCTTGCGTTTGCGCGTCCCCTTGAACAAAAGATGTTCCACGAAATGCGCCAGTCCGGATTCTTCCGGCCGTTCGTCGCGCGTCCCGGCATTGACAACAACTCCGCAATAGGCTACGGGCGATGCTGTCGGCAAATGAACCAGCCGAAGCCCGCTCGGAAGTGTGTGGGAAAAATAGTGCATCGTCATTCTTTATTAAATCAGGGCGCAAAAGTAATCTATTTTTTTCTTCCATAACATTATTTGCATGGAATAAATGCAACAGTTTGACGAAAAAACACGTCTTATTTGTAAACGAATGAAACAAAATAATTAAAAGAAGGAGAGAATAGTACCATGAAAATCAAAGCAATGACTTTTGGTGGTGAAAAAGAAATTCATATCGTGTATTCCAAAAAATCCGGGAATGTAAAATTTGCAGAAAAGGACGATATGAAAACATAAGCAATATGATTATTAAATGAAAAAGAAGGAACGTTCATACAGCGCTTATATTTTATTTCATTATCAATTTGTCGTGTGAAAAACCGGAGTCAGGAGGGGGCCTGAACTCCGGTTTTTTCAATGAATTATTAAAAACTTATGATGAAATGGTGATGGTTAATCTGAAATTTTGATCCGGATGTTTCTGAACCAGACGTCATCGCCGTGATCCTGGAAACCAATGAATCCTTCTCTGTTGACGCCGCCGCAGTTGTTCAGCAGTTCAAATGCCAACGGCCATTTTTCCTGACTGAATTTGCTGGCTTGCAGCATCTCGGTCCATTGTGGCGTCCAGAGATGGTATTCCAAAACCGCTTCGTCGTTCTGATAATGAACGATGGTGCCCTTGAAAGATACGATCTTGCCTTTGTTCCACTCGCCGATAGCCTTGGCGTTCTGCGGTTTGGCCGGAATCATGTCATACAGGGACGCCGATTGCCGGTTGCCGTCCTTTCCCAGTTTGGCATCGGGGTGATTCTCGTTGTCCAGGATCTGATATTCGGGCGCAGAGATGTACGCAGGTTCTCCTTCGACTTCCTGAATCATGTAAAAGACGCCGGAATTGGAACCTTTCGCCACTTTCCATTCAAATTCAAGTTCGTAGTTTTTGAACTTGTGCGCGAAGAGAATGTCGCCGCCGTCTTTTGCTCCGGCTTCGCCTTCACCCGAACCTTTGATATGAATCGCGTTATCGTCAATCACCCATTGTGTGGGCATATCGGCGCGATCATAACCTCTCCATCCGGTAAACGTTTTTCCGTCGAACAGGGTAATCCACCCGTCGGCGTCTTTCTTGAAATCATCCAGATTAACGGCAGGGAAGTCCAATAATTTGTATTCCGGAACAGCCGCTTTTGTTTCAGTTTCAGCTTTCGCTTTTTCGTCTTCTTGAGCGGCTTCTTTCTTTCCACCGCAACAAGCCACCATGCTCCCCATAACCAGGAGAGCGCATGCAGATACAAGTACTTTTTTCATTTTTGACAGTTTTTTAGTGTTCGTAAATCTAACTTAATATGTTTAGAGGACGAGCCGCTCGCCAGAGCGAATGACACTGCCTTGCGGCTCGTCCTGTTTTTTAATACCCTATTGTTTAATTATTTAGGCATATCAGGCAATGAATATCCATTCTTATATTCATGCTTGATCAGTTCTTCAGCAAATGGCTTGGCATCAATATCCTGCTCATCGCGGTTGAAAGTCGGATGACCGTTCACGATTTTGAAGTTATCGGCCTTTGTGATCTTAAATTTGTCGGTGTCGTTGATGTTGATGAACTTCATGTTCGGACCATCCCACAACAGTTCCTTATTCAGACCCTGCAGGCGAACAGCGAGAACGCCCATTACCACCATTTCGTTAAACGGACCTGCTTCGCTGAAGTCGGAAGCCGTTTTAACGCGGTTAGCAGGACTTTCCTTGCAGGCGCGCACCCAGTCCATTTCGTGACTTACCGTTATTTCACGCTGTGTCTTGGGGACAACCGGCGTGCGACCGGACAACAACCACGGGTCGCGTCCATAGCAACTGCAGATCAGCGTGTCCTTTGTGCCGTGGAAAATCACCGGTCCGTCAATGTCGAGTTTTTTGTCGGCAGGGAAACCATCCGGTATCAGCGGTTTGATTCCTCCGTCAACCCAGAATACTTCCACTTCCGGGAGCGCTACTTTCGGCATATTGTCACGGGCGGGGAACGTCAGGCGCACGCTCTGCGCCGTCGGTGCACAATCCGTGAGCAAAAGCGTAGAACTTCCCTGAACTTTTGTGGGATATCCCAGCTTTAATCCCTTGAAGATCGGGTGCATGATATGGCAGGCCATATCGCCTAAAGCGCCTGTTCCGTAACGCCACCAGCCGCGCCAGTTCCACGGATGGTAGATGTGATTGAAATCAATCAGTTCGGCCGGACCGGTAAACAAGTCCCATCTGAGCGTTTTGGGCACTTTGTCCGCTTTGGCAGGTGCATTCAGACCCTGTGGCCAAATCGGGCGGTTGGTAGCGCAGTCCACACGTTTCACTTCGCCTATTTCACCGTTCCATATCCAGTCGCAAATCTGACGGACGCCTTCGCCTGAAGAACCCTGGTTACCCATCTGGGTAGCCACTTTGTACTTTTCGGCCAGCTTGGTCAGCAGTCGTGATTCATAAACAGTGTGCGTCAGCGGTTTTTGCACATAGACGTGCTTGCCGAGTGTGATACCGGTAGCGGCGATGATACAGTGGGTATGGTCGGCCGTTGCAACGATGACGGCGTCAATTTCCTTACCGGCCTTTTCGTACATGTCGCGCCAGTCATAATACTTTTTTGCATTGGGAAACTCTGCGAAAACGCCTTTTGCGTAATCCCAGTCCACGTCGCACAAGGCAACGATGTTTTCGGTAGCTTTCACAGCGTTAATGTTGGCGTGACCCATGCCTCCGATTCCTACAGCGGCGATGTTCAATTTATCGGTCGGCGCTGTATATCCATGACTCTTCCCCAAAATAGTACTTGGGGCAATTGTAAAAACTGCGGCGGCCGCAGCCCCGCGTTGAAGAAATGATCTTCTCGAAATGTTTGACATAATATACTAACAGTTTAATGAATAATTATTTTAATATTAATGATTTCCCTGTAAAATTTCACTTTCTAATTTCCATGCAAATATAAAGATAAGAATTTACCATGCAAAGGTTCATTGCAAATTTGTTTTCTAAAATAACTTTTTTTAATATTGTATATCCAAATTTGTTTTTTACATTTGCACATCTCAAGCGATGAAACACCATGAGAACGATTGAGAAAAGAAAGATGAATGAGTGATTAAATATAAATATATTAGTGTATTAACATTATGTCGGGAGGGATTTTCCTTCCGGTTGATTTTGAAAAGTTATGGAGAAACAGGGTGCATTACCGATGCGGATATTCCGTTTTTATCTGGAAGGGTTCCAATCCATGCAATGGGGACGGACGCTTTGGGTGATCATTTTGATTAAACTTTTCATCATGTTTTGTATCCTGCGCGTGTTTTTCTTTCCCCGGTATTTGAATCAGTTTGAAACAGACGCCGACAAAGGAGAATACGTATCGAATGAATTGATTTATCGTATCACACCTTAAATATTTATAGTTATGATTGAGAATTCTTTAATTGATTGGTCAAGGGCGCAATTTGCCCTCACGGCCATTTATCACTGGATTTTTGTACCGCTGACGCTCGGTTTGGGCGTACTTATGTCGGTAATGGAAACGTTTTATCTGACAACGGGTAAGACGTTCTGGAAAGAGACGGCGCGATTCTGGCAGAAATTGTTTGGTATCAATTTCGCAATCGGCGTGGCGACAGGTCTTATCCTTGAGTTTGAGTTCGGGACTAACTGGTCGAATTACAGTTGGTTTGTAGGCGACATCTTCGGAGCGCCGCTGGCGATCGAAGGTGTCATCGCATTTTTTATGGAGGCGACGTTTATTGCCATCATGTTTTTTGGCTGGAATAAGGTCGGGAAAAAGACCCACCTTACTGCGACATGGCTGACAACGGTTGGTGCGACAATCTCGGCGCTGTGGATTTTAGTGGCGAATGCATGGATGCAGTATCCCGCCGGAATGGAATTTAATCCGGATACTGTCCGGAATGAGATGGTTGATTTTTGGGCGGTTATATCGCCTGTGGCCATCAATAAGTTCTTTCATACGGTCATTTCTGCATGGGTATTGGGCGCAGTGTTTGTGATAGGCGTAAGCAGCTGGTATCTGCTCAAAAAACGCCAGAGCGAATTTGCGCTGGCAAGCATCAAAGTGGGAGCGGTCTTCGGATTGTTATCGTCGCTGCTGTTGCTCTGGACAGGACATGGCTCCGCGCAACAGGTAGCTGACAAACAACCTATGAAATTGGCAGCCATGGAAGGTCTGTATAAAGGCGGAGATGGAGTGGAACTGATCGGCCTTGCCGTATTGAATCCGGGGAAAGAGGCGTATAACGATCCTGCGGATCCATTCCTGTTCAAAATCGCTTTTCCGAACATGCTGTCGTACCTGATTGACTGGGACACCAAGTCATTCGTGCCGGGTATAGCCGATCTGATTGACGGCAATGCGGAAAAAGGACTGTTGCCTGCGGCGACGAAGATAGAGCGCGGCAAGCAGGCTATCGAGGCGCTGGCAAAATACAAGCAAGCCACCGAAGACGGCGACCTGGAAGCAGCCCTGCAATACGACGCTGTCCGCAAGGAGAATTTCGCTTATTTCGGATACGGATACATCAAAGACCCGACCGACCTGATTCCGTCTGTTCCGCTGACGTTCTATTCGTTTCACGTGATGGTGATTTTGGGAGGTTACTTTATCCTGATGTTCATCGTAGCCCTTGCGCTAAGCAAGAAATTTGCCCGCCATAAATGGTTGCAATGGGTATGCCTGTGGTCTATTCCGCTGGCCTACATTGCAGGTCAGGCCGGATGGGCTGTCGCTGAAGTAGGCCGCCAGCCGTGGGCTATCCAGGACTTGATGCCGGTCAATGCGGCCGTGTCCAAACTGGCGACGTCGTCGGTACAGGTGACATTCTTTATCTTCCTGGTACTGTTTACCATACTGCTGATTGCAGATATCGGTATTTTAGTGAAGGCCATTAAAAAAGGCCCTGAATTGGCAGAGAGTAGTAACGCATAAATCTGAAAAATATGGATTATTCATTTTTGCAACATTATTGGTGGTTTTTAGTCTCTTTATTAGGGGCATTATTGGTATTTCTGATGTTCGTACAGGGCGGGCAGTCGTTGCTGTTCACTATCGGCAGGTCGGAAATACAACAAAAACTGTTGGTCAATTCAACAGGCCGGAAGTGGGAATTTACATTTACCACCTTAGTCACTTTCGGCGGTGCATTCTTCGCATCATTCCCGCTGTTTTATTCAACGAGTTTCGGCGGCGCCTACTGGGTATGGATCCTGATCCTGCTTTGTTTTGTGCTGCAGGCCGTTTCGTATGAATACCAGTCGAAGCGAGGTAATCTGCTGGGCAAAAAGACGTACCGGATCTTTTTATTCCTCAATGGCATATTAGGGCCGGTATTGGTTGGCGCAGCGGTCGGGACGTTTTTCAACGGAGCCGAATTTCTCGTAAATAAGAAACAACTGACCGAACTGGGGATGCCTGTCATCTCCCAATGGGCTACGCCGTGGCACGGATTAGAGGCCGTATGGGGGAGTATGCACGGTTTCCATCTGTGGAATGTAGTGCTGGGACTGGCGGTCCTGTTCCTGTCGCGCGTCCTCGCATTGCTTTATTTTATTAATAATGTAAAGGAGGACGATATTCAAAGTCGTTCACGGAAACAGTTGCTGATCGAAACGGCTCTGTTCCTTGTGTGTTTTCTTGCATTTCTCGTACATTTGCTGATACAGAAAGGATTTGCAGTTGATCCCGGGACGAAGGAAGTGTTCTTGCAGGATTACAAATACCTGTTCAACCTGCTTGAGATGCCTGTCGTACTTGCCATTTTGCTGATTGGCGTGGTCGGCGTGCTGTTTGGGATTATCAAGACCCTTCTCGCCGCCAAATGGAAGAAAGGCATCTGGTTTGCGGGTGCAGGAACGGTATTTACGGTGCTGGCCTTGTTGCTGATTGCCGGATGGAACCATACGGCGTACTATCCTTCGGTTGCGGATTTGCAAAGTTCGCTGACCATTGAGAACAGTTCGTCCAGCCCGTTTACGTTGAAGGTGATGAGCATTGTTTCACTTCTGATACCGTTTGTGTTAGCCTATATCTTCTGGGCATGGAGAGCGCTGGATATTCACGGCACCAACCGGACAGATATGGAAGAAGCAAGCAATCATGCGTATTAATCGTAAGGCGAGTTTTTTGCATTATGATAGAGGCTGTCCGATTTTTTGGGCAGCCTCACTTTTATCCTGATCATTCCTGCCGGCGCTTTTTCAGGATGGCCTGTCATTTATGCGACGTATCCGCTGCGCCACTTCTTCCATCAGCCATTTGGGGGTAGAGGTAGCGCCACAAACGCCTGCACTCCGGATTCCGCGCGGCAGGGGCGACGTAATTTCGGAGGCTTCCGTGATGAAGACCGTATGGGGATTGGCTTTTTTACATTCTTCAAACAGCAGTTTACCATTGGAACTTTTTTCTCCGGCTACAAAATAGATCCGGTCATGGCTTTGCGCAAAGGTGCGGATGTTCGGAATCCGGTTGGCCACCTGACGGCATATCGTATCAAAAAACTTGAATTTCACGCCGGGCTGGATACGTTGGTTGATGGTTTCAATGATTTGCCCGAAACCGTCTAACGAACTGGTTGTTTGAGAAAACAGGATGATGTCCCGTCCGAAATCAATCATGTCAAGGTCTTCTGTTTTCTCAATCACGAGGGCTTCGCCGTTCGTCTGGCCTACCAGCCCGTTCACTTCGGCATGGCCTTTTTTCCCATAGATAACTAACTGGGTACAGTCGTTTTTCGTTTCCTGATAGCACTGATGGATACGGCGTTGCAACTGAAGGACGACCGGACAGGTGGCATCAATGATTTTGATTTTGTTCTGTTGGGCTAACCGGTAGGTGGATGGCGGCTCGCCATGCGCCCGGAGCAACACGGTCTGCTCTTTTAGTCCCGCCAGCGTTTCATGCCGAATCGTCCGCAATCCTAACGCTTTTAGCCGTTCCATTTCTAAATTGTTGTGCACCAGATCGCCCAGACAGTACAGTTCGGACGTTTCCTGCAATTCCCGTTCGGCGCTTTGGATCGCATTCACTACGCCGAAACAAAATCCGGAACCCTTATCTATCGTCACTTCCACCATCGCAGTCAGTTCTTTACGACACGATAAAACTGTTCCAGCAGCCACGCTTGCTGTTCGGGAATCGTCATCAACGAGTTATCCAGCTCCACCGCGTCGTCCGGTTTACGGAGCGGTCCGTCTTTCCGGCTCATGTCCATCCGGTCGCGTTTTTGAATGTTTGCCAGCACTTCTTCAAAAGAAGCATCCAAGCCGTTGGCGTTCATTTCGGCCACCCGTCGCCGGGCGCGTATTTCGGCCGACGCAATGACAAACACCTTCAGTTCTGCCTGTGGAAACACGATCGTTCCAATGTCGCGGCCATCCATTACAATGCCTTTTTCCCGACCTAACGCCTGCTGCGCTGCAACAAGCGCCTTGCGCACAAAGTCAAGCGCTGCAATCGCACTCACCCAGTTGGCCACTTCCATCCGCCGGATTTCTTTTTCTACATTTTCGCCGTTCAGAAACGTCTCCGTCCATCCCGTTTCAGCGTCGTGCTTGAAAGTAATCGTCAATGTATCAATAACTTCTCGCAATCGTTCCTCATCTATGGTGTTGTCTTCTCTTAACATCTTGTGTCGCAATACATAAAATGTCACCGCACGATACATCGCCCCACTATCTATATAGGTATAGCCGACAGCCTTCGCCAACTGTTTAGCCATCGTACTCTTTCCACACGAAGAATAACCGTCTATTGCAACAATAATTTTTTTCATTTCTGCATCCATTGTTATAATGATTAGAGGGCAGGAGTGGACAGTGCCGTGGAAATGCTCAGCATCAATGATAAAGCAGACGGATGATAACGCGCCACCGAAGCGCTCAGGTCAAAACGCGCCACTTTCAATCCGGCCCCAATGGAAAATCCGCCCAGACCGTTCCCGCCTTCCTGTAATTTCATGTCCATATTCATCTTGGGATTGTAGCCGACGCCTACCCAGAAATTGTCCGAAGGCACAAAATCCACTCCGAATATCAGATGTTTGGCAAGTGTACGCATAAAACTTTCATTCAGCTCCGTCTTTTTTATGTTCGCATCTATATAACTGAATTTCCATCGGTTCAGGTACATGGCCGTAATGGAATAACGAAACGGCGCATGGCCTACTTTTTTGCTCACTCCCATCTGGATGTCCCACGGCAACCGTTCCCGCCGACCGTCATAACCTTGCAGTTGAGCGCCGAGGTTTTTCAACGCTATCCCGTACGAAAAGTCATTGTCGGTATCGTAGTAACTCAGTCCCGCATCCACAGCGAAGCCAAACGAAGTGTATTCTGCCAGTGTGGAATAAAGCAGTTTGAGAGAAACGCCTCCCCGCCATTTGTCGGACAGGTCGTAAGAATAGAAACCGCTCAGGTTGATGTCGGCAGGAGAAAAAGCGCCCAAAACGGTCTGTTCCCTGTCCACCTCCCTGATGCTGCCATAGCTGACAAACGTCACTCCGACTCCCCAGGCGCTTCGTTCGCGCAAAGCCTTCGTATATACCGCACTGCCCGTATGAATATCTGCCACATAATTCATGTAGTTCAAATTAAACAACCCGTCCATTTCGCCACCCAGAAGCGCCGGATTATGAAAAACCAGCGACGGGTCGCGCTCAATCAGCGAAACCGTATGCCCGCCCAACGCATTGGCATGGGCAGACGACGGATAACGCAGGAACGTAAACACATTGTCCCCTTCCTGCGCCTGAAGCAATGCCGGCCAAAAGCATAACGCCGCAAATATCAACCGTATATGTTTTATTTTCATCCGATGAATCATTCATTATACAACTACAATAACGTACAAAAACAGAAAAAGGTATATTGAACACGCACTTTTTAAGTGTCAAAAAAAATAAAAAAATAAATTTTTTCCGCTTTTGGGGATACAAGGTAATAAAATAGTTTTTACCTTTGCTACGAAAGTATAGTACGAAATTAATTTATCAACTATGGAAATTAAAAAATCGCCCAAAGCCGATTTGGAAAAAGGGAAAACCCTGAGCCTCCTGATGGGGATTGTTGTAGGGTTGGCCATTTTATTCGTAGGGTTTGAATGGGGCACGAAGGATTTGAAGGTTTCCTCCGACGAAGGCATCAGCGACATTATCGCCGAAGAGGAAATTGAAAGTACGAACCAGGACGAGCCGCCACCGCCGCCACCACCGCCACCGCCACCGCCACAGGTTGCGGAAGTGCTTGAAGTGGTGGATGATAAGAAAGAAGTAGCCGCGCTTAATTTATCCACCGAGGATGACCAGTCGCAAAAGCAAACGGAAACTTATGTCCCGCCTGTGCAGGAAGAGGAAGAGGAAGAGTCTGCCAACCATGTATTTATGATTGTTGAGAAGATGCCGGAATTTCCGGGAGGAATGAATGAAATGATGGCATTTATCCAAAAGACGCTTAAATATCCGGTAATTGCTCAGGAGAACGGCATCCAGGGGCGCGTCACGTGCCAGTTTGTGATAAACAAAGACGGTTCAATTGTGGATGTGGAAGTGATTCGCGGAATTGACGCCTCACTTGACAAAGAAGCAATCCGTGTGATTAATGCAATGCCTAAATGGAAACCGGGTGAGCAGAGAGGCAAACCTGTTCGTGTAAAGTACACGTTGCCGATTATGTTCAGGCTTTCGCAATAATCATGATAAAAAAACTGTTTGTACTTCATTCTTCCGGTGATGAATAGGGAAGGGCATAGCCTGTTTCGTAGTATCACCGGGAGTCAGTCACAAGAAAGTCGCTCTCAAAAGGGGGGCGACTTTTAATTTTTTCCTATACATTAATATATATGTTATCATTTGAACAGATTCTACATGTCATTGAGGCGGCGATTGGCGAATTACGTTTTGAAGGTCGTCCGCGCAGTTTGTTTGAGCCAATCGAATACACCCTTGCCATGGGTGGCAAACGGATTCGTCCGGCGCTGACGCTGATGGCATGTGATCTTTACGGCGGCAAAACAGGCGACGCCCTGAAACCGGCGCTGGGAATGGAAGTGTTTCACAACTTCACGCTCTTGCACGACGACCTGATGGACGAAGCGGACAAACGCCGCAACCGTCCGACTGTGCACAAAAAGTGGAATCAAAACACCGCCATTCTTTCCGGCGATGCCATGCTGATCGCAGCCTATCAACTGATTGGAGAGACATCGGAGCCTTATCTGAAAAAGGTATTGCCCCTGTTCACCGAAACAGCCCTCGCCATTTGTGGAGGACAGCAGTTCGACATGGAATTTGAGTCGCGTACCGATGTGACAGAAGATGAATATCTTGAAATGATACGCCTGAAGACGGCCGTACTCTTTGCCTGTTGCCTGAAAGCCGGCGCATGGATAGGCGGGGCTTCCGAAACCGACGCCGACCATTTGTATCGGTTGGGGATTCATGTTGGGCTGGCGTTTCAGTTGCAGGATGATTTGCTGGATGTGTATGGCAATCCGCAAACGTTCGGGAAAAATCTCGGCGGCGACATCCTTTGCGACAAGAAAACATTTCTCCTGATTCATGCGCTGAAACGGGCGAACGCCGCTCAGCAGGCCATGATCCGGCAATACCAGTCGGACGGGAAAAACCGTTTTACGCCGGAAGAAAAAATTGCCGTCATCACGGCTATCTATGATGAGTTGGAAATTAAATCGCTGACGTTAAAAAAGATACAGCAATATCACGAATTGGCGATGGATGACCTTGCGCAGTTGCAGGCGCCTGCGGACGGTTTGGCGGTCTTGCGGGAGGTGTGCTGTCGTCTGACGGTACGGGAATTTTAAAACAGAGCAAAAGCAAGTGGAGATAAAGGCGAAAATAATTGATACTCATACGCATATCTATCTGGAAGAGTTTGACGCCGATCGCGACGAAGTCATCCGGTCAGCCAAAGAAGCAGGTATAGAAGCCGTGTTTTTGCCGAATGTGGATGCGACGACAATCGCGTCCCTGTTGCGCCTTTGCGACGCCGAGCCGGCATTTGCTTTCCCGATGATGGGTTTGCATCCCACCAGCGTGGATCATACATACGTTTCTCAACTGCAGGCGGTTGAGAAGGCGCTCACGCAACGCACCTTCTGCGGCATCGGCGAAATCGGGATTGACCTCTATTGGGATAAAAGTCACCTGAAGGAGCAAAAGATTGTTTTCGAGGAGCAACTGCGGTGGAGCAGGGATATGCACCTGCCTGTCGCTATCCATACGCGGGATGCCTTTGCCGAGGTCTTTGACAGTATTTACAAGGTTGGAGCGGACGACCTGGAAGGGGTTTTCCACTGTTTTAGCGGAACGGAGGCGGATCTGGCGGTGATTCGGCGGTTATCCGGTTTCAAGATCGGGATAAACGGCATTATCACGTTCAAAAATTCGCCGCTTCCGGAAATGATTCGTCATATCGGGACAGACAGGCTTCTTTTGGAAACGGATGCCCCCTATTTGGCCCCGTCGCCCCATCGCGGAAAACGGAATGAGCCGGTATTTTTGTGGGAAATCGTCGGCAAACTGGCTGCAATTTTGGAAATTTTGCCGGAAGATGTTGCTCAATTGACCAAAAAAAACACCTTGCAACTGTTCCGAAGCGTAAATTTATTCGACTGATTATTAACAATATAGATAAAATGTGTGCATATTTTTTCAAAAAAAGCAACCTATCTAAAATAAAAATTACGATATTTGTCCCTCAGAAAAGTTTGTATAACAGATTTTTTTTGTAATTTGCGCACGTTTTTGAGAGGGTACAGATGTAAGTACACAAGGAGAGATGCTCGAGTGGTTGAAGAGGCACGCCTGGAAAGCGTGTATACGCCTAAAGTGTATCGCGGGTTCGAATCCCGCTTTCTCCGCAGAAACAGCGATATTAAGGAAGTTGGAATTATAAATTTGATAAATAAAAATTGAAACTAAATTATTCATTTAAAATTAATTGACTATGAGAAAGTTGTTTACAAAAGCATTAATGATTTTCTGTGCCTTAGGCACTACGACTCTGGCATTTGCTGAGGAAGTAGCAGATGCGGCAGCGCCCGTTGAAACAAGTATTCACCAAGCGCTCAAGACGAAGTTTATTGAAGGTAGTGCAGACTTTATGAGTCTGGTTGCCATCGCGTTGATTTTAGGTTTGGCGTTCGTGTTAGAACGTATCATCTATCTGAACCTGGCGGATACTAATCCGGCCAAGATGTTGGAGAAAATTGGCGCCGAACTTGACAAAGGCGACGTGGAAGAAGCAAAAAAAGTTGCCCGTAACACGAGAGGCCCGATCGCATCCATCGCTTATCAGGGATTGATGAGAATTGACCAGGGAATTGACATTGTAGAAAAATCTGTCGTTTCTTACGGTGGCGTTCAGGGAGGTTTGCTCGAAAAGAACCTGTCGTGGATTACCCTGTTTATCGCCATGGCTCCGTCACTGGGATTCTTGGGAACGGTGATTGGTATGGTGATGGCCTTCGACAAGATCGAACGGGTCGGCGACATCAGCCCGACGGTCGTTGCCGGCGGTATGAAGGTGGCCTTGATTACCACCGTAGGCGGTCTGATTGTGGCGCTTATTTTGCAAGTATTTTACAATTATCTGTTGAGCAAACTGGAATCTATCCTGAACAAGATGGAAGACGCTTCTATTTCGTTGCTTGACCTGATCATCAAATATAATGTGAAATACCAAAAATAATCAGGTCATGGCTGTAACAAAAATTAGAAAAATATCAAGCTGGACCCTGTGGGCTGTCTTGGCTCTCAGTGTGGGAGCGCTGGCGCTGTTCTATTTTGGCGGCGTAGTGGACCCCAATGCTGAGAAGAAGGAACCGATCAATACCAATATATTGCTGTATTGGGTATATATCGCGACTTTAATCACCGTTATCGCTTTGTTGATTTTCGGGGTATTCCAGTTTATAACGTCGTTGAAAACGAAACCGAAGGCAGCGCTTGGCTCATTAGTTGTGTTGGTGCTGTTTGCTGTGTTACTGGGAATTACGTACACGATCGGAAATCCTGCGCCACTGCCAAATATCAATGTAGATTCGGCGCATTTCAATGTTCCCTTCTGGTTGAAGGTATCGGACATGTGGATTTACACCATCTATATATTGTTGGCGTTGTGCGTAATAGCGATGATCGCGAGTTCCGTTAAAAAGATTTTGAACAAGTAACTAAACAGGAAAGAAAATGGCTAAAAAAAGAAAAGTTCCCGGAGTAAACGCGACTTCTTCTGCCGACATCGCTTTCATGTTGCTTCTGTTCTTCCTTTTGACAACTTCTATGGATACGGATCAGGGGTTGGCAAGGCGTTTGCCCCAGCCTCTTGATAAAAACCAGAAGCAGGAAAAACAGGAAATTAAAAAGCGCAATATATTGCCTATCCTGATTAATACGGATAATCAGATATTATGCGCCGGCGAATACATTGATATCAGGAACCTGAAGGAAAAAGCGAAAGAATTTATCGCCAACCGGAACAATGATGAACATTTACCGGAAAAAGAAGAGGCGGATGTTCCTTTCTTCGGGAAAATGATGGTGTGCAAACCTCATGTGATATCACTTCAAAACGACCGGGGCACGCAATATCAGGCATATATAAGTGTCCAGAACGAATTGGCTGCGGCCTACAACGAACTGCGGGATCAAGTGGCGCAAGAGAAGTGGAATAAAAAATTTGCCGAACTGGAAGAAGATCAACAGAAAGCGGTGCAAATGATTTATCCCCAGAAGATATCGGAAGCAGAACCTAAAAATTATGGAGATAAAAAGTAATGGGAAAATTTAACAAATCGGGTGGGCGTGAAATGCCCGAATTAAATACATCATCATTGCCGGACTTGGTGTTCGCTATCCTGTTCTTTTTCATGATGGTAACATCCATGCGTGAAGTGTCGTTGAAAGTACAGTTTACTGTACCGCAAGCCACGGAACTGCAGAAACTGGAAAAGAAATCCCTGGTAACATTTATCTATGTGGGCAAGCCCCAGCAGGAATATATTGCCAAGATGGGAACGGAAGCGCGTCTCCAACTTAATGATGCGTTTGCTGAAGTATCGGAAGTAGGTACGTATATTGCACAGGAAAAGTCGAGTATGAAAGAGGAAGATCAACCCTTTATGACCGTTTCGATTAAAGGCGACCGGGAAACAAAAATGGGATTGGTTACCGACCTCAAACAGGCTTTGCGTGAAGCATGGGCACTGAAAATCAGTTATTCGGCGCGTCCGAAAATTGATTGAGGTGCCTGTTAAAGTGATAAAAGAAGGCTGAATCTCAACGGATTCAGCCTTCTTTTTTGCATCTGTTCGTTCTAAAGTAGTATGCAAAACGCTGGATTTCAGGAATTAACAATTAATAATTAATAATTGGGGCAGGGTGCACGGTGGAACGGTACACGGTTACACGGTTGAAGCAAGGCTGCATTTCGCCAAAAGACATTACAACCCTTCGGAACAACGCCGATGCCTGTTTGGTTTTCGAGGGCTTTTGGGATTTCCTTTCATACTTGACTATTCAAAAAATCGAACGGACGCGACACGATGTCGCCGTTCTAAACTCTGTTGCCAATGTTCAAAAGTCGCTTGAATTTTTGAAAAATCACAAAGAAATCTATACTTATCTCGACAACGACGAGAGCGGAAGAAATGCCACCAAATTGATACAGTCGGCACATCCGGCAGTCAATAATCGCTCATCGAAGTTTTCCGGATATAAGGATTTGAACGATTATTTGTGTGGTAAAAAACAGGTTTTGCAACAACTGAAAAAGCGGGGGATGAGGCTATGAGAAGAATTTATTTCATTCTATTGCAAGACGTCAGTTTGTTCCCACAAACTGCAAAATCATCACTCCGTTCTAACTTTTTTGA
>JAISUI010000133.1 GCA_031272155.1 Tannerella sp. | reverse complement strand
AATTTTGCATCGGGCGTAAAAGGACTTGGACCAAATGCCAAACTCGGCGCGTCGATTCTTGTGATGAGCCTTATCGGCGGCGCTATCGGCTCGTTGGCAATCAGCCGACTTGCAGGCACAGGCTGGGGACTTGCCTCAGGCATCGGCGAACACCAGATTGCAGCCGGAATGTGCATTGTTGCATTGTCGTATTTGATAATTTCGTGGTATGCATTTGTAGGATCGCGCCCGCGAGGGCCTCTTTACGACTAAACGACGTGTTTCGTCGGCAAGCCCTGTCGGCGGAATCAGTATATATTCAGTGCTTTATAAAATGTGGACAGCCTTTTCTCAAAGGCTGTCTTTATTTAGGTTTTAATAGGTATTAGTTCCAAGGCAAAAAGATTGTTTAGGTTATCATCGCTGCAAAGATACGAAAACTCTGCATTATTTCTCAATAAAAAAACATGTTATAAAACATATTTATAAAACATATTTTCTGTTGAAGCCAGACATTATATGCTGAAAAGTGAACAGTTTGCGAAAAGTAAATTAAAGCAGATATTTCAATTCCTTTCCCCTGACTGCATCATTCACCATGCCATTGCTATATGCCTGTGTGCCATTGATATAAGTTTTCCAAACCTGCCGATGAAACGTTTGTCCTTCTAATGGCGACCAGCCACAACGATATAGAAGATTGTCTTGAGTTACCGTCCATTTGTCCGATGGATCAACCAATACCAAATCGGCATAATACCCCGGCCTGATATAACCTCTCCGGTCTATACGGAACAGTTCCGCCGGAAGATGCGACATTTTTTCTACCACCTTTTCCTTCGTATAGATTCCCCGATAAGCCAGTTCAAGCATGACAACTAACGAATGTTGCACCATTGGCGCACCCGAAGCAGCCGTCAGGCAACTGCCTTCCTTTTCGGACAACAGGTGTGGCGCATGATCGGTCGCTACAATGTCTATCAGGCCTGTATTGACAGCCTCCCGCAAAGCGGTACGGTCTGCTGCAGACTTGATGGAAGGATTCCATTTCATCCGGTTCCCAAGTGTAGCATAATCTTCATCTGAAAACCAGAGATATTGCACGCAGGTTTCGGAAGTGATTTTTTTGTTTCTTAAAGGCGCCTTGTTATCAAATAGTTGCAACTCTTTTGCCGTTGATACGTGCAGGATATGCAACCGTGTCCCCAAAGCCTCTGCCAGATTCACCGCCTCTGCCGACGATGCATAACAAGCCTCTTCGCTCCTTATTTTCGGATGAAAAGAAGCGTCTAATTTTTCCTCGCCATACCTGTCTATGTAAAACGTTTTGTTTCGTTGAATAATTTCTTCTTTCTCGGCATGAATGGCAATAAGCAGATCTGTTTCCCCGAAAAAACGTCGCAATGTCTCCGGACTGTTCACCAGCATATTACCGGTGGACGAGCCAAGAAAAAGTTTCAGTCCGGGAATCCTGCTTCGATCCAACTTGCATATTTCATGAAAGTTATCATTCGTGCCGCCAAAGAAAAAAGAATAATTAGCCACCGAGGTTTCCGCAGCGCGCTGAAATTTCCATTCCAGTTCGGGAAGCGTCGTGGTCTGCGGTTTCGTGTTCGGCATATCCATAAAACTGGTCACACCGCCGGCCACTGCTGCGCAACTTTCGCTTCCAAGCGAACCTTTGTGTGTCAATCCGGGCTCGCGGAAATGCACCTGGTCGTCAATCACGCCAGGCAGCAGCCATTTGCCAGTAGCATCCACTATTTCAGCGCCTTCTGCTTCTGCCGGTTGCGTTTTGCCTTCATATACGCCTGTAATGAAATCACCATCAATCAGCGCAGAACCAATGAACGAACGCCCTTCATTGATAATTAGGGCGTTTTTGATCCACGTTTTCATACTGTGCGTTTTCTTTCCGGATATCGGCGGTAGAAACTCCACCATTTCAATTGCAAGACGCCAAAAAGCGCTTCGCCGAATATGGATGTGTTCATCTTCGACGTCCCTAATACGCGGTTTACGAAGACAATAGGCACTTCTACCAACTTGAATCCGCATTTATAGGCCGTAAATTTCATTTCTATCTGAAACGCATAGCCTTTAAAATGAATCTTGTCCAATTCAATGGTTTCCAGTACCTCGCGACGATAACATTTGAAACCTGCTGTTGTATCGTGCACGTTTATGCCTGTCACGATACGCACATAGACAGAGGCGTAATAAGACATCAGAACACGTCCCAACGGCCAGTTTACTACGTTCACGCCATTACAATAACGCGATCCGATAGCCACATCGGCGCCATCCTCTTTGCAGGCGGCATACAGACGTGGCAGGTCATTCGGATTATGGCTAAAATCGGCGTCCATTTCAAAAATAAAATCGTAGTCCCGTTCGAGCGCCCACTTGAAACCGCAGATGTAAGCCGTTCCAAGCCCCTGTTTCCCTGCTCGTTCAACAAGGAACAAGCGGTCGGCATATTCGCCCTGCAACGTCTTGACAATACCGGCTGTACCATCCGGCGAACCATCATCAATAATCAGAATATGAAACATTTGCGGCAATCCGAATACTGTCCGTATCATGTTTTCTATGTTTTCCTTTTCATTATACGTGGGTATAATGACTACACTGTCTGCTTTCATATACATTAATATATAGGTTTATCTTTTCTCGCATGACAAAGATACGTCTTTTTCTCGAAATTTGCAAGAAATTTCATTTTACTGCATCTTTTCAGAAATCAAACCAGTAATTCAACTTAACCATAAACGTATTCGTTGAGGGCAGCGAGAGGATGCGGTCGAGATTGTCGCCCCAGACGGGATGATAGGCGCTTTCGCGGTTCGACA
>JAISUI010000127.1 GCA_031272155.1 Tannerella sp. | reverse complement strand
CCATTGGTGGTCGCCACTGTGGTATTAGTAGAAAGGAAAGAAGTCAGATTATTTTCAGCGTGATTCATATCTAACAGGTGCAAGTCCTGAATGGAGGTCGGAAAACGAAAGTAGGAAGAAAACCACTTCGTTTTCTTCCTACTTGATTTAAAAATAAATCTTAAAAATAAATCCCATTAATTAGGCACAGCCAATGGATTATATAACAACTCATTTTCGGGTATTTGCCATGTCATTTGGGCAGGCGTGAGTTGTTTAGCCGTGTACCAGTGGACGGTTGAACCCGAACGATCTACCGTGATACCCCACCGTTTGTTGTTGAAAAATTCGCGGCCGTTTTCACCCCACATTTCGATGCGCCACTGGAGTTGAACCTTTTCCAGGATGGACTTGCCAACCGTTGCCGGATAAGTGTCGGCCGTCAGCGGTGTTTGTCCTGACTTGGTGCGGGCTGCCAACAGCGTATTTAGCGTGGTTTTTGCACCGTTTTCGTCGCCGGATTGCGCTTGCGCTTCGGCTTTCATCAGGAGGACTTCCGATGTACGCATGTAGTAAAAATCGTTTTGTCCGACTTCCTGTTTGGTGCCGCCCAGCGCCTGGGTTGCAGCAAATTTCAGGTTTACGTAACTTTGGATCGTAACTGGTGAGCCGCTTCCGGGATACAGGTAATCGCCAAATGATTGGGGTCCCTGGAAAGCCGCTTTGCGATAGTCGCTGTCTGCGATTTTGTTATACAGACGGTCGTCAATACGCGCGAAACCTTCCATATATCCACCCCAACTGTTAGCAAATACGTTCATCCATGAACTATATACCGTATTTCCGGATACAAGACCTTTCGGAAAGCCTAAAATCACTTCCGGATTAATCGCGTTGCTCACGAAGGCATTTGTTTCGGGCAGGTATTCAGGATCATCTGCCGTCCCCGTATTTTTACCGCCATAATGAGCTTCGCTAATCAGCTCCGGATAATTTCCAAGGATGGCGTTGCTTGCCGAAATCGTTGTCTGCCAATCGCCTGTCCACAACGATACCCGCGCCAGGAGGAAGTTGGCAACTCCCAGATCGAAATCGCTCACATCGGAAGTATAGCCGATTCCGGCAGCGTTGAACAACTGAATGGCCGTATTCAGGTCGTTCTTGATGAAGGCATACGTTTGTTCCGACGTAGAGCGTTCCCTGTAGGGCTGCGCCGGATCGTATTTGTCATATACGGACAGGCCGAGTTTGTCTTTCCCGCCGTTTAGATAGGCGTCCTGATACAACTCCATCATGTAATTGTATCCCCACGCACGCAACACCAATGCACGCGCTTTGTAGTCCATCAGTTTTTTGTTGCTTCCTACGGTTTCATCGTCCAGGTAGTTTAGCAACTGGTTGGCTACGGTTACGCATCCGTATCCGTGATCCCATATTGGTTTCACGGAGGAAGTCCCGGTAGTGGCGTTCCATTCAAATTCATATTGAGACGCGCCCCAGTAAGTATAACTGCCATTCCCGATTACGATGTCATTTCCGTGTGCGTTGAACATGTGTCCGTGTGCCAGGATGTAGTTCGTTTGGCCGTCGGCAGACGGTGCATAATCCACTATCTGGTGTATTTTCAACACTACGGTATTGGCCATGCCCCCGATGATCATATCAATTTTCGTTTCATCGCCGGATGCAAGTATTTCCTTGATCTGTTCGGCCGTAATGGCATTTTCCGGCGTGAGGTCCAGCCGGTCTGAGCATGAAGTCATCATCGCCAGACCCATCGCTGTTCCTATCATATACTTTATATACTTTTTCATATTCATCTAATTTTAAAAGTTTAAAAATCAATATTAAGACCAACAGTATAAGTGCGCAGGAACGGATAGACGTAGTTATCTACGCTAAAGCCGCCCGTCAAGTCCATACGCGGGTCTATTCCCGAAGTAGCAGCAAACAGCAGCAGGTTGTCGCCTTCCACGAAGACGCGCAAATTGCTGAGGCCTGTTTTATGTAACCATTTCTTGGGCAGATTGTAACCTATGGTTACGTTCTTCAGGCTTAAATATGAAGCATCGAACTGGGCTAAGTCTGTCCATCCATTGGGCACAATTGCGCCGCTGCCATATCCATTGCCGCCGTAGTACATCGCCATCGGAAACTTTGCGTTCGTATTTGTCGGCGTCCACGTATTCCCTATCAAATCTTCGGAAACGCCAATGGCATAGCCATCGCGCTGCAATTCGTTGGAATAATGGAAATACATAAAGTCTCTCCGGAAGAACAGGCCTCCGATCTGGTAGGACAAGACGGTCGTGAAATCGAAATTCTTGTACGAAATTGTCGTGTTGAAACCGCCGATCCAGTCGGGAAGCACGTCGCCCTGCTCATAACGGCTGGCAATCGTGTAGTCCGTCGTATTGACGCCTCCGCCTACGGGCGTATCCGTAAATTTACCGTTGTCATGATCCTCCTGGCTTACTTTATGATAAAAGAGCGGCAAGCCGGTTGCCTGATCCACACCGGCATAATGGTACAGGTAGGAATTAAAATAGGGTTTCCCCGTGGCGCGCAGCATGATATTGTCGGTGCCGCCGGTCTGGCCTGCCGCCGACCATGCGGAAACACCGGCCAGTTGACCGCCGTCAAGCTCATCCGAGCCTAATCCTTCGGGCAATTTCAACATGATGGTGTTATAGTGCGTGCCGTTGAGCGATATTGTCCACGAAAAGTCTTTTTTCTTTATGGCGTCAATACCTAATTCTATCTCGAAACCGGTATTCCTGATCTGGGCTACATTCTTTGCGATGCTGCTCTGACCGAGGGAGGTTGCAATCGGCTGGTTGATGATCCCGTTGACGTTGTCGCGGTTGTACCAGTCGAATGTGCCGTGAATGATGTTGAACAGGTCGAACTCAATACCAATATCCGTTGTATGGTTATTTTCCCAGGTCAGGTATTCGTTTACATAGCTGTTCGGGCTGACCCTGTAGCTGGAAGGAACTCCCTGTCCGTTTGAAGACGTTTGGTAATTGGCGGCATAACTCCATGTTTGGTAAGTGGCATACGTCGGAACGCCGTTCTGGTTACCGATGATGCCATAGCTGGCACGCAGTTTCAGGTTGTTCAGCCAGGCTTCCGTACCTTTCATAAATTCTTCGCCTGAAACACGCCAACCGCCGCCGACAGACCAGAAGGTACCCCAACGGGTGTCCGTATATTTGAACTTGGAAGAGCCGTCCCTGCGCAACGATGCCGAGGCATAATACTTGTTGTCATATACATAGTTGGCATTTCCCAGGAAACTTTCCATGGCGAATTTATCAGCGCCTCCGCCCGGTTCGCTCATTCGGTCGCCCGTGTAATGGCCTACAAAGTTTATATACGTCATATAGCCGGGCACTAATTCGTGTGTAGAGCGGTAGGTCATCCACTGCCTTGAATATTCATTAAACTCATGTCCGACCATCGCAGTCACGTGATGTTTGCCAAAGTCATGGTTATAGTTCAACAGCTGCTGTGCATTCAGGTTTGTCGTACCCCATTCTTCTTTCCCGAACATGCCGGGAAATCCCAGGCGCAGCGAGCGTCCCATCGTCCCGTTCCTGTACTTCGTGCGATCCATGTAATATTTATTTAATGAAACCGACGTTGTGAATGTAAAATCTTTCAGGAAATAAATATCAGCATATACTTTCGTGTCATAATTGTCGGATACTTGCTGGTCAATGTCATTCTCCATCACATACAAAATATCCCAGTTGCCCAACGAATAATAGTTGGCGCCTGTAGGGCCTAATGGCGACCATGTATCGCCTGCCGACTTGTGCACCACTTTATTTCCGTTGTCATCATAAATGTAATTCCAGTTCTCGTCGCGGGCATACAACTGAGTGAGTTGATTTTGTCCGTACATGACGGCAAAAACGTTTTCGTTGTTATCACCCATGTTACGACCTTCGCCGGAACGGTTTGGCGGAGAATTGGTGGTACGGTGGGCATAGGCCAAATTCGCACCCACTTTCAGCCAACTGAAGGCATTCGCATTGACGTTGGCGCGTCCGCTGTAACGCTGGAAATGCGATGTTTTGATAAACGACGGATCCTGCAGGTAGCCCAGCGAAACATTATAGTCCACTTTTTCGTTCCCGCCGCTCACTCCGATGTTATATTCCTGGCGAAACCTGTTCTGGAGAACGTGTTCCTGATAGGTGTCGGAACCGAGGAATATGGCGTCCGGATTCAGTTTGCCGTCCGGATTTACTAAATAGGCGCCTGACATTGTGGCGCTTTCGTTGGAAGTGCCTGCCGAAGTAGGTGTGTAAATAGCGCCCGGCACCCTGTACAACATCCAGTTCCCCAACTGAGCATTCCGTTGGAAAGTAGCAGTGCCGTTGTAGTCGAACAGGTGTTGGCTGGCAAACAGAGCCGCCTCTTCGTGCGTAACATTTGGAGTCTGGACATTGGTGGAATAATTCAATGAACCGCCGTTTCCATTAGCGCCAAACCGATAGGAGTTGTAGTTCATTTGCCAAACATATTCATACACATCTTTCGGATCGCTGATGGTTTGCAGAATGTTAGGACCCGGTTGATTAATACCCCACCGCGCTTCTACCGTCACTTTGGCTTTGCCGGTAGCGCCCCGTTTGGTTGTAATCAACACCACGCCATTGGCGCCGCGCGAACCATAGAGGGCTGTCGAAGCTGCATCTTTTAACACCGTAATACTCGCGATGTCTTTCGGATTGATCGTTGACAACGGGTTGGAATGGACGGCGTCAATAGATGTTTCTACCGGAATTCCGTCAATGACGATAAGCGCATTGGACTGGCTTTGTTCGGCCGTGCCCATACCACGCACACGGATGCCCATGTCTATACCGGGCTGGCCATCCACTGCCGTTACCTGCAGACCGGGGACAACGCCCTCCAATGCACGGGTTACTGTTGATTGGGATTGAATACCAATCACTTTTGTATCAACCGAAGTGACCGATCCTGTCAGATCTTTCTTCTTGGCCGTCCCATAGGCCACGACCACCACTTCTTCCAACGCCTGAGCGTCTTCCTTCAGTGTGATGTTCAATGTCGTCTGGTTGCCGACCACAATTTCCTGTGTCACATATCCTACAAAAGAAATCTGCAACACTGCATTGCTCCCGGTTACATTCAACGAGAATTTCCCGTCAATGTCCGTAATACTGCCATTCGTAGTCCCTCTTTCAACTACGTTTGCACCGATGACCGCTTCGCCCGTGGCGTCGGTCACTGTACCATTCACACGCTTTTGCCCGAAGGCCGTCAGCGTTCCCATGCACAGGATACACAGCAAGCATAGCAATCTGTGTAATCTGCGCTCCTTTCTTTTAAAATGACTCTGTTGTTTCATAATTAAAGTTTTAAATGATTAATAATACAATAACGCATTTATATATAATGATTTATATATTAATTGTAAATTTCTTACTTTCTGTCTTTTGTCTGATATTTTATTAACAGTTGACGACGGCAAAGATAAATGAAGTTTTTGAAACTACAAATAAAAATGGAATTTTTTTTCAAAAAAAGTAATCGTTTTGATGTAGTAATTTGTATTACTATGATTTTTAGTAAGTTAACAAGCGGTGATATAATTGACATTTAATTATCAATCGGTCGAAAAAATGTATTTTTGGTACAAACCACTTATTTTTCCGCCATAAAATATTACCTTTGCAATTCGTTTGAACAGGTTAAGTACAAAGTTATAATTGGAAAACAAGGTATTAATAACGGGAGCTAATGGTTTTATCGGGAGTGCCCTGGTAGCGGCAGCGCTTGGAAGAGGCTATGAAGTCTGGGCCGGCGTGCGGGCTACAAGTTCACTTGCACGGTTGCCTGTGGACAGGATTCACTGCATAGACTTAAAATACAACGATCCGGAGACGCTGAAAGAACAGATCGCAGCACATGTTTGTAAACACGGTGCGTGGGATTACGTTATTCATAATGCCGGACTGACGAAAACGCTCCGTCGTGCGCATTTTTTTGAAATCAATGCCGAATATACGCACCGGTTGCTGGATGCATTGTCTCAAACGGGATGCAAACCCAAAAAAATCCTTCTTATGAGCAGCCTCAGCGTTTATGGCGGTGGCGATGCCCGGACGTTTCGCCCTGTCCGCTTGGACGATCCGCAACGACCCGAATCAATTTACGGCAAGAGTAAGCTGCTGGCAGAGAAGTATCTTTGCCAACAGGACAGGATTCCGTACGTTATCCTGCGTCCAACAGGCGTATATGGCCCCGGCGATAAGGACTATTTGATGGAGATTCGGAGTATCCGTGCAGGTTTTGATTTTGCCGCCGGAATGAAACCGCAATTCCTTACATTTATATATATCAATGATCTTGCCGAAGTTGCTTTTCGAGCGCTGGAAATAGAATCGGTACAGAATCGCGCTTTTTTCGTAGCCGATGGCGATGTTTATACGGATGAACAGTTTGCCCGGCTCATACAGGAAATCCTTGGCAAAAAACACGTTATGCGGTTGCGTTTGCCTTTATGGGCAGTGTATGTCAGTTGCTTATGCTCTGAGCTATTCGGGCGGATTACAGGGCGCGCCATGACGCTTAATACCGATAAATATAAGATACTTAAGCAATGCAACTGGATTTGCGATACTGCGCCTCTCAGCGCTGAGCTGGCATTTAAGCCGGCTTTCGACCTGCGGCGGGGATTGCAGGAAACAATTCAAGCAGAATTATCAAAATGATACGGATTTATCGGAATAAAAGTTATTTATATCTTTTTTTATGGATTGTGGCGCTTTGCCTGTGCACTTCCTGTGCATCCAAGCGTCTGATAAAACAAGAAAAGATGTTGTGTCCGAAGCGGGAATTTCGCGGTGCGTGGATACAGACTGTTTTTCAGGATGAATATAGCGTCATGTCGTCGGCGTCGTTTCGTTATACAATGATGGAACGGTTAGACAAATTGTGTGAAGCAGGCATCAATGCCATTGTGTTTCAGGTGCGTCCCGAGGCCGATGCGTTTTATAAGTCCAAGTATGAACCCTGGAGTCGCTTCCTGACAGGCACACAGGGCACGCCGCCTGACGAACCGGATTTTGACCCGATGGCCTATCTGATAGATGCCTGTCACCAACGAAACATGGAATTTCATGCATGGCTCAATCCTTATCGTGTCGGCGCAGGGGGCTTTAGGGATTTTGACGGTTCGCATGTCTATCATCAACATCCTGAGTGGTTTGTGGAATACAATAATCAGATTTTATTTGACCCCGGCATTCCCGAATGTCGGCAGTTTATCTGCTTGGTTGTAAAAGATATAGTTTCCCGCTATGACGTGGACGGCATCCACATGGATGATTATTTTTATCCATATCCGGTCGAGGGCAAGAAATTTCCCGATGAACAAAGTTTTAACCGGTATGGACAGGATTATAAACCCGATCGTCGTGACGATTGGCGGCGGAAAAACGTAAATCAACTGATTTATGATGTGAAACACACTATTCTGGAAACGAAACCCTGGGTACGTTTCGGCATCAGTCCTTTCGGTATTTACCGTAATAAAAGTTCATATAAAAAGGGAAGCCTTACGAATGGCCTTCAGAATTATGATGACCTGTATGCCGACGTCCTTTTCTGGATGAAAGAAGGGTGGATAGACTATTGCGCTCCTCAACTATATTGGGAAACAGGACATCCGAGAGCCGACTATACGACGCTTGTTCACTGGTGGAACAAACAAAAAAGTGACATTCATCTGTATATTGGGCAGGATGTAGCGCGGACAATGAAATTCAATCAATTGAATGAAAAAATGAGGTTGGCGCGGGCGTTGAAGCGGATTCAGGGTAATATTTTCTGGCCGGCCAATGAATTATTGTGGAACAACGGTGGTGTGACGGACAGTTTAAAGGTTATTTATCACCGCTATCCGGCATTGATACCGGCTTATACCCATCTCTACAAGCGATCGCCCGGGAAAATAAAGCGCTTGCAGTCTCAACAGTCAAGCTGGGGGCTGCAATTGCAATGGGAATCACCGTCCCCACGTAAACAGGGAGGTGTTGCCTATTATGTGGTTTACCGTTTTCTAAAAGGCGAAAAGAAAGACCTCGACCGTTCCAGCGCTATTTACGCCATTACACACGAACCGTTTTGTGCTGTTCCGAACGATAAACCATGTACGTATGTCGTCACCGCAATGGACAGGTTTCACAACGAGAGCAAAAAAGGCCGTAAGATTAAAGTGAAATTGAAGAAAGCAGGAAAATAACCGAAGCGTATGTCGAACCGGATTACATGGAGGCTGGAAAACGAGAAAATCGGCCGTTTGCTGTTGCACTACACGATACCGTCTGTCATCGGAACGATGATTAACTCGCTGTACAACATCGTGGACCGGATGTATATCGGACATGGGGTGGGCGCGTTGGCCATTTCAGGGTTGGCGTTGACATTTCCCATCATGATGATACTTCAAGCGTTCGGGATGCTGGTCGGAGTGGGCGCATCCACACATATTGCTATTTTTCTTGGGAAAAAAAATGTCGGGATGGCAGAAAAGATACTTGGCAATTCATTTTCACTTACACTTATAATTACTTTGCTGACAGTGACGCCATGTATGCTTTTCATGGACGAGCTGCTAACGGCATTCGGGGGGAATGCCGAAATTATCCCGTATGCTTCCGACTATCTGTACATAGTCATTCCGGCTAATATATTCAGTTCGTTAAACTATGGTTACAGTTCGATTATGCGTGCATCGGGTTATCCGAACAAAGCGATGGTGGCGATGATCATCGGTGCGACGCTAAATATTATCCTGGATCCGATTTTTATCTTCTGGTTGGATATGGGCATTCGGGGTGCGGCGATTGCAACAGCCATTTCTATGTTTATCAGCGCTTCGTTTGTCATGATTCATTTTGTTAGCCGGAAAAGTATGATTCGTTTTCATTGGAAATACTTTTTGCCGGACATGAAAACGGTCGGATTGATTGTATCCATTGGCCTGTCGCCTTTTGCTATGCAGATGGCCGGAAGTTCGGTGAGCATTGTAATGAATCATTCATTACAAACCTATGGCGGCAGTCTTGCATTGGGCGCCAATGCTATTATCATCAGTTTCAGTATGTTCATTATTATGTTCGTCGTTGGGATTGCACAAGGCATGCAACCGATAATCGGTTTCAATTACGGGGCGGGGCATTTGCACCGGGTCATGGAAACGCTATGGAAAGTGATTATCACTTCTACAATTATTATGAGTATCGGATGGATTTGTTGCCTGTTTTTTCCGGAAATCATTGTGAAAGCCTTTACGTCTGATCCTGAACAATTGGCCATTACATCCAATGGATTGAAAATAAATATGATGCTATCTTTCGTGATTGGTTCGCAAATCACCATAAGTCATTTCTTCCAGAGCATCGGGAAAGCCTGGAAATCCATTTTCTTGAGCCTTACGCGCCAGATTATCTTTCTGGTTCCGGCGATTCTGATTCTTCCGCCGTTTTTCGGGCTGGACGGCGTGTGGTATGCAGAACCGTTGTCTGACCTGCTGGCTGCCGCCACAGCGTGGCTGTTTCTGTGGTATCATATCAACCGCAAACAAAAATAATTGGATATTTATTTTGATTTGTGATTAGAAATTGCCACATTTGCAACTGTCAATTGACAAACTTATATATTGTAAAGATAATGAAGAAAATATTGATCTTATGCTGGGGAATGTTGGCTTTTACAATGACGGCCGCTTCATCGTTTTCGCTTTATGACCTTACTTGCGAACAGGCTTCCATGCCATTGGCTATTGAAACAATGAAGCCTTGCTTCAGTTGGAAAATCTATTCTGTGGAGCGAAATTTTGTGCAGTCTGCCTATCAGATTGCTGTCGCTTCGTCGCCTGAAGCGCTTGCTAATGGCAAGTGCGACATCTGGGATAGCGACAAAACGTCGTCGTCGCAGTCTGTGCTGGTTGTTTACAACGGCAAGGAATTTAAGCCGTTCACGCGCTATTACTGGAAAGCGCGTATTTGGGACGCTGATGGCAAAGCTTCCGAATGGAGCGAGCCGCAGACATTCTCTACCGGCGCTTTCAGTGATAAAGACTGGGGCGCAGCGAAGTGGATAGCGCTTGAGAAAGATGTCAAAAACGAATACATGTCAATGGGAATGGCTGATATACGAGGCGGATTAGCTAAGCGTCAGGCGCCCGACT
>JAISUI010000054.1 GCA_031272155.1 Tannerella sp. | reverse complement strand
TTCGGCAATGACCTGCCCCATCTGTTGCAGTTTCTGTGGATCCAGCCATAACAGATCCATCCGTTTCCGCGAAATCGGTTCCGCCTTCAATAACAGCGCATCTTCATCCGGCGCTGCATCCCCTTTTCTTTTCAAAAAATCAAATAGTCCCATAATTTTTCCCTTTCTAAAATTTTAAAATTGCCCCCTTGCGGCAGGCGGTTAATAAATCTATTTTATATTTATCGTCGTACTTCCGGCCTGTACCTGGTCTTTGTCGAACGATTTTGAAAGCATGACTTCTTTGATGGTTTTCTTTGCTTTGATATGCTTATCTCCGGCACTGAAATCATAGTTGAAAGCAAGGTTTTCATCAATCATGTCGGGTTTGACAAAATAGTACAGGACAATCTTGCAGTTTTTGCCTTTCACAAATTCTTTTTCGCTGTAAAAATAGTAATACTGCTTTTCGCTGTAATTGCGAGCCGTATTTACAATGCTTGCGCCTTTCACCAGCGCCTCTGTTACCGACCGGGCATCACTGTTTTTAACGTCCCGCAAGATGCCGAAATTTCTTACGTACATACTTACTTTCACCCCTATATTGCCTGCTTCCAAATTGTTTTTGATAAGCATAACCATACCCAAAGAACCGTTGGGAGATTCATTTCCCGTTCCTTCTATCCCAATAACAGTGGCCGAAGGACCACATCCCAAAAGCCCTGCAAACGCAACAATCGCTATTATTGTCACGATAATACCGTTTTTTAAATCTACTTTTTTCATTTTTTTCTTGCCGACCCCCACACGCGAGCGGCTCGGCGGCTGCTTTAAGTTTAAATTTTTGCCCCTTTGTAGAGCAGTTCATATTATTTCCTTCCGCTAAACGCATCGGCAGCTATGCTTGATATCGAACTGCTTACAATATTTGACTGTTCTATGGATCTGTAAGGCGTTGCATTGCCGACATCGCCGGAAGATGGAATATTGCCTTCTTTTGCCGAATAGGAGTAACTTCCCCCGCCACCTCTGATTGTCCCGCTGATACGGTCCTTGGTAATTGTTCCACTCACATTGTAATCGGATACTTTTGCAGTAAACTTCCCTCCGCCCACGGCTATATCATATCCGTGGGATGTGCTGCTAGTAGTTCTAACTGAACCGTTCGCATTTTGTATGCGCGTTTCCATCCTGATTGTGCATTGATTGATACTCTTTTCTTTGCCTTGAACAGATAAAGTAAACGAAATTGACATCGTTCTGCCTCCTCCAAGATTTTTTTGGTCATAATAGTCTGTATTTTTTATGGGGATTGTATATTCAATATCGGTAATCACGTATTTGCTGTTAGAGTAAGAATTGGTTGCAGTTATCAAAGTTTTTTCCTGCAATGTTTTAATCTTCATCTTTCCTTCCCCAATAATATCAAGTGCACTTCCTGAAGTTCCAAAAAACGCAATCTGCTGTCCGGATTCGTCGGTTCCGATAATATAGCCTCCACCACATTTACGCCAAATCGCCAGTGCATTATCCACCTTATTCTTATTAAGCGTTTTAGAACATAACGCCATATAATCCTGATTTGACAAATACATCTCCATCAGAAAGGATGCCGTTTCCGCAGGTGACTCTGCCGATACCCAATTCTCTTCAGCACGTTTACCAACAATAAATTCTCCCGTTACTACGTCTTTGTTGATTGTCTCACCTTTCTTCAATAACCGAACTTTAAAAGTGTCGGTCCCCTGAAAAACCTCCTTGTTTTTGAACGGCGCCGCGGCATTTCCTTTTGCATCTATTTTGCCGATTTTGCCATCAATCTCCACTTCCGCCTGTCCGTCGGCAAAAGGCGCTGCCGCGTCGTATTGCGGTTTGATTATTTCCAGCCCCTTTCGATTAATAAATCCATACTTGCCGCCGGTACAAACCACTGCCAACTCTTCCGAGAATTCGCCGACCTTGTCCCATTTCGGGAGGATCACGTTTTTCCCCGTAGTGTCGGCATAGCCCCACTTGCCGATTGTTTCGTCATGCACAGGAACCAAATTGCCCTGATATTTCTGCCCGCAGGCAATAATCATTGCACACAAGATTGACGCTGCCGCCAATCCAACTAAAATTTTCTTTAAATCTACTTTTTTCATTTTTTTCTTGCCGACCCCCACACGCGAGCGGCTCGGCGGCTGCTTTAAAGTTTTTATTTGTATTTGCGCCCCCTTTCGGCAGGCGGTTATTAATTAAAATCCGTTTGTACATCTACCTCTATTAATTTTCTAAATAATGCATGATTTTAGCTAATAAAGATTGATGCTGCAAAAATAGACTACTTTAAATTATCCTGCAATGGTACTTTAGTACCATTTTTTGGTGTGTTATGGATTTTTTTTATCCAAAAATTAGAAAAACAAATTTTTTTACTACTTTTGTATCGGTTAAAAACGCATATTTATGCTTGTTAAATCCGAAAAACCTGTCATTATAAGACTTTTAGGTGCAGTCCTGATGATAACGACGTTGCTTTCCATCCGTCCCTCTGCGGCCGGTGCGCAACAGGCTGTGATAGATTCGCTGATCAAAATCTATCGCTCGCAGCCGCTTGATAAAACAGAACAGATCAATGTTTTGTATAGAATTATCTATTCAAACATTTATAAAGAGGGGACGAGCCATGACAGCGACCAGCCGCTCTGGCGCCGCGTCGTCAACTATGCCCTGCCGGGACTTACGCTTTCGGAAGAAATGCAGGACGACTATCACGCTATGGGGTTCAGCCTGTGGCTGGCCGGCGCTTATGTGCTGGACGCCAAATATGATTCGACGCGCTACTATCACGAAAAAACGCTGTACTATGCCGACAAACTGAAGGATAAACGTATGGAAAGCGTTGTCTATTGGAACAGCGTGGACGCCTATATTCGCGAAGGGAAGTTTTTTGAAGCCAGCAAATACAATTGGAAATTAAAGCTCATAGCGCGCAAAGTGAAAAGAAACGACATGTTGTGTATGGCCGATTCCTATTTCGGCGAAATCTATCGCCTGATGAAACACTACGAACGCGCCAAATTCTGCCTGGAAAATTCGCGAAAGAACTATATCCCCGACGAACTGTTCAATACAACCGAGATAGCTATGCGCTATTACTACAACTCCGGCTATATAGCCATGGAAGAAGGCAATCTTAACCTGGCGCTCGAATACGAAAAACATGTCTATCGAATCAGCACCGAACTACAATACAAAGTCTTTACCTGCCTTTCCACCGAAGCGCTGGCCAAAATATACATCCGCCTGAATGACTTCCATAAGGCGATGCAATTCTTAGACGAAGGTCTCTGCCTGGCAAAAGAACTCGGCGACACGTACCTGCATATCAAAATATGGAACGTCTATTCCGAAATTTTTCTTGTGCAAAAGCGCTATCGCGACTGTGCCGACACCGCCATGAAAGCCTGGCAAGCCGATTCCACCGCCGTGGATACCGGCCCCGAAATAGCCGGTAATATCGCTATCAGCCACATGTATCTGGGTAATCGCGACACGGCGGAATATTTCTTCCGGAAATATGACCTGCTAATGAAACGGCATGAAGACACGTTGCGGGAATTAGACCTGCGCTATCAGGCGGAATTGCAAAACATGCGCATCGCCGCGCTGGAAAAAGAAAGATTCTTCTTTATGCTGACTGCCATCCTGACAATCCTGGTCATAGCCGTAGTGTTCGTTTTTTATCGAAAACAGCGGAAAGTAGCCATGCAAAAGGCCATGATTGACGGCGCCGCCCGCGAGCGTGAATATCTGGCGCAATCGCTGCACGACGGACTCGGCCGGTCGCTGTCCACTACCCGGCTATGCCTGACCAACTTGCCGGAATCCGAAGCAGCCTGCCGGATGCTGGATCAGGCCATATTAGAAATGCGTAATTTCACCCGCCATATCTTCCCCCCTTCGCTGAGAAACTATGGAATCCGGGCTGCAGTGGAAGACGTTTGCGCCAACATTCCCCATGCTATACTCCACCACTGCAGCGATGACAGACGCTACGAACTGCTGTTGGAATGGCATGCCTATCTCTGCGTGAGCGAACTGATAAATAACGCGATCAAACATTCGGGCGCAAAGCAGATTAATATCTATCTCTATCAGGAAGATAAACGCATCAAGTTCACCGTGCAGGACAATGGTTGCGGTTTTAATCCTGCAACCGTTGTCCGGGGCATGGGATTCAATAATCTCAAAAGCCGGCTGGCATTCTGCCGCGGGCGTATCACTATTGATACGGCGCCGGGGGAAGGGGCGGAAATTTCCGTAGTACTAAACGCACACTAATCTATAAAACCATATAATGTTATGAATACTGCATTGCATAAATCATCGGACAGCAAAGTAAAAGTGCATATACTGGAAAATGATAATTTGTTCCTCGGTATGTTCAGGAAAACCATCAACGATTTGGGAGAGATTGAACTGACAACAACTTACAACACGATTGCGGAGTGCCGCGAAGGACTGGCTGCGGAAATGCCGGATGTGTTGCTGCTCGATATCAACCTGTCGGCGAGAGACGGGGAATCGGACGGACTAACATTCTGCAGCGAAATACGCGACCTCTATCACGACCTGAAAATCATCATGCTGTCGGGCTATGGCGAATATACCTATATCAAACGGTCGCTGGACAACGGCGCCAATGGCTATATATGTAAAACCAACTCGTCGGTGGAAGAAATCGTTGTCGGCATCAAAACCGTTGTGGGAGGCGATAAACTAATCCCGCTCGATTTTATCATGCTGGAGTCAAAAGAGTTCAGGTTTACAAACCGTGAGATGCAAGTGCTCAGCTATCTGTACGAGGGCCTGACACAGGAAGAAATCGGCAGGTTATTAAACAGGGCGAAATATACCATCAAGCGCCACGTTGAAAACATGAAAGAAAAAGCCGGGGTGAAAAAGACAAGCCGCCTGCTGTCAGAAGCCGTCAGGTTAGGAATGCTCCCTTTATCCCGTCCATAATATCGAACAGGGCTTCCACTGTCTCGGCGCGGAGCATCGCCACGCGGACAGGCCGGAAGTCGGGGATTCCCTTGAAAAGAGGCGTGGCGGCCAAGTGGCGGCGGATGTGAAGGATGCCGCGCCGCTCGTCCAAACGTTCCACGCTTTGCAACACCTGTTGTTTCAATATGTCCAAGTACCACTCAAACGGTTCGGCAGGCAACCGTTCGCCGGTGGCAAGATAATGTTTGACTTCGCGGAAAATCCACGGCTGTCCGATGCTGCCGCGCCCGATCATTACTCCGTCCACCCCGTAGCGATCGAAGCAGGTGCGACACTGTTCGGGCGAAGTGACGTCGCCGTTGCCTATTACCGGAATGTGCATCCGGGGATTGTTCTTCACCTCGCCGATCAGCGTCCAGTCAGCCTGACCGGTGTACATCTGCGCACGGGTGCGGCCATGAATCGTGAGAGCGGCGATACCGCAGTCCTGCAACCGCTCGGCCAGTTCGACGATGATACGGTGTTCGCTGTCCCAACCCAGTCTCGTTTTGACCGTTACTGGCACAGAAACAGCTCTCACCACAGCACGGGTAATGGCAAGCATCTGCGGGATATTTTGCAACATGCCCGCTCCGGCGCCCTTGCCGGCTACCTTCTTGACGGGACAGCCGAAATTGAGGTCAATCAGGTCGGGATGCGCCGCTTCGCACAACTGCGCCGCTTCGCACATCGCCCCCACTTCACGCCCGTAGATCTGGATCGCCACAGGACGCTCAGCGGCAGCTACCGCCAGTTTCTCTTTCGTCCTGTTGACATGCCGTATCAGTGCGTCGCTCGAAACGAACTCAGTGTAAACCAAATCTGCGCCAAACCGCTTGCAAAGAAGGCGAAACGAGAGGTCTGTCACATCCTCCATCGGCGCCAGCATGACGGGATAAGGGCCAAGGATTGTGTCTCCGATCTTCACCTGTATTTACAACAGTCCGGCAACGCATCATAGACTTCATCGGGCGCCTTGTCCAGTTCCGTATCGTGACCCACGGCGGCAAGCGCCTTGCTGATAGCTTCACGCGATGTTTTACCGGCATCAATATGCAGGTGCAGTTGCTGCTTTGACTGATCCCATTCGGCAGTAGCTACGCCTTCAACGGCTTTCGCCGTTTTTTCAATCCGCTCCTTGCACATGCCGCAACTGCCGCCAACTGTCATTTCGACGTGTTCGTCGCTGTGTTGCGCCGCAGCGTCGCTGCTTTCCGCTTTTTTTGAAGAGGCGTTTGAACAGCCCCCTAATGCAACAGTTATAATCACCGCTGCAAATAAATACCTGATTTGTTTCATCTCATTTCTTTTTTTAGTACGGGTTCAAAAATAGATATATCTTCTTTATTTTCTGTATTTACAACAGTCCGGCAACGCATTGTAAACCTCATCTGGGGCTTTGTATTGCTCCGTATCGTGCCCGACTTTGGCTAACGCCTTTGCGACTGCATCCGACGATGTTTTACCGTCGTTATATTTCAGGCTCAACAGTTTTGTATTGCCATCCCAGATGGCCGACGAAACGCCGAATATGGCTTTGGCCGTCTTTTCGATCCGCTCCCTGCACATCTCGCACAACCCCTGCACCTGCAACGACGCGGTTTGCAGCGTTGCGCCGGACACGCTTATCATGCTCGGTTTGCCTTCCAACTGTGCGCTGGCGTCAATCACGAAAGCGCCGTTGGTCACGATCTGTTCACCGTCGGTCAGTCCCGACAGCACGACGTATTCCCCGCCGAGCGACTCGCCAAGTTCGACTTCGCGCACCTTAAAAACAGGCGCTTCGCTGTCTGCCTGACGAACGTAAACCACCGAGCGTTTGCCCGTCCAGAGGACAGCCGATTTCGGAATGATGATATCCTCGCCTTTGCGCTTCAGCGCAGTACGGACAGTGGCGCTGGCGTACATTTCCGGCTTCAGTTCAAGGCCGGGATTCGCTGTTTCCACACGTATTTTGGCCGTGCGGGTCGTCGGGTCGAGCAACGGATTTATAAAGGCCACTTTGCCGTTGAATGTTTTGCCTGCGATGGTTTGCAGGGTAAAATCCACTTGATCGCCTGTTTTCAGATAGGGCAAATCGGCTTCGTAGGCGTCGAACACAACCCACACCGACGATAAATCAGCCAAATCAAACAGCACGCCGCCCTGACTGACGTAATCGCCTTGCTCTACACGTTTTGTGATAACCGTTCCCGAAGCATCGGCTATAAGCGGCATCACGGCAGATGCTTTGCCGGAACGTTCGATTTCGTCTATCTGACTGTCGGTCAGCTTCCAACGCCGTAGTTTTTCACGCGCAGCATCGAGCAATGCAGGCTGTGTAGCAGCGATCTTGCGGGCTTCGAGCAGTTCGTTTTGCGCATTGAGCAGTTCGGGCGAATAAAGCGTGGCGACGATCTGCCCTTCGCGCACTGTTTCGCCTGCATAATTGATTTCCAGCGTTTCGATGCGTCCGCCGGTCTGCGCGACAAGCGAGTGCAAACGTCGTTCGTTAGGCTTAATCACGCCATAAAGACGGATTTCTTTAGTCGGATTGCCCCGTACAACGGTTGTTGTCCGGATATTGGCAAGCGCAATGGCTTCGTCCGACAGTTGGATAGCATCCGGATCCGCTGATGCACTGCCGCTACTCATGGATTTTACGGGAATCAGGTCCATGGCGCAAAGCGGGCATTTGCCCGGCTTGTCCTGACGGATTTGCGGGTGCATGGAGCATGTCCAGACCTGCGCTTCTGCCTGTTCGGAAGTGTATTCGTGCGTCGAAGAATGTCCGCCAAAAATCAACTTGCCGACAAAAATCCCGGCAAAGAAAATCAGCAACAAAACGCTGTTTTTTAGAATTTTATTTGTTTTCATAATCATTATCTTTTCCTGTTTTTAACCTCTTACGAGGCGATTAATCATCCGTATTCAAGATGCAAAGATACTGATTTTTATTTTTTTCGCAAATTTGGATTATTTGCGACTCTGCCGAAATCTCAAAAAATACTATCTTTGTAGTCGGTTAGATGAAGTTATATGGTACAATTTTAAAAAATATGGATATGAGAATAATTATTTCATTGATTTTTATAGCATTGTCTTTAAATGAAGTCATTGCCCAGGATGAGCGGACAGTTATCACATTCAATGCAGGCGATTACACAATCAGTGTGCTGTCGGAAGGCGGCGGTCAGGGTAACACGGGCTTACTGAAAGGCGCTACACCCGAACAGTTGCATAAATACCTGCCCGACGGTACGTTCCCGCTTCAGACGCAAGTCTTCTTAGTTCATACCCCCGAACACAACGTCATGATTGACGCCGGACACGGCAAGAACCTGTTTTCCAACCTTAAAACGCTCGGTCTCGACGAATCCAGGATTGACGTCATCCTGCTGACCCACATGCACGGCGACCATATCGGCGGCTTGCTGCGCGACGGCAAGAAAGCATTCCCGAATGCCGAGATCTACATCGCCAAAGCCGAACATGACTACTGGAACGGTCTCGGTGACAGAGGCGCTTCGCAACGCAAAATCTTTGAAGTCTATAAATCAAATCTGCATCTTTTCGAGCCTGTAGAAATTGAAAACATCGCTTCAGCGCCTACATTAGTCGAAGGCATCAGCGCGTTAGCGGCATACGGACACACGCCCGGACACACGGCTTTCTACGTACAATCGTCCGGCGCCAAGTGGATGATATGGGGCGACCTTACACACGCCATGCCGATACAGATGCCTTGCCCCGAAGTAGCGCTGTCGTTTGATGTGGATGCCGCCAAAGCTATTATCTCGCGCAAGAAATTGCTTGAATACATTGCCCGCAACAATATTACCGCAGGCGGTATGCACGTCCCTTTCCCCGCCGTTGGAACGCTCAAAACCCGGGACGGCGGATACGACTTTTCTCCGCTTGAGTGTGAGAAATCCGTATCTTTGCACATTAATTAGGCACAAATAGTAAACATTAAACTATAAATAACTGATAATTAAGGAAATATACAAAATAGACAGTAACTGATTTTAACAACATGTGTCGTCCTGGAATAATTTGACTGTTTAATGCTAAAATAAATAACAATTTGGAGTTGTTTGATTAAACAAAACGCCAAAATATTGCAAATCAATATTTTGGCGTTTTTGCGGTATGGACGGGACTCGAACCCGCGACCCCCTGCGTGACAGGCAGGTATTCTAACCAGCTGAACTACCACACCGTTTTTGAGGAGCGTTTTTCTTCTAACGCGGTGCAAAGGTACGGTTTTATTTTTATCCTGCAATAAAAAGATGAATTTTTTTTGTTTTTGTGTGGATGTTGATGAAGAAAGCCTATCTTTGTGCTGGAAATAACATGCTTGTAAACGATGGAAAAGGTCATGTATAAAGCATATAATAAATCAATATGAGCAAAAAAGGTATCTCATTCAGGCGTTTGCTAAAAAGTTTCGGCTATGCGTTGAATGGCCTCCGATGGATGGTCGTCCGGGAACAAAACGCCAAAATCCATATACTTGCCTTCCTGTGCGTGATTGTGGCAGGATGGTTTTTCGGGATTTCCGCGTCCGAATGGATAGCGATCGTGATTGTGGCGGGCATGGTGTTTACGGCGGAAACATTCAACACCTCAATAGAAACTTTGTCCGATAAATTTTCACCCGAATACGACGAATCCATCAAACGGGTGAAGGACGTTGCGGCAGGCGCTGTGCTGGTGACAGCCATCATTGCCGTTGTTGTGGGATTAATTATTTTCCTGCCTAAGATTTTTTAAATATTTTGACTAAAGCGATGGACGGGGAACAAATTACTGTATCAATAACGCAAGCCATCCCCCGTTTGCCGGAGGCGCAACCTTGCGATTCTTTAGATTGGATCATCCGAAAAGGCGAACAATGGGCAATAGTAGGAGCAAACGGAAGCGGCAAATCGCAGATTGCCGGCATATTGCAGGGCAAATATCCCTTAAAACAGGGAACTGTCCGTTTTCACAGTAAAAGAAAAATCAACGAAATAGTCCGATGTATTGCCTTCAGGGATATTTATTCGTTAGCAGACTGTCGGAATGCTTATTATCAACAACGCTGGCATGCTACCGAGACAGACACTATGCCCAATGTCCGTGATTTATTGCCGGATACCCCGAACGACACATTCACGGAAATGATTTACACGCTTTTCCACATCAGGGAATCGCTATCGAAACGCATCATCCATCTTTCCAGTGGGGAACTGCGCAAGTTTCTGATTATACGCACACTTTTACTGCGACCTGAAATTCTCATTCTGGACAATCCATTTATTGGCCTTGATGCCGCCTCCCGAAAAATCCTATTGCAGATGTTGGAACAAATGGTTTCTTTGCAGGGATTGCAAGTAGTGCTGTTATTGTCTGATCCGGCAGATATTCCATCAATGATTACACATGTATTACCCGTTTCATGCCTGCGACCGTCTTTTCCACGAACACGCGTAGCATTTCTCGCGGACAAACAGTTGCAATCAGAATTGTTTCCTGACGTTATACCTCCCTTGTTGCCGCCGCGAAAAGAAGCGATTCCTTATAAAATCGCTTTCCGGATGGAACATGTAACCGTTTCTTACAACGGCAAGACGATTTTGAAAGACATCTGCTGGGAAGCAAAAAATGGGGAAAGATGGGCGTTGTGTGGGGCAAATGGAAGCGGCAAATCGCTATTGCTCAGTTTATTGTATGCCGACAACCCGCAAGCGTACGCACAGTCGCTTCACCTTTTTGACCGCAAGCGAGGGACCGGCGAAAGTATCTGGGATATCAAGCGGCGAATCGGGTATGTATCACCTGAAATGCACCTGTATTATATGGAAAATGTGACCGTTACGGAAGTAGTTTGTTCAGGCTTTTTTGATGCTGTCGGTCAGTTTCGTCGTTGCAATCCTGCACAAAAAGAAACGGCAATTGCATGGATGCGCGTTTTTGGCATAGAAACGTTGAAAGACCGTATGTTTCCATCGCTTTCGACTGGCGAACAACGCCTGACGCTTCTGGCGCGCGCTTTTGTGAAAGATCCCGACTTGCTTATTTTAGACGAGCCGTTGCATGGCTTGGACGTGGCCAACAAACGACGTGTAACGCACATTATTGAATCCTTCTGTGAAGCAGATGGGAAAACGCTGATTTATGTAACCCATTACCCTGACGAACTGCCTTCGTGTGTCAATCGTCGGTATGAACTATGCAATTAAATCGTTTTTTTTATTTTTTTGCACAAAAAAGTCCCTGATATATTGTATCTTTGCAGCCTATGTCAGGCAAAAAAATATTTACTTTAAGTTTATTTCTGGGAATTTGGCAATTTGCTTTATCCCAGAATATATATGTTCGAGGGAAAGTGACTGATCATGCAACAAACGAAACTTTGACGGATGCGGTAATCTATGTAAAAGAAGCACATATTCATGCGCTTTCCGGCGAAAATGGCGCCTATTCACTCTCTGTCAGGAAGGGTGTCTATACATTGTCCGCTTCCTATGTCGGTTATCACACCAAAGAAGTCAAAGTCAGAGTGGATGGAGATAAAACCATTGATTTTGAATTGGAAAGCAACACGCAATTAAATGAAATCACCGTTTCGTCGCGTGCTATGGACGAGCGAGTCAGCAGTGTGCAGACAGGGCTTGAGAAATTGAGCGCCAAGGAGATTAAACGTGTTCCGGCGTTACTGGGCGAAGTGGATGTGATCAAAGCGGTACAATTATTGCCGGGCGTCCAGACAGCATCGGAAGGAGGGTCTGGCTTTAGCGTGCGGGGAGGTTCTCCCGACCAAAACTTGATACAGATAGACCAGACGAATGTTTACAACGCATCGCATCTGCTTGGATTCTTTTCCATTTTTAACAATGACGTGCTGAGCGGCATATCGTTGTACAAAGGCGATATACCGCTTAAATACGGAGGACGGTTGTCGTCCTTGTTGGACGTGCAGACAAAAAATGAAGCGCCTGAAAATTTTCAGGGAACCGGGGGCATTGGATTGATTTCGAGCAGATTGACGTTAGAGGGACTTATTGGAAAGAAAACGTCGTGGTTAATCGGGGGTCGGCGCAGTTATGCCGATCTATTTCTCAAAGCCTCAAAGGATGAGGCTCTTAATAAGTCTTCTGTTTATTTTTATGATTTGAATGCCAAAATTTCGCATCGGTTTTCAGACAAAGACCGGCTGGAATTGAATGCATATTATGGCGATGATCGCTTCAGCGCCCAGGTAGGCAGTTTTGATTATGGAAACGGCGCCGGATCGTTGTCCTGGAATCATGTTTTTTCAGAAAAGTTTCTGGCAAAAACAAGCTTGCACCTTACGCGATACAATTATGGACTGAAATCTGATATGGAAGGCGCTCGCGCCAGTTGGGTATCAAGTATCACAGATTGGATGTTTCGGATTGATATAAGCCAACCAATCAGCGATTTATGGAATCTGAATTATGGCGTTTCCAGCGCGCTTCACAGGTTTAATCCCGGCATTGTTAATGTGGAGGATTATGAGAAAATTCAAATGGGCAGTAATAAAGCCTTAGAACACAATGCGTACATATCAAACGAGCAGCAGTTTTCGGAACGTTTCAGCGTGAAATACGGGCTTCGATGGTCTTTGTTTCAAAATATGGGCAAAGCGACTGTTTTTCATTATGATAGCCACTATCAAGTGAGCGATTCGACGGTTTATGGTGCGGGAAAAATCTATCATACGCATTCCGCCTTTGAACCTCGCGCCGGATTGATGTTGAAACTCACGAAAACATCCTCCTTAAAAGCAAATTATGCTCATAATGTGCAGTTTATACAGTTAGCGAATAATTCCGCATCCGGATCGCCGTTAGATATATGGTTTTCAGCCAGTCCGAACATTCGTCCGCAACAAGTAGATATGTTTTCCGCTGGCTATTTCAAAAACATGAAGGATAATGAATACGAGGCCTCTGTTGAAATGTACTATAAAAATATGACTCATGTAATTGATTTTGCGGAACATGCAAACCTTCTGATGAACGACAAATTAGAAGGTGAAGTGCGGACCGGCAATGGTCGGGCTTATGGCATTGAATGGATGCTGCGAAAAAATGCCGGACGATTGACGGGATTTGTGAATTATACGCTGTCGCGTTCCGAACGTACTATTTCCGGTGTCAATCAGGGAAAAACATACTTAGCCCCGTTTGATAAGACGCACAACGTGAATATTGTAACCAGTTATGAACTGTCGAAAAAATGCAGTGTTTCCGCCGTTTGGGTTTATGCTACGGGCAATCCGACGACCTATCCGTCAGGACGGTTTGAGATTAATGGCGAATATTTCCCGATTTATTCCGGGCGTAATGAGTACCGTCGTCCTGATTACCACCGTTTAGACTTGTCATTTACGTATATTCCGGCGCCCGATTCCAAAAAACGTTGGAAAGGCGAGTGGAATGTGTCGGTCTATAACGCCTATTCAAAAAAAAATCCGTGGATTATCACTTATAATCAAGACGCTGGTAGCGGACGGCCTTACGCTGAGATGCTGTATTTATTCGGAATAGTCCCGTCTATCACATATAATTTCAAATTCTGAAGCCTATGAAATCGAATATGTTTAAATTGCTTATAACAAGTATTTTCATCAGCATATTGGCTGTTTCATGTACGGCGCCAATAGAACTTCACACCAACGACGCAGAGCCTGTAATTGTTATCTACGGTTGTTTGACCGACGAGACGACATGGCAATCTGTACGTATCACAAGTTCATCGCCTTATTTTGATGAAAAGCAAAACAGTCCCGTTTCGGATGCAAAAGTCGTTATCCGTTCATCCGACGACCAAATAGTTGAATTGAAAGAAGAATCCAATGGTGTGTATCAAACAGTTGAAGAGATGACTGTCATTCCGGGCGTCACCTATTATTTGAATGTGGAGGTGGATTTCGATCACGACGGCATGGTCGAAACCTATGAAGCATCTACCACCATGCCTCCACCCTATTCACTTGATTCTATTAGTATTGAAGCGATTAACATCATGGGCTATAAACATTATGCACTGAATATGTACGGAATAGAAGAACCTTCCTCCGATTTCTACCTGTGCCGGATTATATTCAACGACTCTATCTCTAAGGCGCAGATATCTAACTATATGGCTTTCTCCGACCTTGGGATGAACGACGTTTATATCAATGGACTGACACTCACCTATTTTGAAGCTGAAGATGAAGAAAATCCGTGGAATGAGAATGTGGAAGGGCTGCTATATGTAGCGCCCGGAGATAAAATTGGGCTATGTATCAGTAGAATAGAAGAAGGCTATTATAATTTTATTTGGCAATGCCAAAAAGAACAAAATGGAGAGAATCCGTTTTTTGGCGGCCCGGCATCCAATATCACTACGAATATCAGTAATGGCGGTGTCGGTTATTTTACGTCGTTTGCGACCAGCGTTTCAGTGGCGTATGTACCATGATTAATTATTTGAATATGAACACCAACTTTGACAAACTTTCACCCGAAGAGACAGGCAAACTGTTTCCAATAGAAGTTGTGCCATATCGCGAAGAATGGACAAGGCTTTTTGAAGACGAAAAACAGTTAATATTCAACGTATTAAAAGACGTTGAGGCGTTAAATATCGAACACATCGGTTCTACTTCTATTATTGGCTTGTCGGCAAAACCCATTATTGACATTTTGATTGAAGTAAAAACGTTGGACAATGAGCATAAAATATTGATTGTTAATATAATGAAAAATATTGGATACGGCAATATGTTTAATTCGGAAAAAGAAAAATCAATGGAATTTGGCAAAGGATATACGCCAAATGGATTTGCAGGGCAAACTTATCACGCTCATTTTCGCGAAAAAACTGCTGATTTGCAAGATGAAATTTATTTTCGCGATTATCTTCGACAAAATAAAAAAGCAAGAGATGAATATGTCGCCTTAAAACGGTCTCTTGCCGAAAAATACAAATACAACCGCGAAGCATACACGCAGGCAAAAACCGGATTTATCAAACAAATCGTAGATTGTGCAAAAAAACAGAACAATGAAAATGTTGTAAATACGTTAAATAATTGACCGCCCACAAGAGCATAAAACAGGAAACTTATGAACAGATTAAGAAAGAATTAGATTTTGGTTAGTATTAATTAAATAAAATGAGCAATAACACATTAATAATAAGATAAATATGAGAACAGCAATTATTTACGCTTCAAAGCATGGCACGACAGCGAAAGTCGCGCAGAAAATCGCCGAGCGTTTTCCGACGACGGAAAGCGTCGCAGTTTATAATCTCAAAACCGATAAACAGATTGATATTCAATCGTTTGATACGGTAGTTCTTGGTACTGCCGTCTATGCCGGCAAGCCCTTGCCGGCTATGCAAAACTTTTGCGAGCGGCAAAGCGGTGCGTTACTAAACAAACATTTGGGCTTGTTTGTTTGCGGTATGGAGCAGGATGCGAACAAGCAGCAGCAGGAGACAACGAACGCATTTCCACATGTCTTGCGCGAGAAGGCGCTTGCCGCGCAGTTCCTCGGCGGAGAGTTCCTGTTCGACAGGATGAACTTTCTCGAAAGACTGATTATCAAGAAGATTGCGAAAACCGACCAAAACGTTTCTGCAATCAAGGAGACTGATATAGAGGAGTTTGTAAAGAAATTCAAAGAGATATGACAACAACAAACATTCTGATTTTGACAAGCCTCGCGCTGTTTAATGTCCTGTTTATCGGCAGGACAGTGATGCTCTACAGGCAGGGCGTAAAGGTCTGGACAATAGGTACAAGCGGCGGAAACATCCTCGAACGTTTGCTTGAAAACATACTTACGCCCTTTCTGCTGCTGTGGAACGCGCTGATAATCATGGCAGTGTTTCATGCGCCATTCCTTACGGACTTGGTTTTATGCGTCCCGTGGGTAAAATATGCAGGGATAGCGCTGTGTTACTGCGGTTTAGCGATATTCCTCTGGGCATTGGTCTCGTTCGGAAAGAGTTGGCGCATCGGCATCGACGAAAAGACGAGCAACGAACTGATAACCACCGGAGCATTCCGCTTCTCCCGCAATCCCATCTTCCTGTTTATGGA
>JAISUI010000093.1 GCA_031272155.1 Tannerella sp. | reverse complement strand
TTGCAGAAGCATTTCGGCCATGCCGGCCGTAACGCCCTGAATAGCCTGATTGCCTTCGTAGGACGGTGTGATGCGGCTGTCTTCGGCGTATGCCCATGTGCCAGCCTCAGCTTCCATCTTATGCAGAATAAAACAGGCTTTTTCGGGTTCTTCAAGACGGGCGTGCATGGCTATTTTCCATGCTCCAGCCCAGCCGAAGTTCATTTCAAGTTCCTTTCTGCGCTTAAGAGACACACGCACAGCATCGGCTAATTCAGGCGTTTTGCGGAGTGTTATATCATCGTCGGGATAGAAGGCGATAAGATGCATCGTATGGCGATGTGTCGGTTCCGGTTCGTCGAAGTCGTAAAACCATTCTTGCAACTGTCCAAACTTGCCTATTTTGTGCGGCGGAAGTTGTTTGATGGCGTCCTTCGCCTGCGCGAGGGTTGTTCCGGAGGCTACGCCCAATGCCTCGCTTGCTTCGATGAAATTGCGTAACTGATTGCGTATCAGCTGTATATCTCCTGCTGCGGCAAATGACAGGGCGCAAGAACGACGTTTTTCATCGAAGAAACGATTTTCGGGCGAGGAAGATGGCGCCGTGCCGAGATAGCCCGTTTCGGGGTCTTTCACCATCCAGTCAAGCAAAAACTCGGTAGAGCCTTGCATCAACGGATAGATACGGCGCAGATAGGCGGTATCAGGGTTGTACTCGTAATGTGAGTACAGTTGTTGCATAAGCCATGGACCGGCCATAGGCCATGTAGCGTGTTGAGGGTTTCCGTCCTGCGGGGCTGTATTAAACCAGACGTCGGCGCCGTGGCAGCCGCACCAGCCTCTACAGCCGAAGAGTTCGCTCGCCGTCCGCTGCCCCGACTGCGCAAGGTTCTCTACAAACAGCAGCAGCGATTCGTTGACGCATGGCAGGTTCGTGTTCTCGACAGGCCAGTAACACTCCTGAATGTTGATGTTCAGCGTCCACCGCCCCTGCCAGCGCCCTTCGAGGTTGTCGAGCCAGATATTGTGGTTGTTGAACGCCAGCGTCCCTTCGCGCGCTCCGGCAAGCAGCAGGTAACGTCCGAACTGGAAATACCTCGCCGTATATGCCGGATTGTTGAAGCCTTTCTTTATAGTATCCATTGCCTGCGTTGTAGTGGCTTGAGGCAGCGGGTCGGCGCCAAGATTGAGCTTGCAGGCGGCAAAGAGCGGACGATAGTCGTCCAAATGCCTTTTTAACAGCTGTTTATAGCTGTATTTGGCGGCGTTTGTTATGTAATCGCTGCAGCGTTGTTTCTCGTCGGCAGAGACGTCGTTCCAGTTCACCCAGTTCGTAGCGCCCGCGAGAATGATGGTAACGGCGTTGGCGTCGCAGACAGTCAGGCGAGCGCCGTCCATCTTTACACTACCTCCTTCGTTCACTACTTTTACCCGCGACTGCCAGCGCATTTGCGGCGGCAAGATAACATATTTGCCTTCGTACTCGGTGCCTTTGTTCTGATACGAAGCTATTTTTTTGTCCATCTTATCTATCGTAGCGCCTTCCATCACTATTTCGCCGTTCTCGATGCGTGTCTTGGCGCTGGGCTGCAACGAGGTGAACCATGTTGAAAAGTTTATTTTCCCCTTTTTGTCGGCTTTCAGACGGACTACAACGACCTGGTCGGGGTAGCTTGCAAAGACCTGACGCTCGTATTTTACGCCCCCGTATTGATAGGCTACGCCAACGGTTGCGTCTTCCATATTGAGTTCCCGTGTATAGTTCAGCGCATTTTCCGGCGTATGTCCATAGTCAATATTCAGCCTTCCCATAGGTTGATAGAGTTGTACGTGGGTCGGGAAGCCGCCGAGTTTCCATGCTTCTTTTTCGGCATTGACGTAGTCGTGAGCGAAGATGTACTCGCGCACTTTTTGAAGCGTTTCCGTTCCGCCCGGTTGCACCGGATTGTATGGACCTCCGGTAAAAAGCGTCTCGTCGTTGAAGGGGATTACTTCGTGTCCGAGCGCGCCCGGTATCATGGCAGCAAAACGACCGGTTCCGATTGGCATACCCTCCCAATACTTCGTGGCAGGCTTGTCATAGCGCCATTTCATCGGCGTCTGATTGACAACGATTTCATCGCACCTCGAATCGGAGCATGAAATAGCGCTTGCTATAAGCAGCAAACAAATAATTGATTTTGTGTTCATAATAATGCGTTTTTTTTCTTTTGGCCAATGCAAATCCAACGGTTTGCATATCCGTTTTCTTCCGTTATTATTTTTATATCGCAAATATACTCATTTAAACAGAACAACAGTATAATAACGGCTCCACAAAAACGTGAAGCCGTTATTAATCATTAATTTAATAATTGACTGCTTTAATATCCCGGATTCTGCTCCAATTGATCGTTTATATCTGTTTCCGTTCGCGGGAAAGGAAGCAGATAATGCTTGGCCGGGTCAAAACGGCGCTGTGTTCCTCCCGGATCAACTAATGTTGGAATATACGTTTCCATCGTTTTCCAACGCAGCATATCGCCCCAGCGAATACCTTCCAGCGCCAATTCGATACGACGCTCGTGCCGGATGCGCTCGCGCATCTGGTCTTTGGTCAGTCCTTCCGGCAGGGCGGGCATATTTACTCTTCCCCTTACTTCATTGACCGCCGAATAGACGCTGGCGTCCGGACCACTCGCCTCGTTCTTCGCTTCCGCATACATTAATAATACGTCGGCATAACGGAGCAATATCCAATCCTGCTCGCTCTTTGTGCTGTAATCAATTGGAAGCGCATCCCAATTACAATGCTTCACCGGTTCATATCCGGTTCCGGAATTTGCATTATATGCGAATCCCATCTCCTGGCCGGATGAATTGACGACTTTGTCATCAAAATGCTTGATCGTCATCAACAGACGCGGATCACGATTTAATCGCCAGTTTGACGGATCATACAACGGCGATGAAGATATAGGAAGCCCATCCGTACATTCATAATCATCCACTAATTCCTGCCTCGGATTTACATACGCCCACCATGCCCAGTGGATGTCAATATCCGTTGACCTGTCAGGATTGAGGTACCGAACCGAGAAAATTATTTCAGGATTATTCGTCTGACCGGATGCCAGAAACAGTGTGCGATAATTATCACAAAGACTGAAATATCCGCTTTGCATAACCTGATTGGCCGCATCAGCCGCTTCCGACCACTGGCTTGTATTCAGCAGTACACGGGCTTTCAACGCTAACGCCGAGCCTTTTACCGCATGACCGTCGGTATAGGACGTATTGGGCAGATTGGCAATCGCATAATCAAGGTCTTTGATTACCTGCGCAATCACTTCCGCTTTGGAACTTTGTTTTACCTTCGCTTCATCAATGGTCACCGACTTCGTATAAAGCGGCACACCGCCATAATGCTGGGCAAGTTTGAAATAAAACATCGCCCTCAGGAAACAGACTTCGCCCAACATGCGGTTCAGCGTCGCTTCCGACACGGGCGTTCTTGCCGCATTGTCAAGGAAGAAATTGCAGGAGGCGATACCTGCATAGCAAGCATTGTAAATATCGGAAACAAGACCTCCCGAATTGTCCTCAACCATTCCCTGTGCAATATTAATGACCGCACGCGACTGATTACTGCTTATATCGCCTGCCATACAGTCAAAATCACCGTCGGTATGACCGAACGGATAACTGTACAAACGCGCATACACGCCTGCCAAAGCCATATTGGCCTCACTCTCGCTCGTCCAGAACGTTTCACTTGTAATCTGGTCAAGCGGGTTCTTGTCTAAAAAATCGGAACATGATACGGCAAATACAGACACTGCTCCGATGACACAAATCTTTATTGTTTCAATATACTTTTTCATATTCTGTAATTTTTAGAATTTAACTTTAATACCCAGTGCATACGTCGCAAGCTGCGGAAAAGAACTGTAGGCGCCTGATGCATACGACTTTTCCGGATCCATTCCGGGATAACTGCTTATGGTAACCAAATTATCGCCCGAAAGATATACCTGAAGTCCTTTTACACCTACCTTACGAACCGTTGCGGACGGGAAATTATACCCGATACGCAGGTTTTTCAGACGCATATAAGAAGCGTCGCGCAAAAAGTAACTGTTCACCGTACCGAGAACAGGATTATAGGACGCGCGGTACATGGCCGGATCCTTGTTAGTCGAACCCTCGCCCGTCCAGTGGTTTTTTACAAATTCCACCGTCGGAGCGCCTCCCTGACGATACGGGAAGAAACCGGGCGAACTGGTGTCAATGTAATTCTTAATCCCACTGATACCCTGGATAAACAGCGAAGCGTCGAAATTCCGCCAAAAAACATTCAGGCTGCCGCCATAAAAGAACTTCGGGAAAGCGCCGTCCATCACAATCCGATCGTCGCCATCAATCTTTCCATCGCCGTTCTGATCTTTGAATTTCAGATCGCCGGGTTTTGGTCCGTATGGATGCGTCGGGCTGTTGTCTATCTCCGCCTGGTTCTGGAAAATACCGATCCATTCTACCATGTAAAAGGATCCGTAAGGAAGTCCTTCCTGCACAGTAGTCGTTCCGTAGGACGGGCTGATGATTTTAACGACTTCATTCTTATAGGTGGATATATTAAATGCGACGTTATATCGCAGCTGGCCAAGGTTGTACTGGTGTCCGAGGTCGAAATCCCAGCCGATGTTCCGCATCTGGCCTCCATTGACGGTCGGGGCGGAAAGGCCTACGCTGGCAGGAACGGGAATACTATAAAGGATACCGTCCGTAAATTTATTATAGCGAACGGCGCCCATTGAAAACAGTCCGTCCAAGATGCTGAATTCCAATCCGACTTCCGTATTGGTCGTCGTTTCCCACTGCAACGTTTTATCCACTAATTTCGTCAATTGAACGCCCGATTCCAGACTGCTGAAAGGATAGGACGAAGAGGAAAGAACGTCCTGATACGGATAATTACCTACGTTCTGGTTTCCTAACTTACCCCACGAAGCCCGCAACTTCATATTATCCAACCATGCAATGTCCTTCATAAACGCTTCTTCCGAAATCCTCCAGGCGCCCGATATGGACGGGAACAAACCCCAACGCGTAGCAATACGCGACGTACCGTCGTAGCGAACATTCGCCTCAAACAGGTATTTCCCTTTGTAATCATAGTTGATTCGTCCGAACAAGGACTGGATAGCCCATTCGTTGGCTGTACCCGAAGTAGCCTGGTTCAATGACGAGCCGGCGTTCAGCTCCTTCAGGTCATCCGTCGGAAAATACATCCGATAGCCATACAGTTCCCTGTAATAGGAAGATTCCTGATTGTAACCGGCCATCACGTTCAGATTGTGTGCTTCGTTGATCGTTTTTTGATAGTTCAACGTAGAATACAATGCCGTATAGAATGTAGTGTTCATCCAGTCTCTGACACCGAGGCTGACCACAGCATTGTTATGCGCCCAAGTACCATCGTTGAAATAATAACAGTCAACAGCATGTTCGTGATATTTGCGGAAATAATAATCAAAATCAGCCGCTCCCTTGGTGTACCATGTCAATCCGTCCATCAATTTGACCTCCGTATAAAGTTGAGGCCTTACCGTGTAATTATTGGTAATATTCGACCCTGCGGCATAATTGGCATAAGGGTTACGCACCGTCCATTCCCCGATATTGGCGCTGTAGCGCCCTACAAAACCGGTCGAACCGTCGGGTAACGTCATGGTAGGCGTATAGTTAGGAGCGCTTCCGTAGATGTGCATAAGCGGATAGTGATCCGCCGCTGCCCCCTGTATGTCATTCGTCTGGTCTTTCCGCATCGCCTGGACATTTCCGCCAATGGTCAGCCACTTGGTGATTTTCGATTCAAGGGCAAGCCGGATATTATACCGCTGGAAGGTGTAATAATCCACAATACCGCCCTGATCAAGATACCCAACCGATAGGTTGAAATTCGTCTTTTCGGTTCCGCCATTGATGCTCAGGTGATGATTGTGCGTAAAGGCGGTGTTGATCATATAATCAACCCAGTCAAAATTAGGATAGTGCACCGGATCGTCCGGATGGTTCCGGAATGCGTCTATTTCCTCCTGCGAGAAATACTTTTGCAGTCCGGCGCGTTCATTGGCTTCGTTCCAGTACATCATGTAATCGGCCGAATTGGTCAGCAGTTTGGGCAATCGCGTAGCCTTTTGCGCTTCAAGGGTTACATGATATTCCACCGATACGTCGCCCGTCTTGCCGCGCTTGGTCGTTACCAGAATCACGCCGTTGGCGGCTCGCGCCCCATAAATGGCGGCTGATGCCGCATCCTTGAGGACGGAAACCGATTCTACATCGTTAGGGTCCACATCCGAGATGTCGCCCTGCACGCCGTCCACCAATACCATCGGGTTACTGCCGGCACTACTGAACGTGCCAACGCCGCGGATGCGAATACTCCCCTGCTCATTACCGGGTTGTCCGCCTTTCTGACTAATCTGTACGCCGGACACTTTGCCCTGCAACAAATTCTGCACATTGGTCGAAGGTCGTTTGTTCAGCTCCACATCACCCACCGAAGCTACCGAACCGGTCAGGTTGATCTTTTTCTGTGTACCGTAACCCACAACAACCACTTCATCCAGCGTCTGCAAGTTTTCGCTAAGCGTTATCGCCAAACTTGTCCGATTACCTACTTGCATTTCCTGTGTCGCATATCCCACAAATGAAATCTGCAACACGGCATTCTCCTTGACAGTCAGTGTAAACTTCCCGTCCACATCGGTAATGTTTCCATTGGTGGTACCTTTTTCCACCACGTTCGCTCCAATGATCGGTTCGCCGTTGGCGTCCGTCACTGTGCCGCTCACCCGTTTTTGCCCGAAGGCCGCGAGCGTTCCAATACTCAGGATACAGAGCAGGCACAACAGTTTGCGCCAGGTATCCCACTTTCTAAAAAATCGTTTTTCTTCCATAAGATCCAAAAATGTTTAGTAATACAATTAATAAAAAATTTATCGTAATGATTCGATTCTTCCCAATTTGACGGCATAGATTGTCCCTGCGTTTTCCCCGAATATCCCTGCGTATGGAAAAAAGCATTTCGATCCGAACGAGCCTCCGGACAGCAGGCGCGAACATGTATATACATTAGGTAATATACGATAACTATCTGAGAGAGAGAGAGAGAGAGAGAGAGAGAGAGAGAGTAACAAAATATTCGGAACAAACAAATTACCGGGCATAAAAAAACCTAATTTTTCCACGCCTGCAACCGTTTTTCTATTATTTAT
>JAISUI010000086.1 GCA_031272155.1 Tannerella sp. | reverse complement strand
GCGACAAATTTACTTTTTCTCCAAAACATTTCTTTTCATTTTAAATGATTACTCCGTGATTAAAAGACTCTGTTCCGTAAGACAAATGAAGCGAGGAAATATTTTAAAGGCGAAATTTTTCGCTTTCCTTAAAAACCACTTTCCTGATTGCTGTTTCAGAAAAAAACCTTACATTTGCCATCAAGTTATACGACAGCCTACGTTACTATGACCTATGACCTTGTTTCTTATAAAGCTGCATTTGAACGGATTTATCTATCTTTCTGCCCAAAGTTGATCCGTTTCGCGAACGAGTATATTCTGTCGCTCGAAGACGCCGAGAACATTGTGCAGGATCTTTTTATGGAACTATGGGAACAAAAATATCCGCTCGGCGAACTGGAATACCTTCAGGCCTACCTTTTCAAATCGGTAAAATATAAATGTATTGATTTCATGCGCCGCCAAATCACCGCCGCCAAAAATAAACAAACCATGCAGGAAACATGGATGCGGGAATATGAATACAACCTGCTTTCGCTCGAATCGTTCGACGAACAGGCTTTTCCGGAAGACGTATATAACGCCCTTCAGAAAGCCATCCAGTCCCTGCCGCAACGATGCAGGGAAATCCTTATTGCAAGCAAACTTGACGGAATGAGCCACCGGCAAATCGCCGAAAAATTCAACCTTTCACCGGCCACCGTCAACAACCATATCACGCTCGCCATGAAAAAACTTAAAGAGAAACTCACCGGAACAGAATAAGGCATATCCTGCCATTTTAACATTTTAATAAATATCATTTAACATTTTGGCTTAGTTATTCTATCCGCTTCATGCGATTTGATAGAAAAAGTTGGCGCAAAATGAACGAGCGATTAACAAAATATTTTACCCGCGCCATGTCCGAAAAGGAGAAAGAAGACCTGTTTCGCGACATGGACAGCGATGCTGCACTGCGGAAAGAATTTGCAGAGCAACGAAACTTATGGGCTGTTCTCACGATGAATGAACAGACAGGCGATGCAGTCTATGCATACCGGAGATACCGCCGGTTGCGGGAACGAATGCACACGCACGCTACCCGCAGCCTTGTTCTGCAGGTTCTGAAATATGCTGCCATTGTTGCATTGACAATCGGCCTATGGTCGGTTTATCAATATCAACGGCATGGCTCTCCGCAGGCTGTTACCTGTATTGAGACGCCTGTCGGTCAGCGGACGCATCTCGTCCTTCCGGACGGGACAAACGTATGGCTAAATGCACAAACGCGGCTCTCTTACCTGTCTGATTTTTCACCGAAAAACAGACAGGTGCAATTAGAAGGCGAAGCCTTTTTTGAAGTGAAAAGCGACCGCAAGCATCCTTTCTATGTCTCTGCTTCCGGGATTAATGTGAAAGTAACCGGCACCACATTCAATTTCAGCGCCTATGCGAACGAGACTTCGACGGTTACATTAGTGAAGGGGCGCGTAGAAGTGACTACCTCCGATGGGAAGCACAAACTGACCCTGCAACCGGACGAACAGGCTTCCTTCTCGGAACAGCATGGTTTATCCTTCACGAGAACGACCGGGGCTGAACAAATCCATTTGTGGACAAAAGGAGAATTTTACTACCTGAACGAGCCGTTGAGCCATATCGCTCACGACCTTGAACGGCGGTTTGGCGTAAGTATAAGCATTGAAGATGAGGAACTTGCACGTGAACTTTATACGTATCACGCTTCGGAGAATACGACGCCGGAGCAAATCCTCCGCCATCTTAAAGCCACTAAATCACTGGATTATATCATTAAAAAGAATCAGATACAGATCATTAAACTAAAAAAGTAATTTATTTTTTAATTAAAATCTTATGAGAATATTAGAATTTATCAGACCGCGGAAAGAGGAAAAACCTTGCCGCAAAAGAAGTGCATTTTTGATACAATGCATGTTATTTTTTCTCCTGTCGGGGACTTGGAGCGCTGTAGCAAACAACGTCTATTCGGACGTTGTCAAATTGTCGCTGCACCTGAAAAATGTCACTGTACAGGAAGTGTTGATGGAAATAGAACGGACTTCCGAATTCTATTTCTCTTATAATACCCGTCAAATTGACGCTACCCGTAAGGTTTCCATTGACATGGAAAACAAGACGGTGATGGACGCGCTGAATGAACTGTTTGCCGGCAAAAAGGTGAAATACACGATTGACGACAGGCACATCATTCTTTACAAGTCGGATCATCCGAACAAGATGTTAATCATCCAACAGCAGGACAAACGAATCACCGGCAAGATTGTAGATGCCACAGGCGAGCCATTGGCAGGCGCTAACGTCACGGAAAAAGGGACTGCCAACGGCACGATCACCAACATTAACGGTACGTTTTCGCTAACGGTCTCCGACAATGCGACTCTTCAGGTGTCGTACATCGGCTTCAAAATGCAGGAAATTGCAATTGCAGGCAAGACTGACCTCAATATCACGCTCTTGGAAGACACAGAGCAATTAGACGAAATCGTTGTTACCGCACTCGGTATCAAACGTTCGGAGAAAGCTTTGGGCTATGCGGTGCAAAACATTGATGGAGAAGCTGTAACAGCAGTCAAGGGAGTTTATCTCGGCACGTCCTTATCCGGTAAAATCGCCGGTGTTCATGTACGAAACAGTACAGAATTTAATCAGGCGCCGAATATTCAGTTACGCGGCGAAAGTCCGCTGTTAGTCATTGACGGCATCCCGTTTGCACACATGGGACTGGGAGATGTTGCCGCTGATGACATCGAATCTTTGACCGTGCTGAAAGGAAGCACCGCATCGGCGCTTTACGGCAGCAGGGGCGGCTCCGGCGCCATCATGATCACCACCAAACGAGGCGGGGCGAATGAAGGCGTTACCGTATCGGTAAACAGCAATGATATGTTTCATGCGGGTTATCAGGGACTTCCCGGGCAACAAAGTTCTTACAGTACCGGTACGGGCGGCAAATATGACGCTTATGACTATATTTGGGGCGATAAAATGGACATCGGCAGAACGGCTGTTCAGTACGATCCGTTTACCTATACCTGGTACGAACAGCCTTTGGTATCGAAGGGAAAGGATAATTTTGAAAACTTTCTGGAGCCGTCTATTGTGACGAATAACAATATAAATATCGCCTATTCAGGCAAAAACGGCAGTTTCAGAACTTCCTTGAATCACATCTATAACAAGGGCGAGTATCCTAATCTCCGTTTAAACCGTTTTAACTACGGAGTTTCCGGCGATATTAAATTAGGCAAGTTCAAATTGGACGCTTCGGCTAACTATAACAAGTTGTTCTATCCTCAGGATTTGGGCGCCGGCTACGGCATCAGAGGGTATATGTACACCTTGTTAATCTGGACTGGAACCGATTATGACGTCCGTGACTACCGCAATTACTGGAAGCCGGGCAAGGAGAATCAGGATCCGGTTTGGTGGAATACATCGTATTACAACAATCCCTATTTTAACGCATACGAGATAACCCGCGATAAAAATGAAGACCGTTTCAACGCTCAGTTCAACGCTACTTACGATATTTTGCCGTGGATGAAAGCAGTCGTCAAGGCAGGCGGAGATTCGTATGCCTCAAAAATAAACGAACAAGTGCCCGTAGGAACAGTCAGGGAGTTGAAAGGTAAATTTGCAACTTCGTGGTATAAAGGGTTTAATGTTAATACGGAAGGCATGTTGATGGCTGATAAGAAAATCGGTGATTTCAATTTAGACGGCTTCGTTGGCGTTTCGCTTTATTATGTGCAGGAAAGCGCCTTATCAGCGCAAACAAACAACGGCCTGTCGCAACCGGGCTTCTATTCGCTGAACGCTTCCGTTAATCCGGTTACCGTATCGGTTTCCGACGTCAAACGACAGGACAACAGCGCTTTCGGTAAGTTTGGCGCGTCATGGAGAAATGCGGTTTTTGCCGAAGTTACCGGCAGAAATGACTGGGCTTCAACACTTTCAAGCAAAGAGCGTTCCTTCTTCTATCCGTCGTTAGCAGGAAGCGTAGTCCTGACCGAATTTTTGCCTAAAATAGACTGGTTGCTTTTCTGGAAACTCAGAGGCTCGTGGACTGTAACCAAAACCGCACCCGGCATCTATGACATCAATCAGGTTTACAGCAGCAATTCCAACGTCTGGGATAACAAGGTAGGACAAACATATCCCACAAGCATCCGTTCGGCTGATCTCAAGCCCCAGACTTCAGAAACATGGGAAATAGGAACAGCGGCTCATTTATTTAATAATAAGCTTCGTTTTGACCTTGCCTATTATCAAAAGAAGTTTTACAACCTGCAAAATTGGGCGGGCATGAGTATGGCTTCCGGTTTTACCAGCGCACTGATCAATACTAACGAGCAGCATATCCGAAAAGGAGTTGAAATAACACTCGAAGGCGATGTGGTCAAAAACAGAGATTTCCAATGGACAGCATCGGTAAATTGGTCGCGCAGCAAATACATGTTTTACCAGTTGGACGAAACCTATTCGGCCAAGCAACCATGGGTCAAAGTGGGCAACCCTGTAAATTACACAACGTATCAGGGCTGGCAGTATTATGAAGGGCAGATGATCCATTACAACGGCTTGCCTTATCGTTCGGGCTACAACAATACGGTTTATTATTACGACCCGGACTGGATTTGGGGCTTCAGTAACGAACTGAAGTACAAGAATTTCACAGCTCACGTTTCGTTAGATGGCCGTGTGGGAGGTTATGAACATAACCAGATAGACAAAGCCATGTGGCAAGCGGGCGGTCATCCCGACAGCGACAACCAGTACCGTTATGATGAAGTGGTGAACGGGATGAAAAACTATGTCGGTCAAGGTGTGAAATGGATTTCCGGCGAAGTGAAATACGATTCCTACGGAACCATCATCAGCGATACCCGCGAATTTGTTCCTAACGACGTTCAGGTTTCATACGAGACGTACATCCGGAACGGATTGTGGGACAGCAGGGGCACGCCGCGAGACCAGTCCGTGCAGTCGCTTACGTTCTTCAAACTGCGTGAAGTGGCATTAGGCTATGTCGTTCCCTCGTCCATCTGTCAAAAAATGCGACTGAAAACGCTGCAACTCTCGATTACGGGACAGAATTTATTGCTCTGGACAAAAGAGTTTACAAACGCCGACCCTGATTATGGCGACAGTGACCTGAAATCACCGTCGGTGAGATTAATAGGATTTAATATTAAACTTGACTTTTAAATTATCACATTATGAAAAGAATAAAATATATAGTTTTGGCAGTATTGTTGATGTCGGTCGCTTCATGTGACAACAGTTTCGACGAAATCAACAGTAACCCCAACACGACGACAAAAGGTTCGTCGTCAATGATTACAACTGCAGTAATAGGCGATTTGTTCAGTTTGAATACCGTCAATACCATTCAGCGTGCAAATTCCTTTACGAAATATACGATTACGGCCGGCTCCAACGCCGACGAAATCTATAACCGTTATACGTCGGAATATGACATCAACTTTGAGGATTATCTGATTCTGAACAATCTGGATAAAATCATGGAACTTGCGCCCGAAGCCCTGTATGATTCCTATAATGGCTTCACCCTGTTTATGAAAGCTCTGCGATTGTTTTATGTCAGTATTTTGTACGGCGACATTCCTTACAGCGAAGCCTTAGGCGGCGAAAAAGGAATTGTAGCCCCAAAATATGACACGCAGAAAGAGGTTATGATTCATATTCTTAATGATTTGGATGAAGCATATAATTCGTTCAATAAATCTACAGGCACTCTGGAAGGCGATTATATCTTCAACGGCAATACGGAAAACTGGAAAAAGATTGTGAGCGCTTTTGAACTTAATGTGCTCATACAGCTGTCTATCAAGGAGTCTGATCCAGATCTCAGGGTGAAGGAACGATTTGCTAAAATCGTCGCCGAACGCCCCCTGCTTGCCTCCAATGAGGATAATATGAGGTTAGTTTTCAAAAACCAGTCCGGCATGTTGTATTACTATAACCGTAACAACAATGCCACCGCAAAGTTATGGCTTACAAGCCTTTTAGTGGATTTGATGAAAAAGTACAAAGATTACAAGCTTTTTTACTATGCAACACCCGCCGAAGCATTGACTGAGCAAGGCATTCCGTCCGACAGTTGGGATGCGTACAGCGGCGTTGATCCGTCCATTCCCTATTCGGATATTACGGCGAAAGTGGCAGAAGGCAGCGTCAGTACAATCAATCCGCGCTATACGGACTATGCGCCCGGAGAACCTTATTCCAAAATAGGCTATGTGCAACAGAATTTTATTCTTGCAGAAGGCGCTGTTCGTGGTTGGTTACCCGGCAAATCCGCTTCGGATTATTATCTGAAAGGCATTGAGGCTTCGCTTCAATTGGTGAAAGACGCTACGCCCGACGATCCGGCCTATCATAACGGGAAAGCCCTCACCGATGCAATGATCAAGGAACAGCTCGCTCTGCCGGAAATACAACTGACAGGCAATTTCGACGACGATCTGCGGAAGATTTTAGAACAAAAATACATCTGTTCATTTATGCAATACAGGTTAGACCCCTATTTTGATTATCGTCGTACAGGCTATCCCGTATTTCCTATTAATCCGGAAACCAATCTGAACACGATGCCTGACAGGTTGCCTGCCAGACTGATGTATCCTTCTTCCGAACTGAGTTATAATCAGGAACATTATAAAGAAGCCATAGACCGCCAATTCAACGGCAACGATGAAGTAAACCAACTGATGTGGATTCTGATAAAATAAAATCCTCCTGATACAACATTCGGAACATACAAATAACTGACGGTTTTTAAAAGTGAAACCGTCAGTTATTTTTTATTTATTCCGGCTTTATCAAAAACACCTTTTTGATCGTTTTCTGCTGTCCCTCAAGATGATAAAGTTCAGCATAAAAAACATACAATCCGGGGCGGAGACGATTGCCGTCCAAACCATCGCCATTCCAGCGAATTTCACCTTCCTGTGCAGTCAGTTGATTATTCACCACCGTAGCCATTTTTCTTCCTTCAGCAGTATATATTTCAATCCGGCAATGATAGCCTGCTCGATCTGTATGATATGCAATTACATATTCATTGAATCCGGGCAAATACTGCGGCGTTTCCATCGCGATCGAGGATTCGGCAACCGCCATATATTGAGAGTTTTGATAGCCAGGTGTGCCGTATCCGACCGTCGAGACAGCCGAAGTCCAATTCATCGCATTTTGCGTTTCCTCATCCGGATGAATCCGTTCCAGGGCTACGCCTTTTGCCTTTTTGATGGCTTTATCATGCCATTTAGCCGAGTATGCCACTTCATCTATGATGGTTCCGTCAGTTACGGAAAACAGCACAAAAGTAGAGCCTTCATTGTTCATTAAGGGCATTTTCAACTCATATACATTTTGCGGGGCAGGCGTCGAATAAAAATCCAGCACTCCATTCCGACTGCTTGTCAATACGATATAGCTGCCGGGATCGAAAATATCCATGATGGACGAAAGAGAATAGTGTGTTCCTGTCGTGCCGTCCGCTCTCCTTATTGCAAGAACAAGATCCGTCAACAACAAGGGACGTTCTGAACGGTTATACAACTCTATATATTCACTTCCTCCCTCGAACGGCTCAGGCATTAATTCATTGAAAACTATACCTTTTTCATTGATTTTCACTGCTTCTTCTACGACGAAATCATCGGGATAAGAAGGTCTGAGGCTGGACGAATTGATCGTACCGGGCGTACCGCCGCGTGCATCATTAGACAGGTACCAGTCATCGCCTTCGGGATTGCGCTCGTAGGAGCGCGCCGGCGTCGCTTCGGGATAGCTTACCGAATCAATGGTCAGTCCAATGGTATTGATCAATTTTACAGTTTTGCCCGTGTTCGCAAGATTGGCAGGGAAGGCAGTAATCGGCATGGCAATTCCCGAACTGTCCACATAGGCTTCGCGGCCCTCACGATACATCACCGCATAACTCCCTGCAGGCAACGTAATTGCAGGTAATGCCGTCGCCTTGTCATCATAGACAAACGCCCAACCGCTAAGCGAAATCGAATCTTCCGAAGCATTGAATATTTCAACATATTCCGTTTCCGGAAAGGCTGTCAATCCCGATGGATTCGCCATAATTTCCGTAATCAGCACATCGCCGGGACGCGAAATATCCGGCGCAGGCTCCGGTTCGGGGGGTGTTGGAGGCTCAGCTGGCTTAACCGGTGAATTGGCAGTGCCGGGCGTTCCACCATTTGCATCATTGGAAAGATACCAGACGGTTTGTCCATCGGCATCCGTAGCGCGTTCCCAAGCGCGCGCAGGCGTTGCCGCGGCATACGTCACCGAGTCAATGACCACACCTTCCGTATTCACTATTTGCAGCGATTTACCGGTATTGGCCAAGTTGGCCGGGAAAGCGGCTATCGGAATGGCCATGCCGGAACTGTCCACATACACTTCACGACCTTCACGATAAATCACCGCATAACATCCGGCAGGCAGTGTAACCTCAGGGAATGCCGTTGCTTTGCCATCATATACAAATGCCCATCCTTTCAGAGAAATAGCATCGCCCGAAGCATTATATATTTCAACGTATTCCGTTTCCGGGAAAGCGGTCAACCCCGATGGATTCGCCATAATCTCCGTAATCAGCAGGTCGCCGAAACGCGAAAAATCCGGCTCCGGTTCGGGAGGCGCAGGCAGTTCAATGGGCGAATTGGTCACGCCCGGCGTGCCGCCGTTCGCGTCGTTGGACAAGTACCAAACCGGATTGCCTGCTTCATCCGTAGCGCGTTCCCAGGCAAGGGCGGCTTTGGCTGCAGCGTAAGTAACTTCGTCTATTGTTGTTCCGACGGTATTCACCAATTGCAAAGTCTTACCCGTATTGGCCAAACTGCTCGGAAACGTAGCAACCGGAATCGCTATGCCGGGCGAAAACACCTGAATATCACGCCCTTCACGGAAAAGCACTGCGTAAGCGCCGGCAGGCAAAACCACATCAGGCAAAGCAATCGCCTTCCCATCGTAAACGAATTTCCAATTTTTCAATGAAATCGCATCGTCTGAAGCATTATAGATTTCAACATATTCTGTTTCCGGAAAAGCGGTCAGCCCCGATGGATTCGCCATGATTTC
>JAISUI010000059.1 GCA_031272155.1 Tannerella sp. | reverse complement strand
ATCTTTGCGAACGGAATTTGTACATAAACCAATTGATTAATTATGAAATGGCAAGACAGAAAAATTAGTACGAATGTGGAAGATCGCCGCGGACAAAGCAGCGCGGGCGGTTTTGGCGGCGGGATGATTTCCGGAGGAGGTTGCGGTCTGAAAGGCGGCCTTGGGATTCTTATTATCGCTCTAATTGTTTGGCTGTTAGGAGGGAATCCGATGCAATTCCTCGGCATGTTGGGCGACGTGAATGATTCGGGCATATCCATCGGAACAGGCCAGGACTATACGCCTTCGGCCGAAGATGATGAAATGGCGCAGTTTGTAGAGGTGGTTCTGGCTGATACGGAGGATGTATGGAGCGCATTGTTCCAGCAGATGGGAAAGACGTATCGCAAACCGACATTAGTGCTCTATACGAATTATACTTCTTCGGCCTGCGGCACAGCCCAGCGTTCAACCGGCCCGTTCTATTGTTCGGCAGACGAAAAGATATATGTGGATTTGTCGTTTTTTCAAGAGATGAAAACGAAATATAAGGCCGGTGGCGATTTTGCTTATGCTTATGTAATTGCGCATGAAGTAGGACATCATGTCCAGAAATTGCTGGGCACTTTGGGACAGGTGAATGATGCAATGGCGCGTTCCGGCCAGAAACAGGCGAACGAATTGTCCGTACGTCTGGAATTGCAGGCGGATTTCTATGCCGGCCTGTGGGCGCACTATACCGAATCCATGTTTCATTCGCTCGAAGCCGGCGACATAGACGAAGCGCTCAATGCCGCCAATGCCATTGGCGACGACCGTTTGCAGGAACAGGCGCAGGGTTACACCATACCGGATTCGTTTACACACGGGACATCCCGACAACGTCATGACTGGTTTTACAAAGGCTACCGGTCAGGGGATTTGAATCAGGGGAATACATTCCAGGAACTTTAAGGCGGGGACAGTGTGAAGTTGTATTTTGCTCATTTGGGCGAAAAAAACTTTGCACTTTCGTCTTTTTTCCGTACTTTTGTCTCGCAATTCAAGAGATACGATATCTATGTTTGAAAATTTAAGCGAAAGATTAGAGCGTTCCTTCAAATTATTAAAAGGCGAGGGAAAAATAACGGAACTCAACGTCGCGGAAACGCTAAAAGACGTCCGTCGGGCATTGCTGGATGCCGACGTGCATTACAAAGTAGCCAAGCAGTTTACCGATAGCGTCATGCAAAAAGCGCTGGGTCAGAATGTATTAACAAGCCTCAGACCCGGACAGTTGCTGGTGAAATTAGTGCACGACGAATTGGCGGCATTGATGGGTGGAACAGCCGCTGAGATCAACCTCAAAGGTTCGCCTGCCGTCATCCTGATGTCCGGCCTGCAAGGTTCGGGTAAAACAACCTTTTCCGGCAAGTTAGCCAGCCTGTTGAAAACCAAACGGGGCAAACATCCCTTGCTGGTGGCAGGTGACGTTTATCGTCCGGCAGCCATTGAACAACTGCACGTGTTGGGCGAACAAATCGGCGTGCCGGTTTATTCCGAACCGGACAATAAACAACCTGTTGAAATTGCACAACATGCGATCCGTGAGGCGAAGAAAAACGGACAGGACGTTGTGATCATTGATACGGCCGGACGATTGGCTGTGGACGAACAGATGATGCAGGAAATAGCTGCCATCAAAAAGGCCGTTCAGCCTGAAGAAATATTGTTTGTCGTGGATTCCATGACAGGACAGGATGCCGTCAATACGGCAAAAGAATTTAATGAACGGTTGGACTTTAATGGGGTTATTCTCACCAAGTTAGATGGCGACACCCGTGGCGGTGCAGCGCTTTCGATTCGCACGGTTGTGAACAAGCCGATTAAGTTTATCGGTACAGGCGAAAAGATGGATGCACTGGATGTGTTCCACCCCGAACGAATGGCCGACCGCATCCTTGGGATGGGCGACGTCGTTTCGCTGGTCGAACGGGCGCAAGAACAGTATGATGAAGCAGAAGCCCGTCGGATACAGAAAAAAATCTCTAAAAACCAGTATGACTTCAACGATTTTATCCAGCAGATCCAACAAGTCAAGAAGATGGGCAATATGAAAGAACTGGCCTCTATGATTCCGGGCATCGGTAAGATGCTGAAAAACGTGGATATAGACGACGACGCATTTAAAAACATCGAATCTATCATCCATTCAATGACGCCGCAGGAACGGGCTAATCCGTCTATCCTGAACGGTTCCCGCCGACAACGGATCGCCATCGGAAGCGGCACCTCGACAATGGAAGTAAACCGTTTGCTCAAGGAATTTGAGCGGATGCGTCAAATGATGCGAATGGTCACCAATGTGAAACCGGGCAGTCGAAGCATGCCTGTTTTCAAAAAGCGATAGCGAGAATAATCCAATGACAGTAAAATACATGCACTATGGACGAACAAACAAGTTACCGGTTGATAGACGGTAAAGCAATCGCCGCTCAAATCAAAGCGGAACTGGCGGCTGAAGTAGCCGAGATACGCAAAACCGGCGGTAAAATTCCGCACTTAGCGGCGATCTTAGTCGGGCACGACGGCGGAAGCGAAACGTATGTGGCCAACAAGGTAAAAAACTGTGAGGAAATTGGTTTCCAATCCACATTGATTCGTTATGAAGAGGATGTAACAGAAGCGGAACTGCTGCGCAAAGTGGACGAACTGAACCGGAATAAAGACGTGGATGGCTTTATCGTCCAACTGCCTTTGCCTGCACATATCTCCGAACGCAAAATCATTGAAGCCATTGATTTTAGCAAAGATGTAGATGGTTTCCATCCGGTCAATGTAGGGCGGATGTCGCTCGGATTGCCCGGTTTCAGGTCGGCTACGCCGGCGGGCATTTTAGAATTGCTGAAACGCTACGAAATAGAAACAAAAGGCAAACACTGCGTGATTCTCGGACGAAGCAATATTGTCGGTAAACCCATGGCAATGTTGATGATGCAAAAAGCCTATCCGGGCGATTGCACCGTAACCGTTTGCCACAGCCGCTCGGCAAATTTGAAAGAAATGTGCCGGTGTGCGGACATTATCATCGTGGCATTAGGCGTACCGGAATTTTTGAAAGCCGACATGGTGAAAGAAGGCGTTGTCGTGATTGACGTCGGGACAACGCGCCTGCCAAGCAGCGTCACTAAAAGTGGATACAAACTGACGGGCGACGTGTGTTTCAACGAAGTAGCGCCCAAATGCAGTTACATCACACCCGTACCGGGTGGCGTCGGGCCAATGACAATTATCTCACTGATGAGCAATACGCTATTAGCAAGCAAAAAAACGCTCTATTAACGTCCGTTTTGCTATATGTAACAGCCATTGACAACTCTTTAGTCAATGCTCAATTCACCCTGAACCGCTCGTTCCCGTTCACAAAGAAATCCACGATCTGGCTGGCCGCAGCAATACCCGCATTATTGTTTGCCTCGGCAGTCTGGGCGCCCATCTTCTTGGGTGTACTGAAATAACGATCAGCGAAACGCTCCGTCAGTTCGGCATGGATGGCGGGCATGACATCGGTCAAATAGCGAAAATCGGGACGATCGGCCATCACCCGAAGCAGTTCATTTTCATTAATTACTTCTTTGCGAGCCGTATTGATCAACGTCGCTCCTTTCGGCATAGAAGCCAGCAGACTGTAACCGATGGAATTTTTCGTTTCGCCTGTTGCAGGAATATGCAATGACACGAACGGACAAGTTTTATACAACTCATCTGCGGACGACAGAGCCTTGACACCTTCTTTTTCAATCACTTCAGCAGAAAGGAACGGGTCATAGGCATAGACTTCCATCCCGAAACCGCGTGCGATGCGCGCCACATTGCGTCCGACGTTGCCATAGGCATGGATGCCGAGGCGTTTGTCTTTCAGTTCCGTACCCGACGTACCGTTGAAAAAATTACGCACGCCATAGACCATCATCCCGAGAGCGAGTTCAGCTACGGCGTTGGCATTCTGTCCGGGCGTATTCATCACGCAGACATGATGCGCCGTTGCCGAATCCAGATCTACATTATCATAGCCTGCACCTGCACGGACAACGATTTTCAAGGATTCGGCAGCGTCAAACACTTCATCATCAATTACGTCGCTACGGATAATAAGCGCGTTGGCGTCCTTTACGGCATTGAGTAACTGCGCTTTGTCGGCATATTTTTCCAACAGCGACAACGTCATTCCTGCCGATTCGACCACTTGCCGGATAGCGTTCACCGCCGGAGCGGCAAACGGTTTTTCGGTTGCAACTAATATATTCATATTTAGATGTTTAAATGTTATTCTCAAATGATTTCATTGCTTCGACAAGAACTTCGACACTGCTTTTAGGCATGGCGTTGTAGAGTGAAGCGCGGAAACCTCCGACGGAACGGTGACCCTTGATGCCAACAATGCCACGCTCCGAGGCGTAGGTATTAAAGGCGCTTTCGAGTTCTTTGTATTCGTCGTTCATCACGAAACAGACATTCATCAGCGAGCGGTCCTCTGTGGCAGCCGTGCCCTTAAACAGTCTGTTGCGGTCTATCTCATCATATAATATAGTCGCCTTCTCCATATTTTTCTTCTGCAATGCAGGAATCCCGCCCTGTTCCTTGTACCATCTAAGCGTCTGAAGTGCAGCGAATACGGGCAGTACCGGCGGCGTATTAAACATCGAATCATTATCAATATGAATCTGATAGTTCAACATGGACGGAATCGGTCGGCTGACTTTACCCAGCGCATCTTTTCGGATGATGACGATGGCGACGCCCGCAGGAGCAAGATTTTTCTGTGCACCTGCATAAATCACGCTGTATTTGGAAACGTCCACCGGCCGCGAAAAAATATCGGACGACATGTCGGCGGCCAATGGCACACTGACTTCCGGAATCCGATGAATTTCAGTGCCGAATATCGTATTGTTCGTCGTAATATGGAAATAGTCCGAATCAGGTGCAACGGTATAATCCTTAGGGATATAGGTGTAATTAGCCTCTTTAGACGATGCTACGACTTCGACCTCGCCGAACAGCCGCGCTTCCTTGATGGCTTTCGACGCCCATGTACCCGTATCAAGATAGGACGCTTTCGTATTCAATAAGTTATACGGAACCATGCAAAACTGCATACTGGCTCCACTTCCGAGAAAAATTACTTCATGACTCGACGGAATGTCTAACAGTTCTTTAGCCAATGCGCGGGCTTCGTCGCTGACGGCGATAAACTCCTTGCTCCGGTGAGACACTTCCATCAAGGATAATCCTGTTCCTGCAAAATTTTCCACGGCTGCAGCCGTGTTTTTGATAGTGTACTCACTTAATATAGAGGGTCCCGCATAAAAATTATGCTTCTTCATTCTTATTTTATTGAAAAATGTTTTACAAAAAAAATCGGCGCAAAGTTACGGCTTTTATCTGAATTTGGACAGATTTTTCTTCTCTATCTTCACAAAAAACTTTTTCGGCGATAAGAAGCGCCTTATTTTCACCCCTTTCATAAAGCCCGTTTTGTTTTTCTTTGCCCCGAAACGCAATAAATTTCATTTGCTGCGCCTGAAATTTTGTATTCTTCACTATCTTTGCGGCGCGAAACGAAAAATAAATTTGTTATGTCAGTAGCAATCACATCCGACGACAGTCGGAAAGTAACGACCCATCGGTTGATGGAGATGAAACGGCGCGGCGAAA
>JAISUI010000083.1 GCA_031272155.1 Tannerella sp. | reverse complement strand
TTCGGGTCGTAATCTACACTCGTGGCGTAAATGTCCGTAACCTGCTGCCACAGATTGCGTTCCGAAGAACGAATGTCGCGAATGCGCTGCAAAAGTTCGCGGAAATAACGCCCGCCGCCATTTTTCAGTCGCTCATCGTCGAGTGTAAAACCCTTGACAATATATTCTTTGAGCCGCTCGGTAGCCCATTGCCGGAATTTTGTGGCGACTTTGGAATTGATGCGGTAGCCGAGAGAGATTATCATATCGAGGTTGTAATGAGCAACTTCATAATTTTTGCCGTCTGTGGCAGTTGTTCGGAATTTCCGAACAACTGAATTTTCTTCTAATTCACCCTCTTCAAATATATGCTTAATATGTTCGCTTATATTTGCTTTACTCGATTGGAACAGTTCAACCAAATGTGCCTGCGTGAGCCAAACGGTTTCTTCTTCCAGCCGCACCGACACTTTGGCTGCCTTGTCGTCGGTTTCGTAAATGACGAAATCGGTAGATTGTTTTTTTGCTATTTTATTCATACTATCTGTCTTTTTACTGATTTCTCGACAGCAAATTTACAACTTATTTTTGACACTGGCAAAAAAACTACTTCTACGTCTATCGCCAAACCAAATAATTGATATCCTGCCACTCGCGATCGTCCTTTGCGCCGAAGGTGGTTACCTGTCCTTCGTTGTCGCGATACCAGCCGTAAGCCGTGCTGCCGACTAAATAGATGGCTTCGGAAACGCCATAATCGGATAGCGCACAGGCGAAATCGTGAAACGACTCGCGCTGGCTGCTCTCAAACATCATCACTGTGCCTTCTTTAATAGCTAAGGCGCGGCGAATAGCTTTGCCTCTCGGCTTGTTTTCAATCGGTTCGCCGTTTTTAACTAAGGGATATTGACGGAAGAAATAGCCTTTTTCGTCGATAGACTGCTGATAAAGAGGCGTTTTATAGCCAATGCCAATTGTGAGCTTACTTCCGATAATGGCGCAGTAGCCTTCTTTTCTGCCGCCATGCCCCATCGGCTCGCCAAGATAGACAAAGTCGCCGACAATACCGTAATTATTGCCGCCCAAATCAGCAGCCCAGGCAGCGAAAACAATTGTACGGTCGTTTTCATCTGGCGCCCCAACAAGCAGTTCGGGCACAGCATTTTTAGGCACATAGACAATCAAAGGAACATCGTTGACGGTATCTGCAAATGCTTCAACGTATCCCACAGGCAACGCTCTTCTCTGTACCATTGTATCCGTATCAAGCACAGCCGGTTCGGACCTGAGCGACACTGTCTCATACATGAATTCGTGACGCTTTATGAACATTTTCCACAGAAAAAATGCCATCACGGCTACGGCGCAGCATATCACTGCTATAATCAATACTGCGCTCAATCGTCGCCTAGGGTTGTGCGCCGACGTGCCTGTGAGCGACTTGCGACTCGTTCCGAGCACCTGTATTTCGTTGTCCGATATTTCTTTTTCTTTCATATCAGTCATTTTTTTAGCGTTAATTCAAGCATTTTCTTCAACTCTCTGAGCGCTTCCTGCGACGCCCTTAACTTGTATTTTTCACGGAATCCGGTATCCGACATCGTCAACTGCTGATTAGCAACGTTTATCACATAAATATAATTTCGATTAATAATCAGACTTTTACCTATACGCACAAACCAGCAAGCCTCATTCCCAAGCTGTGCCTCAATCAGCGATTGAAACGTGCCTAAGTTGAACGTCAGCACCCGTTTTTCACCGTCGGTAAGAATCAGCGTCGTGTAGTTGCCGTCAGCTTCGAGATAAACTATCCGCTCAGGCGCCACACGCACCAGCTCGGTGTTGTTACTTATTATGAGATGTCTGTCTGTCATCGGCGCAAAGGTACAACTTTGTTATAAACTTTCCAAGTCTTTGAGAGTTACGTACTCTCGCGTAATGCGGCTCTCACCCTCAATGGGATATACCGCCAAATTCTTGTAAATCATTTCTTTTTGTGTCATAAAATCTGAATTATTAAGTTCTGTTGTCTCTTTGTTAGTCTGCCTGCACGAAAAGCAAAACAGACACATAAGTGTAATAAGTAAAAGTTTACTCTTCGTTTTAATGGTTTAAAAATTATCAACGGTAAATTTATTTATGATATCCACACAATTTTGCCATTCCTTGCTATCCCTCATTCCTATCTTTTCATAAATAATTTGGGCATCACGAAGTTTTTGAATGGCTTGTTCCGACTTGTCTGTCGTCTCGTACAATAATGCCATATTGAACAGAATAGCAGCATAATCTGTATTCTCTTTGCCTTCTGTTGCGACAACGAAATTTCCGAGTTTTTCCAATTTTTCCAACGCCTTGTCGTTATTTTCTGCAATATAATACAACTCTGCAATTTCGTTCAACAACTTGGCGTAGTGCGTCGGAACAAAGCCGTTATCGGCTGTTTCAATGACAAAATCAGCAAGCGTTTCTTCAAACTCGCATAGTTCGATAATTTTCTGCAATGCTTCGTTTTCGTCATACAAGTTAAAATATAAATGCTTGACACTTTTATCAAATTCATATTTTTCCGTTGTCGTTTTCTGAAATGCCATTATATCACCCTTTTTGCTCTCGTAAAGAGCTATAGCTTCTTCGTATTTTTCATCTTCGATAAGTTGATGAAATTTGTCTATAATGGGAGGCACTTCTTTGTCCACTCTCTGATAGACAGTGTCAAGATTTGCAGGATTTTCAAGAAACTCTCGGATGAAATCAAGAGAATCCTGTTGTGATACAAGTTGTTTCGACCCCTGTCCGTTATTAGAACAAGCGAAACAGACTAATAATAATGCCGGTAAGTAAAATTTTACGCTCATATTTCTATTTTTTAGTTTAATAAATTAATGAATTATGCCGCAAAGTTACGCCCGCAGAACCAACCCGCCAAACTTTTTAGCCCACGTTGTGTGAAATACCCCTTTCGCTGTGTGAAATGAGGTGTTTTGGTGATGAAATCGAAAAAAGCAATTGAATTGAGTTGATTAGTTTTTCCTTATGATCAACTGCCTGTTTTATGGAGTTTTTTGCAGTAACATCGTCTGAACTGTGATTTTAGTGTGATTGATTTGATTTTTATGATTTCGGAGTATTCAATCACGTTATCCGCTTTAATTACCAGAATAGCAATGTCGAAAAATATTTATTGACTGCGCTTACAATTTGATATTCCATATCTGATTGTGTATTATGCCGTTTCGCGAAGGAAAGCGGACGTCGTCCATCGCAATTAGCATTTTTTCGTAATTATCAGGGATTATTTCTAACGGTGTATATTCGCGCTCAACAGTTTGCGCGTCGGCAAGCAGATATGCAATTTGCACATAATATTTTTGTATATTTGCAGCAGAATGCGATTATATCATTTATTTATAAAGAATAAAAACACTGTATAGTATGAGACGATTTTTTTTATTTTTCTTGATGATTATGCTTCTGGCGTCGTCAGAAGGCTTTTCGCAGACTGTGACATCCGAACAATCCGGCATTGAAACAGAGGTTAATCCAATCGTTTATCCCCGAAGCACTGCAATCATCGTGATAGACATGTGGAATTTCCACTGGTGCATGACTGCATCCCAGCGTGTTGCTGCAATGGTTCCCCGTATGAACAGAGTGCTGCAAACAGCCCGTGAACTTGGAATGTTGGTGATATGGAATCCAAGTGACGTTGTTACGGCTTATGCCGGATATCCGCAATATGAGCGAGCCACTGCGGTTGAGCATAAAAAAGCGCCTGCTGTTCGTGAAGATATCAAAGCGGTTTTTACTGCCAAAAGCGGTGAGTGTCTGTGTGGTCCGGGGCTGAAATGCCATGGTAATTACGGCTGGGATGGCATGAACCCTGATCTGATAATAAGCGATGACGATCTGTTCTCGTCCTCAACTGACGAGATTTATTCCCTGCTGTCGGAACGCGGTATTAATACCTTGATTTATATGGGTGTGCACACCAATATGTGTGTTTTTGGCAAGCCCGGCGCCATTTCGCCGATGTGGAAAGCGGGTTTTACCTGCTATCTCGCACGCGACTTGAACGACGCATTCACAACATACTCACCATCAGACGGATATACGCCTGACGACGGTACTGCTGAAATAGACAGGAACCTGCAGGATGCCGGTGTGCATAATATCAATCTGGGTGAAGAATTTAGCAAGGCTGGATTATGGAAAGATGACATAATGGCTGATTATGTGCGTTTTACTCCCTGGGGCAAGCCTGATCGCCCATATCTATTTGAGCATCAGAATATAGTAACGCTAACGGCGCCATGGTTAGAAGGCGCAGAGATTCGTTACACCACCGACGGCAGCGAGCCTACGGCCAAATCGTCGCTTTACTCCCAGCCTTTGAAATTAAGTGTAACGACAACGATCCGCGCCGCCGCTTTCCGTAAAAACAAGCGCGTGAGCCTTCCAAGCGATGCCTATTATGTAAAACTGCCGGATATGCCTGCCGCACCTGATGTCTATCTTGAAGATTTGAATTACATCACAAATGCATACCTTCAGGCGGTTTCAAATTGTTTTTGGTATCCTGCCAAATGGAAATCGTTTGAAGGCAAACCGTTGCGTGTTAGAGGGAAAACGTATGCCCATGGGATTGGTTTTCGCGCTCCTTCATCCATTCAATACGAAATAAAACCGGAGTACAAACGCTTTGTGGCCTTGGCGGGAGTAGATGAAAATATGCTTTCGGAAGAAAATGGACGTTCGCTTGCCATGCACAGCAGCGTTATATTCAAGATATTTATTGACGGCAAACTTGCAGCGGAAAGTCCAGTAATGCGGATTTCGCAGGAACCATGGCGTTTCGATGTTGAAATTCCGCATGGTAGTCGCCGAATAAGTATTGCCTGTACGGATGCCGGAACCCGTAATCTTCTTGACTACGGCAACTGGCTCGACGCAGGATTTATCACAAAATAAAAAACATGAAAGGGCAAAACCTTAACGGGCAATGCCTTTCATGCTTTGAATTTTCCCTTCAGTATCGTTTATGCAGCGACTGCGCCTCCAATAAGGAAGACGACTGCCAACGCCACGATGGCGTATAGTTCGGGGAAGACGGCGAGTATCAACGTGTTCGTGAATACGTTGTGTCCCTGCCCGATAGCTGCGATGCCATTGGCGCAGACGGTTCCCTGCCGTATGGCAGAAAAAAGTCCGACTAATCCCAACGCCAGTCCGCCGCCGAGAACGGCCGCCGCCTGAAACGCGGAAATTTCGGGCGTAAGGACGCCGAAGATTTGCTGAAACATAAAGTAACCGGCAAATCCATAGAGACCTTGCGTACCCGGTAAGGCAGCAAGCACCACGTAGTTACCGAATGCGTTGCTGTTCTTTTTCAACGCGCCGATAGCGGCGCTTCCTGCAATAGTAACGCCATACGCACTTCCGATTCCTGACAAGGCAAGCATAATTGCTATGCCTACATACGCTAATAATAAATTTACTTCCATAGTTTTGAATATTACATTATTAATTAATTATTCCATTTAAAAGGCTTGTAAGCGTTCCCGCCGCCTTCGTAGCCGGAGTTCTTGAAAAACTCGACAAACGTAAGGCGCATTGGGTGCACAAACGCGCCCAAAACATTCATAAAGATATTGATAGTATGACCGAAAACGAATATAATCACCATAATAATCGGTCCAACTATGATAATATCGGGACTCATGCCTGTAGCAAGGCTGTTGAATACGCCTGCCAGGATACCGCCCGACAATCCGAGTGCAAACAGGCGGACGTACGACAAAACGTCGCCCAGCAATCCTGTTGCCATATTGTACGTGTCCCATATCCCCAGCCCTACATTTAGCAACGGGTTTTTGCCCGGCGAATTAAGGAAGAATATGAGTACGCCTGAGATGCCGAGAATGATGCAATGCGCTGTCCCAAACATCGGTAGCGCCGACGGGAACAGGTATGCAGCAAGCATACTGATAATGACCATTATCCAACCGATGGTGGTCAGTCCGTAAACAACCCCGAACTGTATAATCCTGTTAGCCGCTTTGAGGCACATTCCGAAGATGATCTGTATGATGCCGAGGATAAGGGCGAGGGCGAACATTTTGTTGTTGTCCATAAAGATTTTTTCTTTCAGACGGTCGAGCGCGGGGA
>JAISUI010000094.1 GCA_031272155.1 Tannerella sp. | reverse complement strand
CCATCTTTCAGGATGCTACGGGGCGGGCGCGCGAGCGTGTCATCGCGCTGGGCATCGGCGTCGGGTCGGGTTATCTGTTCGAGACGACGTTCAAGAAAGAAGTGTATTCTGACCTGACTGGCGAACGCGGCACGCTGATGGGCGCCATACAGGGCTTACTGTTAGCGCAGTACGAGACGCTGCGCGAGAACGGACACAGCCCCTCGGAGGCGTTCAACGAGACGGTCGAGGAGCTGACACAGTCGCTGATGCCACTCTTTGCCGAGAACGGAATGGACTGGATGTATGCCAACTGCTCGACGACGGCTCAACGCGGTGCGCTCGACTGGATGGGACCGTTCCACGACGCTACGAAGCCGGTTTTCGAGAAACTGTATCGCGAAGTGGCAAGCGGCAACGAGGCGCAGCGTTCAATAGACTCGAACAGCAAAGCGGACTATCGCGAAAATCTTGAAAAAGAGCTTGCCGCCCTGCGCGAAAGCGAGATGTGGCGTGCGGGAGCGGTGGTGAGGAAGTTGCGACCGGAGAATAATTGATTCAAGACGAAAGAAAGAAAAGCAGGGAGCTTCTATGGATACTTTCGTATCCGGCGGCTCCTTTTCTTTTTTAGTTCAATATGACCCCCAAGAACATTCTAATCGCCTCTTTTATTGTGATTATAGACGGGCGTATGGGCGTAGTTCATTTACGTAATGACTTTGAACCTTTTTTGAAGTCCCAGGGCGAAACAGGGTGTTTGTCTGCCCACAGCCCCAATTTGGCCTTACGCGCTTTGGATTCATAATCAGCGTATTCCGGTGTAGAATCATAGCGTTTGTAATGCCATGCCATACCGGCTTTCAGCATTTCTGCCGATACATCCTTACCGTCCTCCGTGAAAACCCAGACGATAGGCCGACCGTATTGGTCGCTTTTTCGCTGGACTTTAATACCTACCGTTTTTCCGAAAATCAGTGCCGACAGGTATTGTTTTGCTCTGTCTCCATAATCCTGTTTTTTCTCCGGCGCGTCTATGGCATAAATACGGAACTTTATTTCTTCATTGCTATTTGTCAATCCTTTAAAAGTATCACCATCCGTGATTCCGACTACCTTCACATAATAGTCGCACTTCTTGTCAGCGTACACAAAATGAAGAGGCTCTGCCTGTTCAGCGTTCTTGATTCCATGACCGCATGAGAGCGACAGAATCACGATGGATGTTATGGAGATGAAATATTTCATATTACCTTTTCCTTTTCGTGTGCGGCAGAAGGGATTCGAACCCCCACGCCTTTCGGCACCGGCTCCTAAGGCCGACGCGGCTACCATTACGCCACTGCCGCAAAACGGCTGCAAAGGTAGTAAAAAGAAATCGTTGAAAAATTTTTTTAAGATATTTGTTTTAATTGAAAATCCTGGAATGATAACCAACTGTCTGTTTTTAAGTGGTTTATGGATTTTTCATATCGTTTTTGGCGATTTTTTTTCACTATTCGGGATAAGATATGCTTTCATTTGCGTACATTTGCCGCAAAAAAGGAAACATGAGCGCTCCTGAAAAGGAATACACATTATTAGAGCATATTAACAATCCGGCTGACTTGCGTAGCCTGTCTCCTGATAAATTGGAACAGGTGTGCGAAGAGTTGCGCCGGTATATTATCCGAGTATTGTCCGAAAATCCGGGACATTTGGGCGCCAGTCTTGGAACCGTTGAACTGACTGTGGCGCTCCATTATGTGTTTAATACGCCGGACGACCGGATTGTGTGGGATGTAGGACATCAGGCTTATAGCCACAAAATCCTGACCGGACGTCGCGATGCTTTTCCTACGCTTCGCCGTTTCCGGGGCATCAGCGGTTTTCCTGATCCTGCTGAAAGTGAATACGATGCGTTTATAGCCGGTCATGCGTCCAATTCGATCTCTGCGGCATTAGGAATGGCTACTGCATTTGAAATAGAGCAGGAAAATGACCGGCATGTCGTGGCTGTCATCGGCGATGGCGCCATGAGTGGGGGACTGGCTTACGAAGGACTGAACAATGCATCCATTCATCCGAATAATCTGTTGATTATTCTCAATGACAATGACATGGCGATAGATCAGAGCGTAGGGGGATTGAGTCAGTATTTAGTAAACGTTACTACCAGTCAGGCTTACAACAGAATCCGTTTCAACGTCTATCAGCAACTGCGGCGACTGAACCTGATTTCCGAAAACCGTCGTGAAAATATTTTGCGCTTCAATAACAGCCTGAAGGCGCTGATAAATCGCCAGCATAACCTGTTTGAAGGCTTCAGTATTCGCTATTTTGGCCCCATTGACGGACATAATATACTGGATATGATCCAGAAACTGAATGACATCAAACAAATGCAAGGACCAAAACTCTTGCACATCAAAACAAAGAAAGGCAAAGGCTTCAAACCGGCTGAGGAATCGGCTACCGAATGGCATGCGCCCGGTAAATTCAATAAGGACACCGGCGAGCGCATACTGCCCGAACGACTGAACGAGCCACAACTGTATCAGGATATTTTTGGTCATACATTAGTTGAACTGGCCGAGATGGACAAGCGGGTTGTAGGCGTCACGCCGGCCATGCCTACAGGCTGTTCCATGACCTACCTGATGAAAGCGTTCCCGCAACGGGCTTTTGACGTAGGAATCGCCGAAGGTCATGCTGTTACCTTTTCTGCAGGATTGGCCAAAGAAGGCATGATTCCCTTTTGTAACATCTATTCTTCGTTTATGCAACGAGCTTATGATCAGGTGATTCATGATGTGGCCATTCAGAAACTCCATATTGTCCTGTGCCTTGACAGGGCAGGAATTGTTGGTGAAGACGGGAAAACGCATCATGGGGTTTTCGATCTGGCTTTTCTCCGTCCGATACCTCATCTGACTATTGCTTCCCCGCTGAATGAACTGGACTTGCGTAATTTGATGTACACAGGATTGCAAGCGGCATCGGGGCCGTTCGTGATTCGTTATCCTCGCGGAAAAGGCGAACTGAAGGAGTGGCGAAACAAACCGGAAGTGCTGCCTGTAGGAAAAGGGCGGAAAATGAGGGATGGCAGCCGGATAGCCGTGCTATCTATCGGCGCCATCGGTAATGAGGTAAAGAAAGTGATTGATGCGGTTGAAAAGGAAGGTATTTCGGCGGCGCATTATGACATGATTTATCTCAAGCCCATTGACGAAACTATTCTGCATGAAGCAGGCGCAAACTACGATTGCATTATTACGGTCGAAAACGGAACGGTTACGGGTGGATTGGGAAGCGCCGTGGCCGAGTTTATGATAGAAAACGGCTATAAGGTACAGTTAAAACGCATCGGCGTGCCGGATCGGTTTATCGGACATGGCAGTATCCCCGAACTCTATCGGCTATGCGGGATGGATGCGGACAGTATTGCGGCGGCGATTACCGGAATGGCCGACGGCAATATGGAAGAAACTGCCGGAGAGCAGGGAAATATACGGATTCACAGTTTAATCATTAATGCTTAATCATGAAAATAGTTATTGCCGGCGCTGGGGAAGTAGGGACACATCTGGCAAAAATGTTATCCCGTGAACAGCACGATATTGTGGTGATGGATGAAAATGAAGAACATCTGGCGTTTGCCCGTTCGGGCGTTGAGATTCTGCCGGTTGTCGGGAATCCTACGTCGCTTGGCGACCTCACCAGAGCGCAGGTGAAAAACGCGAACCTCTTCATTAGTGTAACACCCGAAGAATCAACCAATGTAACTGCCTGTATTTTAGCTTCTAAAATTGGCGCTCACAAGACACTGGCACGGATCAACAATTACGAATACCTGCAGCCGGAAAACAAAACATTGTTTGAAAACATGGGCGTCGGTTCCATGATTTATCCGGAGATGCTGGCGGCTAAGGAAATCGTAGGCGCCATCAAACAGCCGTGGACGCGCCAGTATTGGGAATTGTTTGGTGGAGCGCTGATTCTTATCGGAGTCAAAGTGCGCGAGGACGCGCCTGTTGTCAATAAGCAACTGCTTGAACTCTTGGGTAGCCAGAAAAAGAAATACCACATTGTCGCCATCAAGCGTGAGAACGAGATGATTATCCCTCGTGGACAGGATTATATCCGCGCCGAAGACCTTGTATTTATCAGCACGACCCGCGAATTTGAGGAAGAAGTGCGTACCATTACAGGCAAACAAAATCCGGATGTGAAAAATATTTTCATCATGGGGGGCAGCCGGATTGCCGTCCGCACCTGTCAATATTTGCCTGACCATATCCAGATCAAAATCATTGAAGCAAACCGCGACAGGTGCGTTTCCCTTTCAGAGAAACTTCCGGGTAATGTTTTGGTAATTAATGGAGATGCGCGTGATACGGACTTGCTGTTGCAGGAAGGCATTCATCATTCGCAAGCATTTGTCGCATTGACGGAGAACGAAAGCACCAATATCTTAGCGTGCCTGACGGCCAAACGATTTGGTGTTTTCAAGACGATTGCGCAGGTGGAAAACATTGATTATATCCCAATGGCCGTTAAAATGGACATTGGGTCGGTCATCAACAAAAAACTGATAGCCGCCAGCCATATTTACCAGTTCCTCCTCAATGCGGACGTGTCGAATGTCAAATGCCTTGCATTTGCCAATGCCAACGTAGCCGAACTGATTGCACACGATCACTCGCTAATTGTCAAAAAAACGATAAAGGATATGAAACTGCCTGTGGATCTGACATTAGGCGGATTGATCCGTGATGGCGTTCCGATGATGGTGGAAGGTGATACGCAGATTCAGGCCGGCGACCGCGTGATGGTGCTTTGCCTTGATTCGGCTATGAAAAAGTTAAAGAAATATTTCGGTTAAATTGTTATGTTTCGGTTGAATATACGTTTTGTCCTGAAGGTGCTCGGATTGATGCACATCATTGAAAGTTTTTTCATGCTGGGGGCTGCCGGAGTGGCCTTTTTCAACCAAGGCGACGATTTGTATCCGTTACTGCTTTCGTGCGGTATCATGTCGGGTGCAGGTATCCTTTTCTATCTGACAGGACGGACGGCCAACGAGTCCCGTATCGGAGGCCGTGAAGGGATGGTGGCTGTAAGCCTTACCTGGACATTATTTTCGTTTTTTGGGATGATGCCGTTCTATCTCGGTGGGTACATCCCTTCCTTCACAGACGCTTATTTAGAAACGATGGCCGGTTTCACAACAACCGGTTCCACCGTCCTGAATCATATTGAAACTTTACCGCGCGGCATCCTTGTATGGCGTAGCCTGACCCAATGGCAGGGCGGCATCGGCATCATCGTGTTTACCATTGCATTGATGCCGCTTTTCGGCGGAACAGCCATGCAACTTTTCGACGCAGAAATATCGGGTATTACCCACGAGCATTTCATGCCGCGCGTTACACAGGTTGCCAAGCGGGTGTTTGGCATTTATTTTGTTATGACATGTATCCTGATCCTGTTGCTCTGGGCAGGCCCAATGGATTTGTTTGATGCTGTTAATCATGGGCTGACGACTATCTCAACGGGTGGCTATTCCACAAAAGATACGAGTATAGCCTATTGGCATTCACCTTATATTGAATATGTTATAGGTATATTTATGTGTCTTGGAGCGACGAATATCACCTTGGTTTACTTCACCTGCAAGGGCAATATAAAAAAACTGTGGCATGACGATGAATTTCGTTGGTTTTATTCCATTGTTTTCATTTGTACTGCCCTTGTCACTGTATGGTTAATGTTTATGCACCTGAAGGACAATCCCGAAGAAGCATTCAGGAAATCGTTTTTTCAAGTGGTTTCGCTGATCACATCTACCGGTTTCGGGATAGAAAATTATATGCAGTGGGGGGCGTTTTTCACGATTATTGCGTTGATGTTGATGGTTACCGGCGGATGCGCCGGCTCTACCGCGGGCGGATTAAAAATGGGACGGTTTGTTATACTCGTCAAAAATATGTTTGCCGAATTGAAGAAACAAACGCATCCGAACGCCCTCATTCCCGTGCGAGTGAGCGGGCGGGTCGTTCCTTCCCATGTAGTGCAGCGGGTGCAAACGTTTGCCTTCGCCTACATGTCGCTGGCCATTGTTGGGTGTACGGTTTTGGTGCTTGACGGACTGGTGTTTGACGAGGCGCTGGGACTGTCCGTTTCCGCCATTGGAAATATAGGTCCTGCCATCGGGAAATATGCTTCCGGCAATTATGCCGATTTGCCCGTCCTGTCCAAATGGGTCGTTTCGTTCCTGATGATGACGGGACGCTTGGAGATATTTACCATCCTGACGATTTTGTTGCCGGGGTTCTGGAAACAATGAGATACAAACAGGTATCGTTGGAATCGGGAAAAGTATTATCTTTGCATCCGCAAAAAAGAGTTTTCGGTTTTAAATCAAAACTCATAATGTATAACTTGTAATTAAAAACGTATGATAGTCAAACCATTTAAAGGAATACGTCCGCCGAAGGAATTAGTCGAAGCCGTTTCGTCGCGTCCCTATGATGTGCTCAGTTCGGATGAGGCGCGTATGGAAGCCGCGGGCAATGAGAAATCACTTTATCACATCATCAAACCGGAGATAGATTTTCCGGCAGGAACGGACGAACACGACCCTGCAGTTTATGATAAAGCCGTCGCCAACTTCAATACATTCAAAGCCAACCACTGGCTTGTTCAGGATGAAAAGGAACAGTATTACATCTATGCCCAGACAATGAACGGCAAGACGCAATACGGGCTGGTATTGTGCGCCTGTGTGGACGATTACCTGAAAGGAAACATCAAAAAGCACGAACTTACCCGCCGCGACAAAGAGGAAGATCGGATGAAACATGTTCGTGTGAACAATGCCAATATTGAACCCGTTTTCTTCGCCTATCCCGACAATGAAGCCATTAACGCGATTGTCGCCAAATATACTGCCCGGACGCCTGAATATGACTTTACGGCGATGCCCGAAAAATTCCGGCACACGTTTTGGATTGTGGACGATGATACGGATATACGCCGTATTACGGCATGTTTCGCCGCTATTCCGTCATTCTATATTGCGGATGGTCATCACCGTTCGGCGGCAGCGGCATTAGTTGGGGCTGAGCGAGCGCGTCAAAATCCTCATCACCGGGGTGATGAAGAGTATAACTTTTTCATGGCTGTATGCTTCCCCGCCAGCCAACTGACCATCATTGACTACAACCGTGTTGTGAAAGATCTTAACGGACTGTCGGACTCCGCTTTCCTGCAGGCGCTTACAAAGCATTTTACGGTCGAACAGAAAGGCGCCGAGATTTTCAAACCGGGACGTCTGCATGAATTTTCACTTTATCTCGGAGGTTGTTGGTATGCTTTGACGGCAAGGGAAGGTACGTATGACGACAATGATCCGATCGGCGTTCTTGACGTAACGATTTCATCACGCTATATTCTTGATGAAATTCTTGGCATCAAAGACTTGCGTACGGATAAGCGGATAGACTTTGTCGGCGGTATCCGTGGGCTGGGCGAATTGAAACGGCGTGTGGACAGCGGTGAAATGAAAGTGGCGTTGGCGCTTTATCCTGTCACCATGCAGCAAATCATCCGTATCGCCGATTCAGGAAATATCATGCCGCCTAAAACAACCTGGTTTGAACCGAAACTGCGTTCAGGATTAGTGATTCATTCATTTGGATAGTATGATAAAGAATATTGTGTTCGATATGGGCGGTGTATTGGTGGATGTCCATCGCGAAAGAGCGATTAGTCGTTTCCGCGAAATCGGCGTATCTAATGCTGCCGAATTGATTGATTCTTACCATCATAAGGGAATATTTCTTGATATTGAGAGCGGTGATATTGATGAAGATGAATTTTGCCGTCTGCTTTGTATCGAAGCCGGGAAAGATATTCCCCGTGCAGCGATTGAACAGGCATGGCGCAGTATTATCAACCCGCCCGAAGCCTGCAAACTCGAATACCTGCTTGAACTTCGGAAAACCTGCCGCACTTTTATCCTGAGCAATAACAACCCTATCCTGATAGACCGCTGGGCGCGAACAAGCGATTTCTCTCCTGCGGGTCGGCCCATAACAGACTATTTCGACAAGACCTATTTTTCCTATGAGATGAAATGTGTCAAACCCGGTGTCGAAATCTTTCGTAAAATGATAGACGACAGCGGCGTCATTCCTGCCGAAACGCTTTTTATGGACGACAGCCTTAATAACATTCGTACCGCCGTCGAGGTTGGATTCCAGACCTACCTTGTCCGCAACGGTGAAGATTGGCGGGCGATGCTGGATGAGCTGTTGAGTTCATAATGGCACAGTTTCGATTAAACCTGATTTTCTCGACAAAACAACCTCAGTAGCAGTAATCATCATCAAATCCACCAGACCTCATTACATCATTATCCACCAATCAGGTAATGAGGTTGATTGTGAGAGGTAGAAATCACGGGCTATTGAGGTTGTTTTGTTAAATAGTACTACCAGGAGTAATAACAGGTTGAGTTTCTTCATTTATTGTTTATGGTATCGGTAACCCGTCCGGCACCGGATTGAGAACAGGAATAATCTTCATACATACAGCATAATCGCAAGGCATTTTCGACGGCATGCCGACCTTCAAGAGCTTGTCGGTTTGCTCGAACTTCAACTCTCCTTCCACACCAAGCATCGTTACCGACTTGACACTATGATAGTTTTGCGCCGAGAAAGCCCGCATAGAAACAGTGTCCTGCGGCGTCCCGCAAACAAAAGCAAAGACCGTATCGCCCTTTGTAGTATAACGGATATCCTCGCCTGTCAGGTCGGGCATTTTGCGAAAATAACCGCTATTAACCTGTGTAGGACCTTCACCATAAACCGAATACGGTCGGGTAGAGTAGATGCCTTCTCCGTTGATTTTAATCCATTTACCTATCTCTTTGAGGATACGTATTGTCTCGTCGTCAAGAGTACCGTCGGCTCGCGGCGGCACGTTCAGCATCAGGTTGCCGTTCTTACTGACTATATCTATCAGCTTGTCTATAATGTAGTTAGGCGTTTTATAAGTAGCCTGAGTGTCGTAGAACCAACCGCCAACCGATTCGTCGGTCTGCCATGGTAGCCCGTTGATATGGTCTAACTGCCCGTCCTCGACGTTCTCTGTGGCGATGCCGTCTCGCAGGTCGTCGCCATGGTAGCCGCCCGCATAGTTCTTGAGGCACATAACAGCTTCGAGCTTGCCATTATTGCGTCGTATGTTTTGGTTATAGTAATAAGCGAGCATCTTTCTGCCGGTCTCGCAGAACGGCACTCCACCGTCGTTGTAAAAGAAATCGGGATTGTGCTGGTCTATAAGGTCTTTCATACGAAGCACATAGTCCTCAATTACTTCTTGCGGCGGGTCGGTGGCATACTGAAAGTGGGTGTTTTTATAACCCGGATACTCTTTGAAGTACAGTCCGGCGAATTTCAGGTCGGCGCCATCGTAGGGTACGCCGGCGTATTCACCTTGTTTATCGGCGCCATGACTGGTAGCGAGCCAGTTCCAACTGCGTTCGGCATGCGACGTTACGCCCCATCGCAATCCGGCTTTGCGCGTAGCTTTCTCCCATTTAGCAATGATATTTTGATGCGGTCCGTGCTTGACGGCGTTCCACTCGTGGTGCTTAGAATCCCAAAGGTCGAAGTTGTCGTGGTGAACAGCTACCGCAACAAAATACTTCGCGCCGGCTTCCTTGTATAATGCTATAATCTTGTCAGGTTCAAAGCGTTCCGCCTTCCACATCTCAATAACATCCTTGTAGCCAACCTTTGACGGATGTCCGTAGTTGGCAGTATGAAACTTATAGTCGCGCGTACCTTCGATGTACATATCGCGTGCGTACCACCCGCCCTGCGCCGGTACCGACTGCGCGTTCCAATGCGAATATATTCCGAACTTGGCGTCGCGAAACCAGTCCGGACAACGATAATGCTCAAGCGAGCGCCACGAGCTGTCGAATACATCGCCCGCCACGACGCTCTCTTTCTGCCGATTATCGGCACATGCCGCCATAATTAGCAGCAATACAATGATTTGTAAAATAACTTTCTTCATACTGATTGATTTTTATTAATAATCAACGAATTTATTTCTGTTTTATTGCAATTACTAACAACGACTTCACTTTAAAGTGAAGTCGTTGTTATAAGAACTTATTGATAGGGATCAAACAGTCCGCTTTCAGGGTCAAATAATTTGACATGGTCTTCCAGCAGTAGCAAATTTTGCCCTTCGAGGAAAATCCGGAACTGGCCAAGTTTCAGGCTGAAACCTTAATTTTCTTCCGGATTTCGTCAATGCGAACGCATTGACGAAATCTCGTATGTAGCCCCTTTAGTTGTCATAAAATCAACCGTATATGACTTTATGGCAGGCGCTTCTTTGAGGGTTGCGTCGGTCTGGTTTTGGGGTTTGCCCGGGTCAATGAAATCAAAGAGCGAGTTGGGATTGACGCCGGACGCATCCGAGAGCTGAACGCCGGAGACCGTAACAGGCTCGTAGGTACGCAGCCTGCAGTTGCCGCCAAGTGTAGATGTGATGCGGGCTTTCAGCAGTTTGCCGCCTTTCCATTCCATATCAACAATAAATCCGCCGCGAGTCCGCAGCCCCGTTACCTTGCCGTCGCCCCATTCGAATGGCAGCGCCGGAAGCAGCTGAATACATCCTGCATGGCTCTGAAGCAGCATCTCCGTTACACCGGCAGTGAAACCAAAACCTGCAT
>JAISUI010000101.1 GCA_031272155.1 Tannerella sp. | reverse complement strand
TGATATCCAAGCCCTTTTTGATTTTAATCGCTTTTGCCATGCTAATACTTCAAAGAATATTTAATTTTATTTCGCCGCAAAAGTACGCATTATTTTTTTTGTGTGAAAAATATTTGAGACCGAAAATATCATCACAATAGAGTTTTGACATTTTTATTATCTTACAACTTACAGGTTAATAATTTGATATGCGCTTTTTTTTATCGCACTTTTCTCAACGAATTTCTTTTCGTCCGATTCTTTGCAACGAAACCCTTTTTGTTTTGTCCATTTCAGGAATTAGTGCTACCTTTGCGGCGTCAAAAGACGGATTTTATGGATTGGATAAAAGATTTATTATATAATGAAAGCATTGCCCATTCGGTATTACTGCTTTCGGTAGTAATTGTGACAGGTATCCTGTTGGGAAAGATAAAGATAGGTGGCATATCACTGGGCATTACGTTTGTATTGTTTGCAGGTATATTCTTCAGCCATTTTGGTTTCACAATCAACGAACATATTCTTCATTTTTTCAAGGAATTTGGACTGATCCTGTTTGTTTATTCCATTGGAATGCAGGTAGGGCCGGGTTTCTTTTCGTCGTTCAGGAAGGGTGGCATGACGCTCAACATGCTTGCGGCAGGCGTCGTCGTGCTTGGAGTGGTCGTCACGCTCATTATTCACTATATCACCGGTATCCCGATGCCTGCCATGGTAGGCATCCTGTCGGGCGCCGTCACCAATACGCCCGGACTTGGAGCCGCCCAGCAAGCTTATTCCGACATGCACGGGACGGTGGAGCCGACGATTGCCTTGGGATATGCGGTCGCCTATCCGCTGGGAGTAGTCGGGATTATTCTTTCCATCCTGTTAATGAAGGCGTTATTCCGTATCCGTCCCGAAGTGGAGACGGAACAGTTGAACCGCGAAGATGACAGCCATGCCAATGAGGCTCGCCCGATTTCATTAAAAGTAAAAAATCCGGCTATCTTCGGGAAAACGGTCGGCGAACTGTCCGCCTTACTGGAGCACCGCGATTTTGTTATCTCGCGCATCTGGTATAACGACAGCCAGCAGATCGAAATGGTAACCGCCGATACGACACTGCACGAAAACGACCGGATCTTTGTTATCACGAATGAACACGATTCCGAAACGGTCAAGACCTTTGTCGGCGAAGAAATCCCGATGGAACGCAAACAGTGGATACGTTCCGAAAGTCAGTTTATTAACAGGCGGATCATTGTAACCAAATCGAGCATGAACGGAAAACGCCTTGACGAACTGCAACTGCGTAAACTGTACGGGATCAATATCACACGCATCAACCGCGCCGGCGTAGATCTGGTGGCCACTCAACACCTGACCCTGCAAGTTGGCGATCGCGTGAATGTGGTGGGCACTGAAGCCGCCATCGCAAATGTGGAAAAAATACTGGGCAATTCTATGCGGCGACTGAACGAGCCTAACTTAGTTTCCATTTTCCTCGGCATTGCGCTGGGTATTTTGGTGGGTAGCATCCCGTTCACCTTTCCGGGCGTCCCACAGCCAATAAAACTGGGATTGGCAGGCGGCCCACTGATCGTTGCGTTATTAGTCAGTCGGTTTGGATATAAGTATAAATTGGTGACTTACACTACAATGAGCGCCAACCTAATGTTGCGTGAAATCGGAATCACCATCTTTCTCGCATGTGTGGGCGTCAGTGCAGGCGGGAAATTTGTAGAAACCATTGTCCATCAGGGCGGATTTGCATGGATAGGATACGGGGTTATCATCACAGTAGTCCCGTTGCTGATTATTGGTGTTATCGCCCGCGTCTTCTACAAGATAAATTATTTTACGTTGATGGGTTTGCTGGCTGGCAGCACTACCGACCCGCCGGCGTTGGCCTACTCCAACGCTACTGCCGGAAACGATGCCCCGGCTGTCGGTTATGCTACCGTCTATCCTTTGACCATGTTCTTGAGGGTACTGACAGCACAATTAATGATTTTGTTTTTTGCCTGACAGATTGCACATTAGCAACATTCGTCATCATTCGTCTAAAAAAAATATACAAAAAAATTTGGCCATGTAAAAATTTCTCTTTACATTTGATTGTTGATAATCATGTATTAATAGAATAAAAAAGGAGGAACGATGAGTTACCTTAAATTCGATAAAACGTTGATGATAAATCTGGAAGAATCGTTGTCGCGCGAAGTGCTCCGCACCAACCGGAAGGGAGCCTATTCGTGTACGACGATTGTGGATTGCAATACAAGAAAATATCACGGCTTGTTAGTCATGCCCGTTCCGGCGCTTGACGAGGAAAATCACGTGCTGTTGTCATCACTTGATGAAACGGTGATACAGCATGGAGCAGCTTTTAACCTCGGCCTTCACAAGTACGAAGGCGGCGCTTTCAGTCCGAACGGGCACAAATATATCCGCGAATATACGATGGAAACGGTTCCCCGTTCGGTCTATCGTGTAGGCGGCGTTGTCCTGTCAAAAGAAAAGACTTTCTCCACAACCGACAACCAGATATTGATAAAATATACGCTGTTGGACGCTCACTCAAGAACAACGCTCCAGTTTCGTCCCTTCTTAGCTTTTCGTAGCGTAAAGGAATTGACGCATGTCAACGGAAATGCCAACCAGTCGTACGAAACGGTGACAAACGGCATCAAAGTTTGCATGTATCCGGGTTATCCCGAACTCTACATGCAATTCAACAAGAAACCTGTTTTTGTCTATGAACCGTACTGGTATCACGGAATCGAATATCCCAAAGAACAGGAACGCGGCTACCCGTATAAGGAAGATTTGTTTGTGCCCGGATATTTTGAATTATCTATTAAAAAAGGCGAAACAATTGTGTTTTGTGGAGGTGATATGCCACGAAAAGACTTGTCGCAACTGCCTGATTTCTTTGATGAAGAAATCAAAATGCGTACTCCGCGTTCCGATTTCTACAACTGTCTGAAAAATTCGGCGCATCAGTTATTGTATAAGCCGAACGGGAAAGATACGTACCTGTTGGCCGGTTACCCATGGTTTAAGGTACGCGCGCGCGATATGTTTGTGGCCATGCCGGGCGCCACGCTATGTATAAACGAGAAAAACCGTTTTGAGCAACTGATTGAATCGGCCATGCCAGCGCTCAGGCGCTTTATGGAGGACGGTAAAGAAGATGCAGTCATTCACGAAATTAGCGATCCGGATGTTTTATTGTGGGCAATTTGGTGCATCCAGCAATACAGCATCAAAGCGGGAACGGCAGAAGCGAAAGAGCGGTACGGCGCATTAGTGGGCGAGATCATCCGCTACATCATCGCCCAAAAGCACCCCAACCTGGTACTGACGGACAATGGCCTGCTCTATTCCGAAGGACGCAATAAACCTGTCACGTGGATGAATTCCATGATTAATGGCAAACCGGTTGTGCCGCGCACGGGCTATATCGTGGAATTTAATGCGTTATGGTACAATGCACTCTGTTTTTACAAAGAACAGAACGAAGGCCAACATTCGGAAAAGATTGACCAGCTCATCGAGAAATTGGCCAATTCGTTTCCTGCAACATTTGTAAATAAATACGGATATTTGTTTGATTACGTTGGTGGTGCAAATCAGGATTGGAGCGTACGCCCGAACATGGTTATTGCACTCGCATGTCCTTATTCTCCCCTGTCGCGCATCCAGAAACGGGCGGCATTGGACGTTATTACGAAAGAGTTGCTGACGCCTAAGGGATTGCGTTCGCTAAGTCCGAAAAGCGAAGGGTATCATCCGATTTGCACCGGCCCGCAGTATGAACGCGACCTGGCCTATCATCAGGGGGCGGTATGGCCATGGCTGATAGGGATGTACTTGACCGCTTACCTGAATCTGTTCGGACGGAGCGGCGTTTCGTTTGCCGAACGGATGCTGATCAGTTTGGAAGAGGAAATATCAAACCATTGTATCGGTACGATATCCGAAGTGTTCGACGGCAATCCGCCATTTACAGGACGCGGGGCGATTTCGTTTTTAATGAATATTGCATCCATACTGGATGTTATTGATAAACTGAGACGTTACGAACGTAGCGAATAAAAAATATATGAGTATGAAAGCGTTAATGTACGGATGGGAGTTTCCGCCACATATACTCGGTGGGCTGGGCACAGCAAGTTTTGGCCTGATTAAGGGAATGTCAATGCAGGACGATATGGACATCACGTTTGTTATGCCTAAGCCTTACGGCGACGAGGACAGGAGCTTCCTGAAAATCATCGGCGTATGCAATACGCCTGTTGTATGGAAAAATGTTGATTTTGAATATGTTTCCGAACGTTTATCCAAATATATGGAACCGTCGGAATATTTTGAACTGCGCAACCATATCTATGCCGATTTCAGTTACCGGCATGTGAACGACCTTGGATGTATTGAATTTTCAGGACGTTACCCCGATAATCTGATGGAAGAAATCAATAACTATTCTATTGTGGCCGGCGTGATTGCCCGCACGGAAACATACGACATCATCCACGCCCACGACTGGCTTACATATCCGGCAGGGATTCATACGAAAATGGTTAGTGGCAAACCGCTTGTTATTCACGTCCATGCGACGGACTATGACCGCAGTCGAGGCAACGTAAATCCGGAAGTCTATCAAATTGAAAAAAACGGTATGGATTATGCCGACCATATCATTACGGTCAGTAACCTGACGCGGCAAACGGTAATCGAAAAATACCACCAGAATCCGGCCAAGGTGACGACCGTGCATAATGCCGTAGAACCGCTCGGTAATGACATCCTGTCCATCTCCGACAAACGTGGTGTGAAAGACAAAATTGTAACTTTTCTCGGACGTATCACGATGCAGAAAGGTCCGGAATATTTTGTAGAAGCAGCTGCCAAAGTGCTGCAAAAAGCCAATAATGTGCGTTTTGTTATGGCCGGAAGTGGCGACATGATGAACAAAATGATCCGTCTGGCAGCATCGCGCAATATCTCTGACCGCTTTCATTTCACGGGATTTATGAAAGGAAAACAAGTATATGAAATATTCAAGGCAAGCGACGTCTATGTCATGCCTTCCGTATCGGAGCCTTTCGGGATTTCGCCATTGGAAGCCATGCAATGCGGCGTTCCGTCCATCATATCCAAACAGTCGGGGTGCGCAGAAATCTTAGACTACGCCGTTAAAGTGGATTATTGGGACATTGAAGCATTGGCCGACGCCATCTACGGATTGATTACTTATCCCGCCCTGCATACATTTCTCAAGGAAGAAGGGCTGAAAGAAGTAAACAATATCAAATGGGAATATGCCGGTCAGAAAGTGCGCCATATTTATGACCGCATTTTATATGAACAGTAAAATAAATTAAAAACCAGATAGATATGAAAACGATTTGTTTCTATTTTCAAATACACCAGCCTTTCCGATTGAGAAGGTACCGTTTTTTCGACATTGGCAATAATCACTATTATCTTGATGATTTCCAGAATGAAGAAATATTCCGCCGTATAGCCGACAGGTGTTATATTCCTGCTAACCAGACGATACTGGAGATGATCAAAAAAAGCGAAGGGAAATTCAAGGTCGCATTTTCCATTTCAGGCACAGCGCTGGAGCAGATGGAGATCTATTCGCCCGAAGCGCTCGACAGCTTCAGGGAATTAGCCAAACTCGACAGCGTGGAGTTCCTGACGGAAACCTACGCCCATTCGCTGGCGTCGCTTGGCGATCCGGAAGAATTTGCCCTGCAGGTAAAAATGCACAAGGAGAAAATTCATTCCCTGTTTGGCGTCCGCCCAAAGGTGTTCCGCAACACGGAACTCATCTATTCGGACGACATTGCCGAATTAGTTTACAAAATGGGCTTCAACGGGATGCTTACAGAGGGCGCCAAACATATACTTGGCTGGAAAAGCCCTAATTACGTTTACGCTTCTGCTGTTCGCCCACAGTTAAAACTGCTTTTGAAAAACGATCGTTTCAGCGAAGACCTGTCTATCCGTTTTTCTGATTATACGTGGAACGAATACCCGCTGACCGCCGACAAATACATGTCGTGGATTGCTGCCACCGCTCCTGCGGAAGAGGTGATTAACCTCTTTATGAACTATGAAGTATTAGGTTCCATGCACGGCGCTGAAACAGGCATTTTTGATTTCTTCAAAGCCTTGCCGAATTATGCAGAAAAAAACGGTATTTCGTTTTCATTGCCTTCCGAACTCTTTAAGTCGCAGAAGATTACCGATGTGATTTCCGTTCCTTATCCCATGTCGTGGGTGGACGAAGAAAAGGATTGCAGTTCGTGGCTTGGCAATGTGTTGCAACAGGAAGCTAATCGCAAACTTATCGAAATCAGCGAACGGGTGCGTCTATGCGAAGACCGCCGTATTCGTCAGGACTGGATTTACCTGCAAAGCAGCGATCACCTGTACTATATGAATACAAAGCATTACAACCTGTTCAGTCCGTATGATAATCCGTATGACGCATTCAATAATTATATGAATGTACTTTCCGACTTTATCTTGCGGGTGAATGCACAATTCCCGTCGTCTATTGAGAATGAGGAATTAAATTCGCTCCTGACCACCATACGGAATCAGGCAAACGAAATCAATCTGCTGGAAAAGAAATTGGAACGAAAAACAGCCGCCACCGGAAAGAAAACGCCTAAACCGGCTTTCGTCGCCAAAGGATAATCCCGACCTATTCCTGCTGATAGAGGTAGCGTTTGATGCTTAGTTTGGGCGTTTTTTCAAACGCTTCGCGCTGCAATTCTGCGCCTGTCACCTTGGCGTATGCAGGAATGCGCTGGTTGAGCACATTCAGGTGTTCATCCATAAGCGCCTGAACAGCCTCGTCCGACAGTTCATTTTTCTTGGCCAGTTCCCAGTCGGGATAAATGAGCGCCACAATTTTTTCTTTGCGCGTAACGAGCAGCGATTCAATCACGTATGGCATATCGTTCAGCACACATTCAATTTCTTCCGGATAAATGTTTTGTCCGTTAGAACTAAGTATCATCGTTTTACAACGCCCGCGAATAAACAGGAAACCGTCCTTGTCTATCGTTCCCAGGTCGCCGGTGCGCATCCAGCCGTCGGGCAACATAATTTCGGCAGTAGCCGCCGGATTTTTGTAATAACCAAGCATATTGTTCATGCCGCGAACAATGATTTCGCCTACTTCATTGGCCGGGTCGGACGAATCAATCACAACTTCCATTCTGTCCACCACGCGACCAACCGATTCCGCTTTGTACGTATCCCATTGTTCATACGAAATCAACGGGCCACATTCCGTCATTCCGTAACCGACTGTATAACGGAAGCCTAACGACCTCAGAAACGCCTCTATCTCTTTATTGATGGCAGCGCCGCCTATCACTAATTCTTCAAAATTATTGCCGAACGCTGTATTCAACTGACTGAGTATCTTTTTCTTGATCAACTGTTTCACTCCGGGAAGTTTGTACAGAATATTGACCGGCGGTTTGCGCAACACAGGGAAGATATTGTTTTTCACGATCTTCTCAAGAATCAGCGGCACGGCAATAATCAGCGTAGGCCGGAACGCTGCGAAACTCTCTACGACCGACTTCGGATTGGGAATACGAGGCAGGAAATGAATATGACAGCCTTTATGAATCCCGTTAAGAATCTCGAACGCAAGCCCATACATGTGAGCCATCGGCAGCATGGAAACAAAGTTGTCACCCGAATGGACAAACGGCAGTTGATCAGCTGCATATTGCGTATTGCTCCATAAACTCCTGTATGGAATCATAACGCCTTTGGAAAAGCCGGTAGTGCCCGAAGTATAGTTGAGCACGGCAAGTTCTTCAGGTTCTTCTTTATGAAAACGGATATAGTCCTGCTTGAAATCGCCCGGATAACGCTGCTGAAAGAGTTTTTCGACCTGTTCGCTGATTTGCAACAGGCTTTCGTCGTTCGTATGCCAGACGGTCCATTCGTTCAGCCCCAGAAACAACTTCACTCCCGGCATTTCTTCCACATTCAGGTATTGCCTGTTTTGGGATGCGGCCAATAAAAGTTTCGATTCGGAATGATTGACAATATGGTGCACATTGTCTGCCTTGAAATCATGCAGAATAGGCACAACCACAGCGCCATACGACAGGACGCCAAAAAAAGTAATTGCCCATCGCGAGGAGTTGCGGCCTATCAATGCCACCTTATCGCCCTTGCCGATACCGGCAATTTCCAGATAAAGATGCAGGCGGACGATCTCTTTCGCCACATCTTTATAGTAAAATGCATCTCCCTGGTGATCGGTCAATGCCGGTAATTCCCAGTGAGTTATGATACTTTGTTCTATCAGTTTCAAAAAACGGTTGTCTTCCGGATTCATGTTCGTTGTAATATTTTTGCAAATATAGAAAAGAAAAAAATATAAACACACCTTTTTGAGAAAAAACTGTCGTTCGTAATTTTTTTTGGATGAACAGCAAAAAAAATAAACGATATTAATATCGTTATAATCAGATAATTATATAAACATATAAATTTCCCCAGAAAAAAAGGATCTGTTTCAAATGCTTTTAGTATCTTTGCAGAATAATTTAAGTGACTATGACACGCTATTTAGACCCGCGAAGCGACCTGGTTTTCAAGCGTATTTTCGGCGAAAACCCGGATTTGGCGATGAGTTTCCTCAACGCCTTGATGCCTTTGCGTCCTGACCAGCAGATAGTTGAACTGAGTTATCTCCCGACCGAAATGGTGCCGACCGACGCTATCCAGAAGCGCAATTCGATAGTTGACGTCCGCTGTCGCGACAACACCGGCCGCCAGTTCCTCGTCGAGATGCAGATGTACTGGACGGAAGGTTTCGTCAAGCGCATGGTTTTCAACGCATCGAAGGCATACACCCGTCAGGATTTTGAAGCAGGCAAATATTCGATGCTCAAAAACGTCTATGCCCTTGCGCTGATAAATGATATTTTCGACCACGAGACCGACGAATTTTACCATCTCTACGAAATCATCAACCGCAGCAATCCAAAGGAAAAGATTGAAGATATGGAGTTTGTGCTGGTTGAGTTGCCGAAGTTTACGCCTCATACGATGTCGGAAAAGAAAATGGCAGCCCTGTGGCTCCGTTTCCTGAATGAGACCAAGGGCGAGCACGACATCCCCGCCGAACTGGAAGAAAATCCCGAAATTAGCAAAGCCCTGCAGATGTGCCGTGAATCAGCATTTTCTACAGCTGAACTTTATGCCTACGAAACGTTTTGGGATGCAGTATATGTCGAAAAAACAAGAATTTACGATGCGGAGGTGCGCGGCAGAGCTGAAGGTATTGAGATAGGCGAAAAGCGAGGTGAACAGAAAAAAGTGGCAGAAATCATTCTGAACTGCAAACAAAGCGGTCTATCCATCAGTCAGATAGCCTTGATTGTCAACCTGAGCGAAGACGAAGTAACAAAAACACTCACAAACCATACTGACAGTTAGTAACCACAAATCCTCCAGCGATGTCCAAATTCCGAACGGTGTAAATCTTCGTTTGGGACGTGGTTTTGTATATATGCTCAACACTGCTCACTTTACAAAAAAATTAGAAAAAAGTCATTTTGTTGCTTATATAAATAAAATTCGTATATTTGCAGTCGTGATTGGCTATAAACAATTTTATAAACGATTATAAATTACTAATTTAATAAATTTAACCAGACAGCCGGTGTTTAATCAGTTAATGTATCCTGAATGCCATTTTATCAGCGTTTCGGATGGGTGATTTGTGCGCTTTTGAGTTTTAGCGGATAGCAATATGATTTTTTATATTAACGCAAAATGACGGTATAATTTTCCATTTTTCTACCTAAAATGACGGTATGATTGACCGTAAATCCGCCTAAAATGACGGTATAAAACGATACGACTTTTTTCATTGCAGTTTAAAGATTTCGTCCATTTGCAATGAAAGATTTCTTTCATTCACACTGAAAGATGCTTTTTGTCCCCTTCGTAAATTAAAATCATCTATTCTCCTTTCTCAATATCTACCAGCAGTTCGTTAATCCACTTCAATTCTTCTTCATGATGTTTTTTGAGCGCCAGCAATTCTTCTTTTTTGAAATCGTGGTGGTCGCCCCATTCCCATTCGATACGCAGGCGTTCATTGTCTTAATCCTTGTTTTACTGGAAGTTGCACTCTGATCCCTAAGGACGCAGGCCGCAACGTCAGACGCGCGTAGTCTTAATCCTTGTTTTACTGGAAGTTGCACTCTGATTGCCATTTCTTCAGGCTTTGAACGTGCGCTACAAAGTCTTAATCCTTGTTTTACTGGAAGTTGCACTCTGATACATTGCCTTTGCCGGCGTAACGGCAAAGGGCATTAATGTCTTAATCCTTGTTTTACTGGAAGTTGCACTCTGATTCCTACAAAAGAGTGGTTAATAAACCACGCGCTTGTCTTAATCCTTGTTTTACTGGAAGTTGCACTCGGATAATCAGATTTAAAACGTTTATTGGCGTTGTTAAAAACGTCTTAATCCTTGTTTTACTGGAAGTTGCACTCTGATGGTATTTTATTGACGGGTTCGGAAAAACCCGTTGAAGTCTTAATCCTTGTTTTACTGGAAGTTGCACTCTGATAACGCGGGTTTTGATGAATTACCGGAAAATGAAAATGTCTTAATCCTTGTTTTACTGGAAGTTGCACTCTGATAATAAGTGCGACACAGACAAGGCACCCACGAACGGGGGGGTCTTAATCCTTGTTTTACTGGAAGTTGCACTCTGATTTGCAGCAAGGTAGCAGCACACAAAGCGTATGGTAGTCTTAATCCTTGTTTTACTGGAAGTTGCACTCTGATAAATGAAAAAATTTATCTACAAAGCGATTATTTTGCGTCTTAATCCTTGTTTTACTGGAAGTTGCACTCTGATAAAGTTGGGAAAATCGTATTCCCACAAAAGAGTGGTTGTCTTAATCCTTGTTTTACTGGAAGTTGCACTCTGATTGTTAAAAACATTAGTATAAATGGAAAATTTTGATGTCTTAATCCTTGTTTTACTGGAAGTTGCACTCTGATTATTGACGGGTTCGGAAAAACCCGTTGAAATAAACGGCGTCTTAATCCTTGTTTTACTGGAAGTTGCACTCTGATAAAGCAGCGAAATAGCTTTTGCCGGTACAACGGCAAAGTCTTAATCCTTGTTTTACTGGAAGTTGCACTCTGATCAAGGCATCCTAAGACCGGTGCCCTGCGTTTCGTCCTGTCTTAATCCTTGTTTTACTGGAAGTTGCACTCTGATAAAGTGAAGAGGTGGCGTTTGCTGCTACAACCCCCAAGTCTTAATCCTTGTTTTACTGGAAGTTGCACTCTGATTGGAAGGATTCCCTAACTTCCACTACACAGGAAGTATGTCTTAATCCTTGTTTTACTGGAAGTTGCACTCTGATACTTTATCGCAGTTGGGAATTGGTTGATTGGGAAAAGTCTTAATCCTTGTTTTACTGGAAGTTGCACTCTGATACCGGCAGCGATAAGCCGGTCGAAATCGTTGGGCAGGAGTCTTAATCCTTGTTTTACTGGAAGTTGCACTCTGATATTTATTGGCGTCTCTAAAGGCGCAAACCGCGACCGATGTCTTAATCCTTGTTTTACTGGAAGTTGCACTCTGATCCCCGAACGGGGGAATTGCGCTTCGTGTTATTCAGGGTCTTAATCCTTGTTTTACTGGAAGTTGCACTCTGATTGTTATTTATAGAGGGTGGGAACTGCAAGATTGGGAAAGTCTTAATCCTTGTTTTACTGGAAGTTGCACTCTGATATATCGTTTCTGAATGGAATAACCAAAGTACAAACAGTCTTAATCCTTGTTTTACTGGAAGTTGCACTCTGATAGCAGAAAAATTATTTTATTGATAATCATCTGTTTATGTCCGATGTGCTGCCTCAAACGCCTTGAATTTGCCTCTGTTTTTGTACCTTTTTCGACCGCAAAGGTACAAATTTT
>JAISUI010000097.1 GCA_031272155.1 Tannerella sp. | reverse complement strand
GCTACAACGCTCTTAGCCATGTTCATCGTCTGTGTTTCGAGCGACTCGCGAACGCCGCCCATTCGTCCGTCAATAGTCGGACGTATGCCTATCTTAGGCCATGTTCCTTTCAATCTGTTTCTATTCATATTGGTTTTTATTTATTTATATATAATATTTCCATGTTATTGCCCATATTATTGAATTGGTAAAAGGCATTTTTTCGGCCTCTAAGGTACGACTAATTTTTTAATTACTTCATGTTTGAGCAAAATAAAATGATTTTTTCATTCTAAGATAAATATTTCCGACGGCATTGTTCGCTTGAGCACATAGAGCATCACGTCTTTCCCTACGCGGATGCCTTCCTGCGACATACGGATGGTAACCGTTTTGCAGGCCAGTTCGGGGTGATTGTTTTCGCGGCTCAGGTGGCAGAGCCAGATGTTACGCATCCGGGGCGTATAGTGAGTGGCAAGAAATTCGGCGGTTTCGCGGTTACTCAGGTGACCGGTCGGGCTGCTGACGCGCTCTTTGAGGAAATCGGGATAACTGCCGCCCATAAGCATTTCCGTATCATAATTGGCTTCGAGAATGATATGATTGGCCATACAGAGATGGCGGCTTATGACGTCGGTGATATGGCCAACGTCCGTTGCAATCACGAAACGCTGCTCGCCACAGGTGATAAGGTATCCCACATTTTCGCTGCTGTCGTGCGGCACCTCAAACGCTTCGATTTCAAAATCGCCTATCGTGAACGGCACGCCTTTTTCAATTACGCGACGGGAGAGGTAGAGCGTTTCGTCCACATAACGGCTGCGGTCAATCCCGTCGTGCACCCGTTCGGTACTGTAAACAGGGATGTTATGTTTCTCGCCCAGACATCCGACCGTTTTGATATGATCGGCATGGTCGTGGGTGACCAATACGGCAATGATTTTATGAAAATCAATTCCCTTATCCTTCAGCGCTTTTTTTATGACGCGGATGCCTATCCCGGCGTCTATCAAAATTCCATACGCAGGCGTACCCAGATAGTAACAGTTTCCGCTACTGCCGCTTGCCAGGCTAAAGAAATGCAATTTATTCTTTTCAATTTCAGACATCAATACTTCTATTTCATCTTTTTCAGCGGCAAAAATAAGCATTTATTCGGGATATACAACCAAAAAAAGGACAGATACGGAAAAAAAACAAAAAAAGGCCGTGCAACGTGCAGAAAACGTGATGTTTTTTTGAAAACAAAAATTTTATGCGTTAATTTGCAGCGTGAAATTCCGGAGGAATAAAAATATGAAAAAGATAAAATGGTTTTTATGGATATGGGGTTGCGCGTTTGCGGCAACCGTTGCGGCGCAGGACGATGCGGTCAGCCGGATCATTGCGCTGGGTAAGGACGACAATCAGGTAATGAAGCATTTGGATGTGCTTACCAATCGTTTTGGCGGCAGGCCGGTCGGTTCGGATGCATACGACAATGCGGTGGACTGGCTGGCGGCCACGTTCAGGGATTGGGGGCTGGAAGTGGAGTTGGACGAGGCCGGCAGCCTGCCAGTGGGCTTCAATCGGGGACCCTGGTTCGGTCGCATGTTGGGCGGCGAACAGGCCATGCAACTGCATTTTGTGACGCCTTCCTATACTTCGGGTACGAAGGGGCTTCAACGTGGACATGTGCTGCTTGAGCCAAAAACACGGGAAGAGTTTGAGCAGATGAAAGGCGCCCTCAAAGGCGCCTGGGTGCTTATCGGCGGCAAAAGCAACGGATGGGCGATTGATGCATCGGCCGCAGGCGATTCCATGAGAGCGGCCATCCTTGCGGAAAATGATTCTGCCAAACAGCGGAATGATCTCATCATCCGCCGTAAGATAGACGAAAAGGATCAAAAAGGCAAGAAAATAACAGGCACAAATAACAAAACGGACGTCCTCGAATCCATAAAGGAAGAACCGGCGCTGTTCTATAAAGAAATGTGCGAAGCCGGCATCCTGGGTATTATCCAGTCGGCGCCCGTCCCGTTAGTCGCCCTCTACAACCGCAGTTTGGTCAATGACTCGACAATGACGTTCGATCGCCTGCCAACCGTGCCCGATATCAAACTTGACGAGCACCAATATAAGATCATTGAACAGATGGCGAAGGAACGCCGCGCGTTTGAACTGGAATTTGACATACGTAACCACTTCAAGATAGGGCCGGTCAAATATTACAGCGTAGTCGGCAAAATCGAAGGGAGCGAATATCCTGATGAATACGTGATATTGAGCGGCCACTTGGATTCGTTCGATGCGGCTACGGGCGGCATAGACTGCGGCGCGGGCGTGACGTCGGTGATTGAAGCCGCGCGGCTTGTAGCCAAGTCGGGCGCCAAACCGAAACGCACGATGCTCTTCATTGCCTTTGCCGGCGAGGAATTTGGATTGTTGGGTGCACAGGCGTGGGCGGCGTCGCACCAAAGCCTGTGGGATCGCATATCCAATGTGTTCAACCGCGACGGTGGGCCGCTCCCTCCCGTCGGAGTCAGCGTGCATAAGGCCGCCTGCGAAGATTTTGTCCGTATCTGCGAGCCGATCAAGGCCATCCGGCCGGATATTCCCTTTGAAGTAAAAGAAATCGGAGTGCGTCCCCGTCCTGTGCGGCTGGGCGGGACAGACGCCACGGTATTTGCCGTAAAAGGCATACCGACCGTTACGCTTGAAGAGAAAGACGTTAAAGGATATAACTTCAACTACAGGGAAATATGGCATACCGAGCGCGACCTTTATACGAAAAGCATCCCCGAATATCAGGAACATGCCGCTACCGTCATGGCAATTGTCGGGCTTGGCGTAGCCAATCTTGACCATTTGATTTCGCGGGAAGGAATGTATGAATAAAACATGGAGGAGCGAACTTATGAGAACTAAATTTATTTTGATTTTGATGATGACAGCATTAATAACGGGCGCTGCCGACGCGCAGGAACAAAAACAGGCGAATATCATCGGGGCGCCCGATGTGAAGATTGAAAATGGCGTGATGACTCCGGAAGTATTATGGGCATTCGGACGAATCGGGAATGTATGTATTTCGCCGGACGGCAAACGGATCGCCTTTACTGTGACTTATTACAGCATCGCCGAAAACAAGGGAAATGCGGAGATTTATGTAATGGATACCAATGGCGCCGGCAAAAAACAACTGACATGGACGCAGGCGAAAGAAAACCTGCTGGCATGGCATCCCGACGGGCAACGCATCTGCTTCCTGCGCGACGGCGCGCTGTGGAGCATCCGGCCTGACGACGGAAAAGAAACACAATTATCATCCATCAGCCAGCCCATCGAGGGATATGTCCTCTCCCCCGCCGGCGACAAAGCGCTATTTGCCATCAACACAAAAGTAGAATCGTTCAAATCGGTTGATATTTACAGCGATCTTGACAAATCAGAAGCATTCGCCTACAACGACCTGATGTATCGCCACTGGGATACGTGGGCAGACGGAAACTACAGTCACCTGTACATCGGCTCGTTCAACGAAACGCAGACGATTGACAAAGTAGAAGACCTGATGCCGAACGAACCTTACGACACGCCCACCAAGCCATTTGGCGGCATGGAAGAGGTCGCATGGCATCCCGACGGGCAATCGCTCGTCTATACTTGCAAGAAACTTAAGGGAAAGGAATACGCCTTCCAGACTAATTCCAACCTTTATCATTATGACCTGACGACGAAACAGACGCGCCTCCTGACGCCCGGAATGTACGGCTATGACCGCTTGCCTGTCTTTTCACCCGACGGATCCAAGCTGCTGTGGCTTAGCATGGAACGCGCCGGCTTTGAAGCCGACAAGGAACGTATCCTGATTATGGACTGGCCGGACGGGAAGTTTCGCGATTATTCCGTACAGTTAGACGCTTCCCCCGAGTCGCTTGCGTGGGCGACAGACGGGAAAACCGTTTACCTGACCGCACCCTTTCAGGAAGCGCACCAGATATACAGGCTAACCCTGAAGGACGGAACCTTCACGCGCCTGACCGATGGCGACCACGATTACCATGGACTGCAGATGGCCAAAGACGCCCTGATCGCCGTCCGGACTACATCCGTCTGTCCCGCCGAGATATTTCGCGTGGACCTGAAAAGCGGCAAAGAGGAAGAACTCTCTTTCGTAAACAGAGATATCCTTGCCAAATTAGCGAAACCGACTTTTGAAAAGCGCTTTATCACAACGACCGACGGCAAGCAGATGGTAACCTGGGTGATCTATCCGCCCGGCTTTGACAGGAATAAAAAATATCCGATGCTGCTGATGTGTACCGGTGGGCCGCAGGGCGTACTGGGGCCGTCATTCAGCTACCGGTGGAACTATATGCTGATGGCATCGCAGGGTTATGTCGTGGTGGCGCCGGCGCGCCGAGGCACCTCCGGTTCGGGACAGGAATGGTGCGACGCCATCTCGAAAAACCACGGCACACAGGACGAAGCCGACCTGCTGGCTGCAACCGACGCGCTCAGCAAGGAGCCATGGATTGACGAAAACCGGATGGGCGCCACGGGGGCAAGTTATGGCGGCTATTCCATATTCCACCTCGCCGGCACGCACAAAGGCCGTTTCAAGGCTTTCCTGGCGCACGCCGGCATCTTTAATATGGAAATGATGTATGCAACTACGGAAGAAATGTTTTTTGAAACATGGGAAGCAGGCGGCGCTCCCTGGGAAAAGGAAAATCCCGTAGCGCTCAGCTCCTACGCCCATTCGCCGCATCTGCTTGTCCGCAACTGGGACACGCCGATCATGATCACGCACGGGGAACAGGATTTCCGCGTGCCCTACTCTCAGGGCATGGCCGCTTATAATACTGCGCAAATGTTGGGCATTGAAAGCCGCATCCTGCTTTTTCCTTCGGAAAACCACTGGATATTAAGCCCGCAGAATGCCATCGTCTGGCAACGTGAATTTTTTAAATGGTTTGATAAACACCTGAAAAAAGATTCCGGTTCGCCGTCGAAATGACGACAGGATTTGTTTTTTATTCAAAATTAAACGTAAAGACAATCATACGGGATGTCATGCGGGAGAGGGCTTGTGTATATTTTTTGTCGGCTTCGCTGGTCAGTTCGCTCCGGTCTTTTTCCAGCAGGTCGGCCAGCCCGAAACAGAACTTTATTTCCGGACATAATTTAAAATAAGGCAGATAGATATTACATCCCAGTCCGACTTCCAGCCCGTAATCCAGGTTTTTCTGGTAAACCGGCGTGCCTTTTTTTCGCCCGATGTCGAATGCCGTATAGACTCCTCCCAGCAAATAGGGGCGATAGTTGTTCAACCTGACGGCCGAATACTTGAGGTCTAACGGAATAGACAGGTAATTGGAACGCACGTTTGTGCGGAATTTCTGCTTCGTAGTTTGCTCTATAAACACAAAGTCTTTATCGCCAAGGTGAATGGTTGGCGTCAGTCGCAGGTTGAGGTAGGGATTCAGGTACAGGTCGCCCAGCACCCCGACTGTAAATCCGGGATTATAGGACGGTATTTCGGCAAACCACACCTCGCCGTCGGGCGTGACCGCGCCCGTATGCGTCAATATCAAATCCTGCGTATGCATTCCGAGATGGAATCCCAAATGATACCATTTCATATCTGCATACGGCTGGTTTTTAGGCTTCTCTTTCTGCGCCCAACCGGATATTGCCATGCTGCATAACAGGCTTGTGAATATAATTAATCGCTTCAACGCCATGCCGTTTTTGTTTTCATATAATAACGGAAGAATAAAAAAGTTATTGTAAGAATGAAAAAAAGTCCGGATAAATTTCATTGGCGACAAGAAAAAGTTTACTTTTGCAGCGTGTTTAATTTTAATCGAATAAAAAAATGGCTTATGTAATTAGTGATGACTGTATTGCATGTGGTACTTGCATTGACGAATGTCCGGTAGAAGCAATTTCCGAAGGCGATATCTATCATATTGACCCGGAAATATGCACTGAATGTGGGACATGTGCCGATGCTTGTCCGTCGGAAGCAATCCATCCGGCATAAAAAATTTGCCGGAAGCGCTGAAAATAACTGAATAATTGAATAGCCGGATCCATAGATTCTGCCATTCGGTCGTTCAGTTATTTTGTTTATGTGCAATTCACAACTTCTTGAAGGCTACCGGCGACAGGCCTGCATGTTTCTTAAAGAACTTCCCGAACGTGGACTGGTCGGGGAAGTTTAACATATCCGCTACTTCCTGCACACTGAACCGATGCGATTTCAACATCCCCTTAGCTTCCACCATCAGTGCATCCTGTATCCATTGACTGGCCGAGCGGCCGGTTTGCTGCTTCAGCGACAGCGACAGGTATTGGGGCGTAATGCACAACTTTTCGGCATAGAACGACACCTCGTGCTGATCCTTGCAATGAGTGGACAGCAGTTTCAGGAAACTTTCCGTCACCTCTTCCTTGCGCGTCAGTACGGGCGAAAACAGATTCTCGTTCTTTACCATGAAAAAGTTCCCCATATCCAACAGGAAATTCCTCACGGTATGAATCAACACTTCTTTCTGGAAAATATGAGTTTGCTGCAGGATGCGATCGCGCACTGCCTGCAAACTCCGGTTCAACAGCCGATACTCGTCCGGCGAAAAGACACTGAACGGATGCTTCTTCAGTCGCATGAAGGACACAATGTTGATATTGGCCGTCGAATGAAACAGGTCATTGACAAACGATCCGGAAAGCAACAATATCCAGCACCTGAAATCGGGACTCAGGTTTGTCACCTGCGAAATATAGGCAGGCATGATCCACAGGATGCCATTCGCAGGCACACGATGCGTGACGTAATCAACCGATACCTGCACATCGCCTCCCAGCACTCCCAAAAACATCAACGCATCGAAACGCGAAGGCGCCGGAATATTCTCCTTTGAATCCGTCGTCCTGAACCGGGAACGGTCGAACTCCACATACAGCACATCATCCTGGAAAGTCTCATAGGCCACTAACCACTCCCTGAGACTTTCCAGATGATCCTGCAATTGCGAAAAAACAATTTTCTTATCTGTCATCGGCGACAAAGATAAGAATTTTATCTTTTCTCACTCAAACTTTTTCTTCAATTCAAATAATTCACCTAATTCACCGACACCGGAAAGAGCATGGCGAAAATAACTTTCGAGAGCGAAATCAATACACGACCGTATCATGAACAGATCGGCCTCTTTGATTGTTTTCGGACTTTCAGCAGCTATTTTTTTCACTCTTTCAAGGTATTCCCTGTATTTGCAAACGGCCTCCGGTATGCTCAGCATATCAAAAACTTTCAACAGCAAATACTTTTCGGAATTTGACAGCGAAGGATAATCAACTTCTTTCCCCGAATTATCCAAGTGATGCATATAACACATGGTCATGTAGGTGATGGAAGTAGCATCTAATACCAGCCGGACACATTTTTCCTTGTCGTTTTCATCCGACAAGAATTTCGGAATAACTTCCCTGTATAACCCCATCATGGCTACCAGGGTAAACAGTTTGGATGTATCCATCTCTATTTGCGGTGTCCTGGATGCGTCCTGTTCGCGTTTAACTTCTTCCATAATCTTTTCAAGTTCCAGGATGGATGGATACAGGTTTGCCGTGTCTTTAGCCAATAGCTTCACCATACCAAGCGCCAGAAGCAGGGTGTTTATATCCGGTTTCGTATAATACTCACCCACCACAAAACCTTTTTTCTTCCCGCAAACAGTGCAAACATTCTCCTTATTATACTGATGCGCCTCATTCCGCGTTGCGCCGCAGCGCTCACACTTGCATCCTTTCCAGCGATGATCAAGGTTCTTTTCCTTGCCGCAAATCTTACAAACCGTTACGCACCGGTCGGTCGCAGGCTCAAACTGGTGATCCTCGTCCCGCGTTGCGCCGCAGCGTTCGCACTTGCACCCCTTCCAGCTATGAAAGGGTTTCTCCTGGCCGCAGATTTTACAGATTGTCACACACCTGTCGCCTGCAGGCTCAAACGAGTGGTAGCCATCCCGTGTGGCGCCACATCGCACACATTTACAACTGTCATTCCAGTTGTGACCAAATAAACATTTCAAACTCATTTCTTTTTTCCTTTCTTTCTTTAAATTTATATTCATTTCTTTATTTTATTCTCCGCCAACTTGCGGATGCCCGGCAACAAATGTGTTTTGGCAGCCTCGGCAAGCGCCGTCGGGTCGGTAATGTTTTCAAGAACGGCTTCGCAGACATAAAAACTGCTATCCGTTTTCAGGATATCAATCAGTGCGGACTGATCCGTCACCTTCCTGCCGGCTGCTGCGCGGACAAATTCATCCGGATCGTTTTTCGCCTTGTCAATTAGCGTCGCCTGGTCGGTGATGTTTTCGACGGCGCTTCCGGCCTTGGCCTTCAGGCGATCCCTTTGATTAAGGGACATATTGTCCCCTGATGCGACCTGTTTTCCCATCAGATGTTCCCATCCCGAAACGTCGTTAACCTTGAAATGCTGCAAAACGCGCCACAAAATCATGAGCGGTATAAAACCCTGGAACGCCGATAGAAAATCCCCGCTGAATATGCCTATAATAAACCCCAGGCCGACCAATCCAACACACATCCAGAATCCCACCTGTTTCCAGTTCCAGATAAGCGCTACCGCAATAATCTGCAAAATTCCGCTAAAGACAGGTACGATCTTGTTTTCATCAGGTACATCGGCAATTGCTGCGAGCAGCATAACCAGTCCGCCCCCTATCAGCATCATAACCAGCCAGGCCGTCAAACAGCCGTGCCGTTCTTTCGGCACCTGCAGAGGGGCGGCTACCGGACCTGCGGCAGTTGCCGACACCTGAGCAGTAGCCGGCGGCGGTGGTGGTGCAACCGGCGGTGGTGGCGCAACTGTCGGTGGTGGCGCAACTGTCGGTTCTGCTGCGGCGGCCGGTTGGGTTTGCGACGATTTATAGGCTAACGCCGCCCAACCGGTCAGCTGACCGCCACCTATCGTAAAGACACCGTCCTGCACAAGCGGTTCGCGTCCGACGCTCGAAAACTCCAAAGGACGGTCGGCGGCGACCGACGCAAATTCACTGCTTTGATTCAACTGATCGCTTATCGCCTGCAATTTAGACTTGTCGAACGACATAAGTCCAATGATGCAGACATTCTCACTTCCATGCAATGTGGCGCTCGAATCGCCCATAAATACCTGGCAGCCGTGCAAAACGTCGGCCGCAACATTGCGGAATACTACCTCGTAACACGCGCTGCCATAAGCGCCCGTGTCAAACTTCTCTTCTATCGCTCCGATGTCGAAGCGCACATACAAAATTGAAAAATCCATCTTTCTTGCCGACCCCCACACGTGAGCGGCTCGGCTGCTGCTTTAAATTAAAAAATATTGATTAAATTTCCGATTTTACCTGTAACAAAGTATGTCCTCCTTCAAATTCCGTGAAATCCATAACTTCCGATGTATCCACACAATTGTATTTCTTGCATGCAGGACATTTGACGACGGTTTTTTTCCTGAAACGCACGCCGTCTTTCCACTGAAAGCCGCAGGAGCCGCAAGTGATTTCGCAGACAAAATTGTCCGCTTGTCCCACAACGGCCGACTGCATACCCAAAGTGTAGCCCTCTGAATGCGCCCTCAATTTTCCCTCGCATTGCGCAAGCGACAGGTTGGTTTGAAACGGCAACAGTTCGACTAAATACAAACCTTCCTTATCAAGCCCCCAGATACCTTCGGGCGTTTCCACCTGAATGTAATACATCGGCTGCGTAACTTCCCTGTGCGACAGATACAGTTTCGCCTCTTCCGCCGACGATGCCGCGTAATATTCATAGCTGTATTTGCCTTTCACTTCCGTCCCAAACGAATGAAGGACGGGTTTGGGCATTTTGGTTCCGCAGACTTCGCACCGGAAATGCTTCCATCGGTGCCCTGCCTTCGTTTTGCCGCAAACGGCGCACTGTTCCTCGCACCGGCCGGAGACCGGTTGCCACGCATGGGCTTTGTCCCTTGTCGCGCCGCAGCGCACACATTGACAACCCGCCTTCCAGTCGTGACCAAATAGACATTTCATATTCATCTTTATTGCCGACCCCCACACGTGAGCGGCTCGGCGGCTGCTTTATGTTTAAATTTTGTTCTATATCTGTTCATATACGTAATTTTTTTACAGTTTTACTTCTGTCTTTTGTCTCCCGTCTTTTGTCCTCTGTCCTTTGTCTTCTGTCTTTTGTCTTTCGTCCTCTGTATTTTGTCCTCCGTCTTCCGTCTCCTGTCCACCCTCTTTCTCCCTCAGCGCCTTGTATGCTTCTTCGCGCAAGTGGTCGGGCAGTTCGTGCCAGCAGAGGCCGCCGGCTTCACGGATCTTTTCCAGAATCTGGTCTTTGGTCAGCTCGCGGTTGATATGGCAGCGGCCGGAGCCATGAAACTCGGTCGAGCCGCCGTTGAGGACAAGCGTCTTGTGGAAGCAATCGCCCGCGCAGGTCCATTTGGCAAAACATTCTCTGCAATGCTCGCGATACTGCACGGCCTGTCGTCGGAGCAGGTCGAGGCGGTCGGCGTCGTAGCGATAGCCGCCCTTGCCGTCGGGCTGTCCGTAGAAAAAGATGTGACCGAAGGGTGAATCTTTCGTGCAGGCTTCAAAGCACGACGAGACGGTGCCGTCGGGCAGCAACGCGAACGAATCCTGCGACACGGCGCAGAAGTGGTTCGTCAACGTCCCCAGCCTTGCACCCGAATAGCTCAGCTCGCGACCGTACTTCTTCGCCCGCCGCTTGCCTTCGCGGAACGCCGCGAGGAACTCTTCCGTCTCGGCCGACGGCTTGTCGGCATAGC
>JAISUI010000049.1 GCA_031272155.1 Tannerella sp. | reverse complement strand
CGTAGCAGCCGGCGAAACGAGCGCAACAGCGCTTCCGTCGGGCTTCTACATCGTAACGCTCGATGGCAAAGCTACGAAAGTTGCGGTAGAATAATTTCATAATTTATAATTATAAAATGAATGTGGAGAAGGCTGCCCCCTGAAAGGGGGTGGCCTTCTTTGTTGTCCACCTCACCCCCGGCCCCTCTCCACAGGAGAGGGGGGGAAGGCCACCTCACCCCTGGCCCCTCTCCACAGGAGAGGGGAGGAGGGTGCGTCAATAAAAAAGGATTTTTTTATAAGATTTTTTTTGTGTGGATTAAGATTGGATATGTTTTGTTATCCTTTAAAGCGTTTCGCCAGTTCTTCGTCCGTCAGCACGGAGAGGATAATTTTCCCGTCGGGCGTGATCCGGTTGGATTCGGAGGCGAACAAAGCCGCAACGACCGATTCCATTTCTTCGACGGACAGCGCTTTGCCCGAACGGATAGCGGCCGTGCGCGCCAGCGATAGGGCTAACGATTCCGAAAGGCTGTCGCCCAGTCCGACGCCCGTTTCCATCGCATCGCATACCAATCCCCGCAGGAGTTCCACCGGATTACATTCTTCTACGCCCGCCGGCAGTCCGCTGATGGAATAGGAGTTGTTGCCCAGCGGGTTCAAATCGAATCCCAATCCCTGCAATCCGTCCGACAGTTCGGCTATCATGGCCGCTTCCGACGCCGTAAATTCGATGATTTCGGGAAACAGCATCTTTTGCGAAACGTTCCTTTGATGTTTTACATTGGAAAGATATTGATCATAAAGGATACGGACATGTGCGCGGTGCTGATCAATCAGCACTAATCCCGACTTTAGCGGCGTGATGATATACTGGTTTTTGTACTGGAAGCACGAGTTCGAGAGATGCTGGAACAGGTCGCGGGCTGTTTCGTCCGGCGTCGCCTCCGCTTCGGGGGGCGTTAATCCGTCGGGCGGCAGGTCACGGGCGTTTTCAAAACCCCTGTACAGCTTCTCCCAGTCCTGCGGCGCCGCAGCAGGGCGCGACGACGCACGTTGCGAAGCGGCATGGAAGGGATTGTATGCAGGATTGTGCCGCACTTCGGGCGGACGCTGGTCACCGGCGGGACGGTAAACGGGAATATCAATCGCGCCTTCCGTATTGAAATCAATCATCGGGACGGCGTCCGACTTGCCCAGCGTTTCCCTGACCACCGACGAAAGGATATGCCAGATGGACGGTTCATTTTCAAACTTCACTTCCGTTTTGGTCGGATGGATATTCACATCAATCATCGAAGGATCCAGCGTCATATAGATAAAGTAGTCCGGCGTTTCGCCGGGCGGCGCCAGCGGTTCGTAAACCTGCATGACGGCGCGATGGAAATAGGGATGCCGGATATACCGCCCGTTTACAAAAAAATAGTTCAGCGCGCCTTTCCGCCTTGTAGCGTCCGGTCGCCCGATAAATCCTTCCAGATTGATTAAGGCGGTGGAGGTTGTAACCGGCAACAGCCGCTGGTTGAGTTTCTTGCCGAACACATTAACGATCCGCTGCCGGAGGGTGGATGCCGGCAAATTCAGTATCTCCGTATCGTTATGGCGAAGAACGAACATAATATGCGGATTGACTAAGGCCACGCGCTCAAACTCGGTCAGGATATTACGGAACTCCGTTTCGTTGGATTTAAGGAATTTGCGACGCGCCGGCACATTAAAAAACAGGTTTTTGACGGAAAACACAGCGCCTTCGTTGCAGGCATCCGGCTCAATATATTCCAGGTCTGAACCTGAAATGGACAGTTTCGTCCCCACTTCCGATCCCCGCAGTTTGGTGCGCAGTTCCACCTGCGCCACGGCTGCGATGGAAGCTAAGGCTTCGCCCCGGAAACCCATTGTCCGAAGGGACGAAAGGTCTTCGACGGCTGTAATTTTGGAAGTGGCATGGCGTTCAAAAGCCATCCGCGCGTCGGTTTCCGACATGCCCTTCCCGTCGTCAATGACCTGCACCAAGGTGCGGCCGGCATCCTTGATATGTACAAACACGCTACCTGCTCCGGCGTCGAGCGAATTTTCCATCAGTTCCTTCACTACGGAAGCCGGACGCTGAATCACTTCGCCTGCCGCAATCTGGTTGGCGATATGGTCGGGCAGCAGATGGATGATATCGCTCATGATTTCAGGAATAAATACCAGAAAAGGACGCCCAGGACAGCCAAAATAAGCAACAGGCGCATGTTTTTATACACCCTGTTGCGGATGTCGTCACCCCTTTCCAAACTCTTTTTCAGATGGGAAGTCCCTTCCACAAACGTCCCTTTAATGGACGGTTTATAGTCTTCCGGGGCTTCTTCTTCTCCCATCTCCCTTTTCACCCGCCGGATACGGTCTTCCAGCGCTTCTTTCCGCGGATCCCAGTAGATAGGCTTATGTTCAAACTGGCGGGGTTTACGCACACTATAAAAAGAAAATAATTTCATAACGTTTCTACTTCATATAGTTTATTGAAATTTACTGCTTTTTTTGGGGACGACGTCTTCCGCTTTGCGTGTCGTGGTGCGGAAAATATCGTCTTTATCCAATGGCCGGATATAATCATACCAGTGAAAATCGGCCAACCGCGTCTGTCCGGGCTGAATATCGGCCAGCGGCGTCAGCGTGCCCTGTGGCTTCGGCCAGATCAGCAGTTTCTCCATCTTGTTGTCGTGAAACCACATGGTCAGGTAACTGCTCTTCGTTTCGTTCAGGCCTACCATCGTCCCGTCGTTCTCAAGCGGATAATAGATGGTTTCCGCGCTGCCGTCAATATAGATAGTCCGCACCGCCTTCCCTTCAAAAGTCGCTTTCAGGTTGGAACCTTTCAACTGGTTGTAATGCGCCGTGTCCAACTGTTCGATGGCAAACGCCGACCGGATGACGTGCACATAGTCCACCCCGCCATCTTTCATATAGATACGGATCGTGTCGCCGGAAAGCTGGTAGGTTTCGTTCCACAAAACCGGGTCGCCGTACATGTTCAGCACGGAATCTTTCGTATTGTACAGCATGGAATCGCACACGCCCTGAATGTCAATCCTGTAAAAACGGACATGGTGGTAAGCCTTGAGGTGGCGCATGGCAGAATCCACGGTAATCATTTCAAACGTATCGGCATGGATATAGAGCGTGTCCTGCTGTGAATATTCCATGCACCGGGCGCTGTCGGTAGCGAAGGCGTAGTCGGTTTGTTCGTTGTAAAAGCCATACGCGCCTTCGAGGGTAGTTTTATGGGCGGTGTCCTGCATCTGGATATTACCAAACGCTTCGCCCACGCCGGTATTTCGGTCGTAGGTGATGCTGTCGCCTGTCAGCACCCTGTCGCCCGACACGATAAGGGAACGGTCTAACAGGAGGGAGGTGTTATTCTCCGTATTATACCATCCCCTGGAGCTGTAAACGGTGCCGCTGTCCGACACGATGACGGATGGCCCCAGGATGGTTGCGATTTTTGTTTCGGTGTTATAGTGCAGCGTGTCGGAGGTCAGTACGAAATTCGGATTGACAAGCCGGACGCTGTCATTAAAGATGGCCTGTTTCGTGCCGGGCGAATACTGCCCGTAGATGGACGACAGTTCGTTTTCCGCGTCCACAATCAGGCCGCCCTCAAAATAGTAGCCGATGTTCGCCGCGCGGTCATAGTTCAGGCTGTCGGTGAACAGCGTCACGATCGAACTGTCGGGCTGGACGCTTTCCATACGGACGTTTTCGCGCACCCGCGCCAGTTCCGTCATCCCGTCGTAAAACAAATAATTGCCGTAAACAAACAGCGTGTCGCCCTGTTCCATCCTTACGGCGCCGAAGGCCTCCAGCGAACTGCTCTGTTCAAAGAAATAGGCGCTGTCGCAATACATGTACGAACTGTCATGCCGGAAAACCACGTTGCCGGTCAGCACTTGCCGGTCGGTATCAATGGCTTTGTCGTACGTCTGCAGGTCGGCATGTTCCAAATACACTTTTGTGGGTTCCGGAACCTGCTCACCCTGTTGCTGTGCGATGGCACGGCCTGTAAAAAAGAAGGACAGGATGATACATACCGCCTGCTTCACATAGCCGTTCATTAGCGTACCCAACCCGAATATTGAAAATCACAATTTCGCCAACCTTCGGACACCCGAACGTAGGTTGTTTTCTGTTTTTTGGCTATCCAGTCGCGCAAAAGATCTTCCCGTTTCCGATCTTCTACAAGGGTTTTAAGCTCTTGATAATCGTCTTTTAAATTGGCCTTATGGCTTGTGGTTCGCGCTTTCAGTTTCACAATAGCGACAACCTCTTTGCTCCGGTTGTTCAACATACGGAAAGGCTTGGATATTTCGCCTATTTGCATATTATCCACCACTTTTCCGATCTCCTGCGGCAATTCTTCCATCTCAAACTTGGGCGTACCTGCATGGCGGCTGCCTTCATTAAACCGCTGATTCACCATCAAACCCTTGTTGTTGCGCGTATCCTTATCATAGGAAAGATAGGTCGCCGCATCTTCAAAGGACACTTTTCCGGCCATGATGTCGGCATGAAGCGAATCCAGCCTTGCGGTCGCGTCCGTCAGGTCTTTTTCCGACACCCTGGGGCGCAGCAGGATATGGCGGCAGTTGATGCGGTCGCCGCGTTTTTCTATCAGCTGGATGATATGATAGCCATATTCCGTTTCCACGATGCTCGATACCCGTTTCGGGTCGGTCAGGTTGAACGCAACATTGGCAAATTCGGGCAACAGCATCCCTTTGCTCATAAAGCCCATTTCACCGCCGTGGACAGCGCTGGCCGGGTCTTCGGAATACATCCGCGCCAGGGTCGAAAATTCCCGCTCGCCGCTGTTGGCCAATTCCGTAAATTCACGCAGGCGCGCTTTGATAGCGTCTGTTTCTTCGTAAGGAATCTTCGGCTCGAAGGTAATGATCTGCACTTCTACGGTCGTTGGGATGGTCGGCAGGCTGTCGGGCGATACGCCACGGTAATAACGACGCACTTCCGACGGCGTCAATTTGACGTCGCCGACAATCTTCTTCTGCATCTCTTTGACGATCTCCTGTTCACGGACGGTCGTTTTCCGCTCTTCCTTGATTTGCGACAGTTTCTTGTTGAAATACTCTTCTAATTTTTCCCGCGAACCGATCTGGTTGATCGCCTGGTTGATCCACTGGTCCACATAGCGGATCACCTGTCCTTCTTCCACGTCCACACTGTCGGTTTTGGCCTGGTTCAGGTAGAGTTTCTGAATGGCAATCTGTTCGGGAATAAAGCAATACGGATCGTTTTCAAACCGGACGCCCTCATTTTGCATATACAGGCGTTGCGATTCTACGTCCGAACGCAAAATCACCTCATCACCCACTACCCAAACAATTTCGTCCACGACGTTGTCCTGCGCTGCAACGATTCCAAACGAAAAGATCAGCGCGACCAATATTCTAATTTTTTTCATATTCCTGTTCTCCTTATTCTTTCTTTTGTTCTGTAAAATAGACCACCTCGCCTTTGCGGATGGCGTTCCGGTAGAGGTCTTCCTCAAACTCTCTGAGAAAATCCACTTTCCTTTTATTAATAATCATTTCCTGTATCTGCGGAACGACGTATTCATACGGGGCGGTTTGTCCTGCCGGTATGTATTCCGAAATGTTCAGCAGATAACAATATACGCTGTCGGCCGTTTCAACCACCCGGTTATTCTTCAGGTAGTGTTCCTGATCGGATATCCGCACGGGAATACGCGCCAGCATCTCGTCGAAATCCACCCAGCGATCGTAAAAATATTCATACACCACCGCATTCCTCATGCCGTATTTCTCAATTTCTTCAATCGCATTCGGATTGTTCGACTTGTATTTTTTTTGCACATCGTCCAATCCGGGCGTATTCAGCGGCACTTTCAGGAACAGCCCTTTGATGATGGCCTTCTCCAACTGGAACTTCTGCGGATTGTCCTCATAAAAAGCCAATCGGTCTCGATCCTGAATCTCCCCCGACAGTTTGTTGCGTATCAGCGATTCCTGATAGCGGTGCATGATCAAAGCCCGCCGGTATTCTTCCACCAATTGCTGAATATCAGGCGACTGTTCCCCTATGTTCCGCTTCGCCACTTCATAGACCAACTGGTTTTTTACCCATTTCTTGATATAATCCTCCGCCATCAGCAGGCTGTCGGCTTCCGGCGTCCCTTTCGGAATTACGGATGCCACTTCACCCCGTGTCAGCAGCATTTTATTCAGGCCGACAAGCACATCCGACCGGTCGCTCATGTCAGGCCGGCAGGCGCCCAAGCCGATTAGCATCGCCGCTACCATCACCACGCAGCCGAAAACGTTTGCAGATTTTCCCATTGGTCAATTCCCCACGACGGGGTTATTTATTCTTTAGATAGTTCTTAACTTTTTTCAGCGCCTTCCAGTTCACCTTGGCGTCGTATTTCCCGTTCAGCTCCTTGAGCCATTCCTTCTCCAGCGTCGGCTGTTCTTCCAGCGGTCTGCTCCAGATACGCCGGTTGCTGATTTCAAACAACAGGATGCCGTCGTGATATTCCTGCAACAACTGCTTGTATTCCTCATTGTTCACTTCCATATCCCTTTTTTCAAATTCCGTATAGATGTCCCTCACAAAGAGTTGATACACTTCCCACATGAAATCGTTCGCACAGGTTTTGGTCGAGAACGGATAACGGTGAAGGTATTCCGCAAATTCCTTCTGCGGAAAAGATTTCCCGTTCAGTTCCATCAGCGTCCCCGACAGTTGGCTCGCCCGATTGTAGAAAGCCGAATCCGTCGGGAAATAATCATTGCAAATTTGCAGGAGTTCATTGTACGCATTCTGGTGGAACACGTATCCGAATTTGGCCTTTTCCCGTTCGTCGAAGCTCTTGAAGAGTTCAAAATTCCACTCGCCCTGCCTCATAGACTGGTAAAAATTGCGTTCCATCTCCTCATACGACGGCATTGCTTTCTTGCCTAACAGCTTGATTATATGGTAACCATAGCGCGTTTTCACCGGCTCCGAGACGTCGCCCGGCTCCTTTAATGCAAACGCCGCCTCTTCAAACTGTTTCACCATATCGCCCAAGCCAAAATAGGGCAATACGCCGCCGTTCTCCGCCGTTCTCCGGTCGGCGGAATACTGTTTGGCCAGCTCGCCGAAATCCGCTCCTTTTACGGCCTTGTCATACACTTCTTTCGCGCGGTCATGCAGAAAGTCGTCTTCTACCTTGACGGCGGAATTGGCGGGAGCCGCAATCAGGATTTGCGCCACCTGAATCCGTCCCGGATTCGGTATTCTCCTGTTTATACGCACGATATGGAAGCCCAGCGCACTGCGCACCGGCTTGGATATTTCCCCGGGCTGCATCGTCCACACAACGTCCTCAAACGCCTTGGGCGAATACATCGGCAACACGTAATCTATGTCCTCATAGGCCGCCTCATGCACCGTGTCCGAAGCCAACGACTTCCCTACGGCCGTAAAGTCTTCGCCTCCGGCGATCCGTTGCCAGGCTTTCATCGCCGCCTCATACACGGGCACCGTATCCTTTAGCACCGTGTTGCGCGGCAGGAGGAAAAGAATCTGGCTGAGCGAAACGACTTCTTTCTCGCGCTCATATTCTTTGCGTATCACGGCAGCTTCACCCTCTTTGTCAGACAAATAGCTATTTCTTAGCTGTATCTGGTAGTTTTGCAGTTCGTCTTCAAACTGTTGGGAATCTTGAATCCCTGTTGATTCGGCGTCCGCCACTTTCATTTTGAAAACCTTGAACAGTTCCACGTAATTTTTCAACGATTTCCTGTCCAATAAATTTACGCTGCTATCCTTTTGTGCAAGGAAAAGAAATTCCGACATCGGGACGTTTTTCCCGCCAACGGTCATTACTACAGGGTCGTCTGCAGCCGGTTTGTCCTGTGCGTAAGCGCCACACAAACTTCCTGCCAAAATCGCCCATACATACATTTTTCTCATCGTTTTTATCCTTTTTATTTAATTAAACAAATAATTTACTCCGTCAATTGCCCAGTTCGGACTGGAATTTAATGCGTATCAACCGTATTTCTTCTTCGGTGAAATCGCTGCCCAGCGACGTGATGGCCACTTCCAGGTCGTCCGTCTCGGAATCTTTGAAATAGGCGTATATATCCTCAATATGGTCTTCGTCCATCACTTCATTGATGAAATAATCAATGTTGATCCGCGTACCTGAATAGACAATCGCCTCAATTTCATCCAATAATTCCGGAAATTCCAACCCTTTGGATACCGCAATATCATCCAAATCCACTTTCCGGTCAATGCTTTGCACGATCGAAACCTTCAACTTGGACTTGTTGATCACCGTACGCACCCGCAAATCTTCTGGCCGCTCAATCTCGTTTTCTTCTACGTATTTTTTGATAATCGCTATAAATTCAGTGCCATACCGTTTGGCCTTTCCTGCCCCTACGCCCGGAATATTCTGTAATTCTTCCAGCGTAATCGGGTAGGTGGTCGCCATTGCTTCCAACGACGGGTCATGAAATATAACGAAAGGAGGCACTTCTAATTGTTTGGACAGCTTTTTTCTTAAATCTTTCATGATGGAAAACAGCGCCGGATCCACCGCGCACGAACCCCCGCCACGCAGGGGCGTTTCGTTCTGCTCATCCTCATCAAATTCATTGTCCTTCACTATCTTAAACTCTACCGGATGCTTCATGAAAGCCTTGCCTTTCGGCGTGATTTTCAGGATGCCGTAATTCTCAATATCTTTTACAATATAGCCGGCAATTTGAGCCTGACGGATGACGGCGCTCCAGATCCGTTCATCCTCATCCTGTCCCGAACCGAACACTTCCAGTTCGTTATGCTTGTACGACATGATGTCCGACGATTCCACGCCCAGCATCACATTCATGATATATTCCGTCTTATACTTCTCCTTCAGCGCCTCCATCGTTTCCATGACGGCAAGCAGAAGGTCCTGTCCTTCAATGTATTTCTTCGGATGCAGGCAATTGTCGCAATTCCCGCAGTTATCCTCCGTATATTCTTCCCCGAAGTAGTGGAGCAGCACTTTCCGGCGGCATACCGCCGTTTCGGCATACGCGGCCGTTTCAAGCAGCAGCTGCTTGCCGATCTCCTTTTCGACAATCGGTTTGCCCTCTAAGAACTTTTCCAATTTTTGCAGGTCTTTGTAGGCGTAGAAGGCGATACACTGCCCTTCGCCGCCGTCGCGACCGGCGCGGCCGGTCTCCTGATAATAGCCTTCCAGACTTTTCGGGATGTCGTAATGGATGACATAGCGCACATCCGGCTTGTCAATGCCCATCCCGAAAGCGATGGTCGCCACGATCACATCGGCCTCTTCCATCAGGAACGCATCCTGATTCTCGGAGCGTTTCTGCGAATCCATCCCGGCGTGGTAGGGCAGGGCCTTGATGTCGTTGGCGCACAGGATTTCGGCAAATTCTTCCACCCGTTTCCGGCTCAGGCAATACACGATCCCCGACTTGCCTTCATTCGCCTTGATGTACTTGATAATATCGCGGTCAATATTATCCCCTTTCTGCCGAACTTCATAGTAAAGATTCTTGCGGTTAAAAGATGATTTATAGACTTTTGCGTCCAGCAAGCCAAGGTTTTTCTGGATGTCGTGCTGCACCTTGGGGGTGGCCGTAGCCGTCAGCGCAATCAGCGGACGAATGCCTATCTCATTGATGATAGGGCGAATGCGTCTATACTCCGGACGAAAATCATGTCCCCATTCCGAGATACAGTGCGCCTCGTCCACGGCATAGAACGAAATCTGCACCTGACGCAGGAACTCAATATTTTCTTCCTTCGTCAGTGATTCGGGCGCGACATACAGCAGTTTGGTGCGCTTTGCAAGGATGTCTTCCTTCACCTGCTCGATCGCCACTTTGTTGAGCGACGAATTAAGGAAATGGGCGACGCCGTCTTCCTCGCTGAAGTTCCGCATGGCGTCCACCTGGTTTTTCATTAACGCGATCAGCGGCGAAATCACGATCGCCGTCCCTTCCATCATCAGCGAAGGCAACTGGTAGCAGAGCGATTTCCCGCCGCCGGTCGGCATCAGTACAATCAAATCTTTCCCGGCAAGCACATCTTCGATGACCGGACGCTGGTTCCCCTTAAATTTGTCAAAACCAAAATGGTATTTCAATGCTTCCGTGATATCCTGTCCTTTTTTCTTTGTTGCCATACATTTTTCTATTTATTCATTTTCATGCTATTTGCAAACGGCTTATATCCGAATCTTCCAACATCTCCCGCGCGTAGTCGAGGGTCACGACTAAGGAACGTTCCGTGCCCGAAGGCATCCGGTACATGGCGTCCATCATGATCGTTTCCACTATCGAACGCAATCCGCGGGCGCCCAACTTAAATTCAATCGCCTTGTCCACCACATAATCATACACCTCTTCCTCAAAGGAAAGCGCGATATTGTCCATCGCAAACAGCTTGATATACTGCTTTATAATGGAATTTTTCGGCTCTGTCAGGATCCGGCGGAGCGCAGCGCGGTCGAGCGGTTCTAAGTAGGTCAGGATCGGCAGTCGCCCGATGATTTCGGGAATCAGGCCAAAGGCCTTCAGGTCGGCGGGCGTGATGTATTTCAGGATATTTTCCTTATCCACTTTCAAGGTATTTCGGCTCGCCGTATAGCCTACCACGTGGGTATTGAGGCGTTTGGCGATTTTCTTCTCGATGCCGTCGAATGCGCCCCCGCATATAAAGAGGATGTTTTGAGTATCAACGGGGATCATTTTCTGTTCCGGGTGTTTCCGTCCGCCCTGGGGCGGCACATTGACAACGGCGCCCTCCAGCAGTTTCAGCAATCCCTGTTGAACGCCTTCGCCGCTTACGTCGCGCGTAATGGACGGATTGTCGCCTTTACGGGCTATCTTATCTATTTCGTCTATAAATACAATGCCTTTTTGAGCCGCTTCCAAGTTATAGTCCGCCGCCTGCAGCAAGCGCGAGAGGATGCTCTCCACGTCTTCGCCCACATAGCCGGCTTCCGTCAGCACCGTAGCGTCCACAATGCAGAACGGCACCTTCAGTTTCCGCGCTATCGTCCGCGCCAGCAGCGTCTTGCCCGTTCCGGTCGCCCCCACCATGATGATGTTGGATTTCTCTATTTCGATCTCGTCCTCCGGCGTCCGTTTCTGCAACAGCCGCTTGTAATGGTTATAGACCGATACCGACAGGTAGCGCTTGGCTTCCTCCTGGCCGATGACGTACTCGTCCAAGAAGGCTTTGATGGCCTTGGGCTTGGGCAGGTCGTTGCTGTTCAGCGCATACATATCGCCGTGTTTTCGCCGGTAGTCCATCACCACCTCGTAGGCTTGCAGCACGCAGTCATCGCATATCGCGCCGGAAATACCGGTGAGCAACAGGTTCACATTCGCCCGTTTCTTATTACAAATCGAACATATTTCTAATGGCGTCATTCCGATTATTTGTTTTTGACCATAATTTCATCTATCATGCCGTACGACTGCGCTTCTTCGGCGCTCATCCAGTAGTCGCGGTCGCTGTCTTTCTCGATCTGGTCGTAGGGCTGACCGGAATGTTCGGAAATAATCCGGTATAATTCTTCCTTCACCTTAATGATCTGGCGTACAGTAATTTCCATGTCCGACGCCTGCCCCTGCATACCGCCTAAGGGCTGGTGAATCATCACCCGCGAGTGTTTCAGTCCGAACCGTTTCCCTTTTTCGCCCGCCACCAGCAGCACCGACGCCATCGAAGCCGCGATGCCCGTACAGATCGTGGACACCTTGCTGCCTATAAACTGCATTGTGTCATAGATCCCCAGGCCGGCATACACCGACCCGCCGGGCGAATTGATATAAATTGATATATCCTTCCCCGGATCGCTCGTGTCAAGATAGAGCAACTGCGCCTGGATCACATTGGCCGTATAATCGTCTATCTGGGTGCCCAAGAAGATGATTCGATCCATCATCAGGCGCGAAAAAACGTCCATCTGGGCAATGTTCAATTGACGCTCCTCGATGATCGTAGGCGAGATGTAACTGCTCGTTATGTTCATGTAACTTTCTAACATCGTGCTGCTTAAGCCGCGATGCCGAACTGCATATTTCTTAAAATCGTCCATAGTTTATCGTTTATAGTTATCCCGTAGCGAAGAAATGTCCGCCCCTTCGTTACGAAAAAACAAAGTTAGAAATAAATTTTTCAATCCGGTGCATTTTCCGTGATTATTTTTTCAAATTCGTCATACGACACCTCTTTTTTGTCCACTGTCACCTTGTCTTTCAGCCAGTCATACAGTTTGTCGTCTTCTATCTGGAGACGGATATTTTCCCGATCCTCCTCCTTGCGAAACATCTCCTCCACCTGCTCCGTCACCACCGAGTCCGGCAGGGAATAAATCCCGTAGGAAGCATACCGCATCTTCAATAGCTGCGCCATGCGATCCCGTATCTCCTCGTCGCTCACTTCGGGCTGCAGCGTTTCGATCAGCGACCGCTTGGCCAAGTAATACTTCAGGTTCTCCTCCTCGCGCGGGTATTGCTCGTCTATGTTTTCTTTCGTCAGTTGCTTGTTTTCGAGCATCATACGCTTGATGAGATCGTCGGCCAGCGCAACGTCTTTCATCTTTCCGAGCAGCCATTTCCGCACGTCTTTCTGGAAAACCGTATCGGAATACTGGCGCAGCGAATCGGCCACTTTCTCCTTCACCGCTTCCCGAAACTCGGTTTCGTCCTTCACCGCGCCTTCGCCCATCACCTTGTCGAAAAGCGCCTGGTTGATCTCGGCCGGCTGGTAGCGTGTGATCTCTTCCACCGTGAAGAGGAAATCGCTCTCTATGCCAGCGGCCGCCTCCTTGTCGGTTTTCAGGAACGAGGCGATCTCGGCCGCGTTGCCCTCGAAGGTCTTTTGCGGGTTAAACCGGATCGTGTCGCCGTTTTTGGCGCCCACAAACTTGTTCTGTTCCCGTTTCTTTTTAATGTACGAGGGCATCAGGACGGCGTTCTCTACCCGGAGGCCGCCCTCTTTCGGGGCGTCGCCGTCTAATTCCGTGACAAGGCCTTTCACCATATCGGTCGCTTCGGCCGCATCCGCCGTCACATATTCGCCGAACGACTGCCGGTAGCTGTCCATCTGCTTGTCCACCATCGGATCGTCTATTATGATGTCGTAATACGTCAGTTTGTCCCGTTTCGTTGGGCGAATCTTGATCTCCGGCTTAAGGGCTATAAAGAAATACAACGTATAATCCGACGGCTCGTCGAAATCATTCTCGTTATTCCGTTCGTAGTCAGGCAGCGGATTGCCGAGCGTCTGCAGGTTTTCCTCCCGAAGATACCGCGACAGCGCTTCCGATACGACCTCGCTTACTTCTTCAAACAAAACGGCCTTTCCATACTTCTTTTCTATTAAGCTCATCGGGATCATGCCTTTACGGAATCCGGGCAACTGGGCGGAACGGCGATACTGCCGCAAACTCTTTTCTACGCGCCCTTCGTAATCTTTTTTCTCAACTTCCAGCTTCACTGTGCCCCGCACAGCGTCCCTGTTTTCTATTAAAATGTTCATTATTTGTGATTTATATTATCTTCATCCATCATTCCTTCCGGAATAATAGCCTGCAAAATTAGGTTTATAATTTCAATCTTGCAAATAGATTTGACACGAATCTGCACAAAAATAAAAAAAAATCTTCCAAAATCGCTTGTTTATTTAGATTTTATCCATTTCTTTGCAGGCTGAAAGGAGTGATTTTACTTCGAATGTGTCTAACAATAGTGGCTTATTTCTTCATTTTGACAGACTTATCTTTCATTGTTACGAACTTCCGGTTTTTCCTTACTTTCAATTAGTAACAATATTATTTTTATTTTTTATGAACATTTACATTGGTAATTTGAACTATCGTGTCAGGGAAGAAAATTTGAAACGAGTGTTAGAAGAGTACGGAGCAGTTGATTCCGTCAGAATCATTAAAGATCGAGACACCGGGCGATCCAAAGGCTTTGCCTTCGCCGAAATGCCCGACGATAATGAAGCCCGCAATGCCATCAGCAGCCTGAATGAATCCGAATGGGAAGGCCGCAGGCTGATCATGAAGGAAGCGATGCCGCGGAACTGATCCTTCCGCCTTAATTTGGACACGAAGGCTGCCTGGGATGCCGTTTGAAACGCGGCGAAACGGGCGGCCTTGTTCAATTAATGATTAACAATTAATAATTTAACGATGCACCCAATATATATTTAATGTAAAGAAGAAACGAAACAAAATGACCGAACGTGATTACAACCTCCATCTGAAAGGCCTCCTGGCCGAGCGCTCACTCCTGATTCGGCTGGCCGCGCTGATAACGGTGGTGCTGGCAGGGACTTGTTTGTCTATTCCTTTGGTGCTATGTATCAGCCAATTGGCTGGTGGCGATGCTGAACTGCCCGCCTGGGCAATTCAGGCTACCCAGTTCGTTTCCGCCCTCTGCATGTTCCTGTTCCCCGCCTTAGGCGCCGCCTGGCTCTGCAGCCGGAGGCCGGCGCAACTCCTGCGCCTCGGCGGATGGCCGGGATTGCGGACGCTGGCGCTGATCGCCGTCGCCACGCTGACGCTCTGCCCGCTGATCTCCCTCGCGGGCCATTTCAATCAGCAGATGCAGTTGCCCTCTGCCCTCGCTCCTCTCGAAGAAATGATGCGACGCATGGAAGACCAGGCCGCCGACCTCTTGGACGCCATGTTCCTCCGCAAAGACCTCCCGACCTTTCTCATCAACCTGACCGTTATTGCCATCGTGGCTGCCATAGCAGAAGAAAGCCTCTTCCGTGGCGCACTAACCGGCATCCTCGAAAAACACGTTCGCAACCCCCACGTCCTCGTCTGGATTGTGGCCTTTGTCTTCAGCTTTATCCATTTCCAGTTCTACGGCTTTCTGCCCCGCCTGTTCCTGGGCGCCTACCTCGGCTATCTGCTCCTGCGAACCGGTAACCTCTGGGCGCCAGTCTTCGCCCATTTCTTCAACAACGCTCTCGCCGTCGTCGGGATGTCCTTCAGCTCGCTGCAGGACCAAATCCTCTTTGCCGACGAACTCAAACCCGACGAAGTGCAATGGATGGCCATCGCCCTGATCCCCTCTTTGATGCTGTTTTATTTCTGTATGAAAGAGGTTAAGCAATTAACAATTAGGTAATTAATAATTAACAATTGGGGGCGGGACGGCGTCCCGCCTGCAAACACCTGTAACAGTTGAACGGTTACACGGAGCAGGGTTTAAATGTTGAATCGTTAAATTATTAATTGTTCATTGACCACTGTCAAACCGGAATGTTTCGAGTTTTACATCGTTCAGGGTTGTAACGGCAATGGTCAGTTCCGCTTTGCCTTGCGGGACGTTGTTCAGAGCGACAGCGCCATTGCCCCGCCGTTCGCCGACAACTTTTCCATTGGCAATGACTTTCAGGTAGGTGATATGTTCCAGTCCTTCGCCCTGAAGGGTCAGTGATTTTTCCTTGCCCGTGAGAGCGATATAACGGAACCCGATCTCTGCGTTGCTTGTAACAAGGATGTTGCCATATTTGCCCTCGTCGGTGAAGCGGTAGTTTTTCCCGAAAACGGTGGTGTTGAAATAAACAGGGCGCGAGGTGTCGAGGCCGTTTTCAGCCATGCCGCTGCTTGTCGGGACGACGGGGATGATAAGTCCGTCGTCGTCGAAAGTGATTTTTTCGACGCAGAGCGAGCGTTTGTTCCAGACGCCGTTCAGGGCGCGGTGGTAAAATACGTACCAGTCATCGCCGAAACGTTCGATTGAGCCTTGAATGTTGCCGTTGCCCTGCAGGTCTTCAACGGTGATGATTACGCCGCGATATGTATATGGGCCGAAAATATTTTTGCTTGTGGCGTATGAAAGGCGTTTGGGGGTGTGGTTTTTGTCGGTTATGCGCTCGCAGTTTTCGGCGTAAACGAGGTAATAAATG
>JAISUI010000095.1 GCA_031272155.1 Tannerella sp. | reverse complement strand
AAGGTCTTTGACGGCGTGATTTCGGGCGTAACCGAGTGGGGGCTGTATGTCGAACTGAACGACAACAAATGCGAAGGGCTGGTGCCGATGCGCGACCTCGACGATGATTACTACGAGTTTGACGAGAAAAACTACTGCCTCGTCGGCAAGCGCCGCAAGCGCATCTATCGTCTTGGCGACGCCGTAACAATCAAGGTCGTACACGCCAATCTGGAACGGAAACAGTTGGATTTCACTATTGCCGAATAAACATTATATGTACAAGCAGGTTAGGATTGACAGTGGTCAAATCTGATAATCCTAACATTTTCATGTTATAATCAGAAGAATTATATGACGGTCAAGGGTGCCGGGGCGGGGGAGTTTGGCGGTTTTCTCCTCTGTCTAAAAAATCCCGCATGAACTTGGCGTCGGCTTGCCGATAGCGAAATAATTTTTCGGGCGAAATAATCTTTTTAAATTTTTCGTAATATTCTTTCTCCAACTGGGCTTCCTTGATTTTCGATTCCAAACTGCATTCAATCAGTTTCAGATAGTCTGCCTCTGTCATGACTGTGCCCGGTTCATTGCTCTTTCTGGACAACCGACGACATTCCCTTCCGATTTCAAACATTTTGTCTTTCAGTTCGTTATCCAAGGGAATAAACTCTGCGGCTTCATCAGCCGTCAGATCAATCTCAGCTGTGATATATGCGTTTCGTTTGGCCTGAAAGGCATCTTTATCAAATCTGCGGGGCGGTTCCTGTCCCCAACTGTTACTGCTAAATATCAACGTGATAAGTGCAACAATAAATGTTGTTGTTTTCATATTAGTTATTATTATTCCGATCTGTCTATTGCTTCTGCATAAAGTTCACTGTAGTATTCATTCTCCAGCGCTTCCAGATAGTCCACATAATCATCCGAGGCTACCACAAAGGCGGATTCTTTAGGAACCTCTTTTGTGATCGTAGCCGGACCGATAAATACCTTAAATATAAGGAGTAAGCCAACAAAGGCCGCAGCCATATACAGCCACGGACGCATCCGATCGTACAAGGAGATTACTTTGCCTTTTCCTTCGTACGAATCAATGGGTATCCGACTCATAATCTGTTCGGTAAGCCCTTCAAAATATCCTGCGGGAACTTTGAATGGGTTTCGCCCTTCCAATTCCTCCCATAGATCCTTCTCTGTCTTCATTTCTGTTCCCTTTTATATCCGACTATATTTTTGACTTCAAAAAATTGATTTGGTTTAAACATCGCTTGTTAAAATTGATTCGATTTTTTTGACGGCATGATGGTACGACGCTTTTAGTGCGCCAACCGATGTTCCGAGTATCTCAGACATGTCTTCATATTTCATATCATCGTAATATTTCATTGTGAATACCATGCGCTGTTTTTCAGGCAAACTGAGAATGGCTTCTTCTAATTTTGTCTCAAGTGCATCGCCGTCAAAATAATCATCACTTTTTAATCTGTCTAACAGGTACACATCCACATCGTCAATGGAAACCTGATTCATTGCTCGTTGACGATTCAGGAATGTAATATTTTCGTTCATGGCAATCCGGTGGATCCATGTGGAAAATTTGGACTCCCCACGGAAACTGTCCAGATTCATCCATGCCTTCATAAATGTGTTTTGCAACACATCATTTGCATCATCGTGGCATAATCCCATCTTCCGAATTAGCCAGTACAATTTGTCGCTATATAATTCAACTATTTTTGTAAATGCACGACGGCGCGTTTCCGGATTGCGCAGTTGCTCTACAATTTCGTCTTCATTTATATTTTCTTTCTCGCTCATAGTTCGCTTTTCGAGCCGTAAATATAGATAAACTATTTATAAAATGGGCTGCCTGAAAGGAAATCTTATATGTTAATAAATAGCAAAACATTGGTATATTGATATTTATATTCAATTCTTTTTATAAAAAATAACTTCTGTATGACGAATGTATGACGAAAAATAAGTACCTTTGCGCCGTTTTAAGCGCATCCTGTTTCTGGATGTGCTATCACTGAAAGTATAATTTAAATATATTACAAATGAAAGAAATTAAAAAGTTCAACAAAATCAACGCTTTCCGTTTCAAGCGGTTTGTACGGAAAAAGTACAGTGTTTTCAACAGTATGCATAAAGTAGTAAACATTGGAGTAGTAGCAAGTTGCGTACTGACGTTCGCTCATGTAACCCCGACGGCTGCGCAGACAGTTGCCGCTGAACAGCGACCGGACAGCGTCCCCGAAAAGGAGTTGGAGCTGGAAGAAGTGACCGTCACCGCAGCGCGGATTGAAACGCCTGTTTATCAGACGGCCAGATTAGTAACAGTCATAACGAAAACGCAAATTGAACAGGCGCCTGTCCAAAGTATCCAGGATCTGCTCATCTACGCTTCCGGTATTGACGTGATCCAACGGGGTGGACATGGAGTCCAAGCCGATATCTCCATCCGCGGCGGATCAGCCGACCAAACAGCCGTTCTCCTGAACGGAATCAACATTACCAATCCTCACACCGGACATTACAGTTTTGACCTTCCCATCAATCTTTCCGACATTGAACGCGTAGAAGTTGTCCATGGCCCTTCGGCGCTGATTTATGGGTCCGGCGCTTTTGCAGGAGGGATTAATATCATTACAAAAAAAGAAGTTGATAACAGCCTGTACGCCAGTGTAGAAGCAGGAATGTATGCCTCTACTGATGTGGAAACGCGCGGCGCAGTGGAAGTAGGAAACACCAAAAACAGTTTATCTGCAGGTTACCGGACTTCCGACGGATATACAGCGCATAGCGACTATCGTATCGCCGATTTTCTCTGGCAAACACGGATGGATTTTAATTCCAAATCATATTTAGATTTCCAAGTCGGATATAATAATAAACAATATGGCGCAAATACCTTTTATTCCGCACTTTATCCAAATCAATACGAGCGCACAAGCACTTATCTGGGCACACTCAAAGGTTCGTTCGGGAACGCACTGAAAATCATTCCAATTCTTTATTGGAGCAGGCATTACGATCAATTCGATCTGATAAAAGATTCAGAGAGCGGACGGAACTATCATCGTGGTGATACCTATGGCGCGAACCTGATTTTTCAATATGCGTCACGTTTTGGCACAACGAATGTGGGCGGCGAATGGAGGCGTGAAGACATCCTGAGCAGTAAACTTGGATACCCCGTCAATCCACAGGGATATTATACTTGCTATGACGACCGTACCATCCTGTCCGCTACGGTTGAACATACTGCCGAGTGGCGACGCTGGGTTGCGTCGGCAGGTGCGCTGATGAATCACAATACATTATTGAATGGTGTCTCTTTCTATCCATCTGTAAGCCTGGCTTATAAGCCGTTTTCGACCGTCCGTATTTATGCTGTCTGGAGTCGTTCGACCCGTATGCCCACATTCACAGATCTTTTTTATACGACTGAAACGCATAATGCCAATGAACAGTTGCGTCCGGAACGTTCCGAATCGGTTGATCTGGGCATTAAATACAACCATCTTTTCCTGACGGCCTACTTCACCGGATATCTTATGAGAGGGCGCGACATCATTGATTGGGTTCGTGAATCCGGTGAAGAAAAATGGGCGTCGTGGAATCTGACGGAAATCAATAAGCAGGGTGTTGAAGCTGGTATCATCATTCGTCCGGCTGAACATTGGCGCACGTTGGATAAACGATGGAATTTAGCCGTGCAGTATGCTCGCATGAATCAGACCTGCGATTCTAAGGGGCTGGAATCAAAGTATTCTTTGAATTATTTGCGTGATAAACTGACAGCACAGTTATTTTGCCCTTTATATAAAGGACTTGCTGCTGCATGGCATTTTCGTTTTCAAAAACGAATGGGAGTTTATCGCCGCTATGAAAATGGTACGGATGCCGGTTTATATCCTTATCCTGCATTTTCTACACTTGATTTGAAGCTGAATTATGTATTTAAGCAATTTACTTTTTATGTGAATATGAATAATTTGTACGACACGCAGTATTATGACATTGGAAATGTGCCGCAAGCAGGATTTTGGCTAATGGGCGGAATAACTTATCGAATAGGGGATAAATTAAAATAAAATTTTCTACGGCGTTTTGTAAAAAATTCACTATAAAAACCGTACCTTTGTTTGTTTTCAAAAAGAAGCAGTTTATGGATATTCGACATTTAATTATTACAGGATTCGTTTTGCCGGCGCTAATTTCCTGTACTTCTGGCGAAAAGCATTTTATTACCGACGCATCATACCGGCGCAATACAGAAAAGTCGCTTGAACGGAAAAAGTCGCTTTTCGCCGATCAGTCACTTTTTTCCGTCTTCGACAGGGAGATGTCTGTAGCGGAGCGTGAAGCACTGACATTTTTGTATGCGTTTATGCCTGTTGGCGACATTGCGGACTACGATGGCGATTTTTATTTAGCGAATGTTAGCGCAACATTTGATGCACGGGAAGCCATGCCCTGGGGCAAACAAATTCCGGAGGTCATTTTTCGTCATTTTGTATTGCCGGTGCGTATTAATAATGAAAATCTAGACGAAAGTCGGATGGTTTTTTATAAGGAATTGGCAGAACGAGTGAAAACAATGTCGTTGGAAGATGCTGTTCTTGAGGTCAATCACTGGTGTCATGAAAAAGTCGTTTATTCGCCTTCGGATGCACGTACCAGTTCGCCGTTGGCCTCGGTGCGTTCGGCTACTGGTCGCTGCGGCGAAGAATCTACTTTTACGGTAGCCGCCTTGCGGTCAGTTGGGATTCCTGCCCGGCAGGTATATACGCCTCGGTGGGCGCATACGGATGATAATCATGCATGGGTAGAGGCTTGGATTGATGGAAAATGGTATTTTTTGGGGGCTTGTGAGCCGGAGCCTGTGTTGAACATGGCTTGGTTTAATGCCCCGGCCAGAAGAGGCATGTTGATGCACACAAAGGTGTTCGGACGTTATGATGGGCCGGAAGAAATCATGGAAACGACAGAATGTTATACGGAAATCAATGTCATAGACAACTATGCGCCTACGGCTAAAACTACTGTGACTGTGACAGATAAGGAAGGAAAACCCATTGAAGGCGCTATCGTAGAATTTAAGTTGTATAATTATGCCGAGTTTTATACAGTAGCTCGAAAAACGACCGATCGCGCCGGGCAGTGTTCACTCTCGGCCGGAAAAGGCGATATGTTGGCATGGGCTACGAAAGACGGGAATTTTGGATTCCGGAAAATTTCATTCGGGAAAGACGATCTGCCTGTATTAATTATTGATAAACAGCCTGGAGATGAGGTGATTGTTGATTTGGACATTGTCCCGCCGGTGGAAGGCACTATTCCGGCGGAGGCCACAGAAGAGCAAAAGGCATTCAATGCCAATCGGTTACGTGAAGAAGATGAAATCCGGAATGTTTATACCGCTACTTTTTATACGGAAGAAAAGGCTGCAGTCTTGGCCGAGGAGTTAGGTTTTCAAACGGATGAAATAAAGGATTTTCTATTGAAAAGTAGAGGTAATTGGGCGGAAGTTGAGCGCTTTTTGCGTGATACACCTGCAGGTCTGCGCCCACAGGCCATTGCTTTGCTGAATGTGATTTCTGCAAAAGACTTGCGTGATACGCCTGCATCAGTATTGTCTGATTGCTTGAATCATACGCCGTCGTGTACTGAGGAGGAGCAAAATTCGGAAATATATCGCTTTTATGTGCTGAATCCCCGCGTAGCTAACGAATTGCTGACCCCTTATAAAGGATATATTTTCAGCCAAATAGATAGAGAATTTGCTGATGCGGTGCGGGAAAATCCCCAAGCGCTCGTTGAATGGATGAAGCAATCCATTAACATACACGACGAATTGAATCCGCAACGTATTCCGATGATGCCGATTGGTGTATGGAAAGCCCGTATAGCTGACGAGCGTTCGCGAAATATATTTTTTGTAGCCGTGGCGCGTACATTAGGCATTCCTGCTCGAATTGACCGCGTAACGTCTAAAGTACAGTATTACCGCGGACAATGGATGGACGTTAATTTTGATGCAATGGGAACAGACATTGCACGTCAGGGAAAGGTACAGGCTTCATACATTCCTGTCAAATCATTGGAAAATCCGAATTATTATACGCATTTCACGGTTGCCAAAATTAATGATGATGCGCAGTTGCAAACGTTGAATTTTAGCCGTGGTGCGGTAGATATGGGGGATGGAAATACATGGGCCGGATTAATGAAAAATCCGATTCCAATTGACGAAGGCAACTATTTGATGGTCAGTGGTACGCGAATGGCTGACGGGAAAGTGTTGGCAAGAATTTCGTCCTTTGTTGTCAAGGCGGGTGAAACCACTTCTGTTACATTAGTCATGCGTGAAAGTTCGGACGATATACAAGTTATTGGGAATATGGATCCGGAAGCGAAGTTTATCCCGGTTGGCAGTAACGAAGAAACATCCATTCTCCAGGCAACGGGACGCGGATATTTTGTACTTGCAATATTAGGGGCGCGGCAAGAGCCAACAAATCACGCGATCCGTGACATTGTTCCGTTCAAAAATGATTTTGAACAGTGGAACAGAAGTATGATTTTTTTGTTTAGGGATCAACAAAATTTGCAACAATTTGATGAGAAGGAATTTGGAGCTTTACCATCCACCATCAAGTATGGTGTGGACAGGAATGGTCAAATTGAAAACATGCTTGCTGAAGCGTTGAAACTGTCTGATTCCGGTACATTACCGATTTTTGTGATTGCTGATACGTTTGGGCGCATTGTTTTTGTTTCACAGGGATATACGATCGGATTGGGCGAACAGATGATAAAGGTCATACGTCGTTTATAACTGTGTTATACAAAAAACCCGGTACAGAGAGAGTAGTACCGGGATGTTACTGAATAAATTCAGCAAAGCCCGATATCGCATCGAGCGTACAAATATACGTATTTTTTTGAAACTACATGCAATTTTTGTATTTCATTCAATATTCTGTGTCGAAAGTCTGAAAAAATTGCTACATTTGCCGCCATAAAATGATGTCGTTATGGTAATGAATTATATTTGGATTGGATTTATAGTCGTTGCATTTATTGTAGCTATCTGTAAATTAGTGTTTTTGGGTGATACCGGAACGGCTGATCAACCTGACGTATTTTCACGAATAATTTTATCCACATTCGATTCCGCAAAGTCGGGTTTTGAATTATCTCTTGGCCTGACCGGCGTCTTATCCATGTGGTTAGGATTGATGAAAATAGGTGAAAAATCAGGACTGATTCAGTATTTTGCGCGGCTTGCGTCGCCTGTTTTCAGCAAATTGTTTCCGGAATTACCAAAGGATCATCCTGCGACAGGTTCTATATTTATGAACTTTTCAGCTAATATGTTAGGATTAGATAATGCTTCTACGCCAATAGGCTTGCGTGCCATGCAACAGTTGCAAGAATTGAATCCGCATAAGGAAAGGGCAAGTAATTCAATGATTATGTTCTTGTGTATCAATACATCAGGGCTAACCATTGTGCCAATTATGATAATGATGTACCGGCAACAATTGCATGCAGCCAATCCTGCTGACGTCTTTCTGCCGATTTTGCTGACTACTTTTATTACGACGCTTGTAGCCGTTGCAGCAGTGTGTATTATGCAGAAAATAAATATTTTGCAAAGGAATCTCCTTATTTTTTTCCTTTGTGCATTTGGTTTTATTGGCGGGCTGATGTGGTTGTTTCATTCGTTGGAACGTGAACAGGTTGATCATTATTCAAAATTAGTTGCTAATATCCTGTTGCTTTGTATAATATGTGGTTTTATCTTGTGGGGTTTCCGGAAGAAATTGAATGTATATGAAACGTTTATAGAAGGTGCGAAAGAAGGCTTTACGACTGCTGTGAAAATTATTCCCTATCTAATAGCAATCTTTTTGGCAATTGGGATGTTTCGTGCTTCCGGAGCGATGGATTTTATAGTGGACTTTATTCGTCGGGGAGTGGCTGCTATCGGGATGGATACCAGTTTTGTCGAAGCGTTGCCTACGATGATTATGAAGCCGCTTAGCGGTAACAGTTCACGTGGAATGATGATAGACGCGATGCTAACTTATGGACCTGATTCGTTTGTCGGGCGTTTGGCTTGTGTGGCGCAAGGCTCGGTGGATACCACTTTTTATATTGTAGCGCTTTATTACGGTAGCGTTGCTATTCGGAATTCCCGTTATACATTGCCGTGCGCGTTACTGGCTGATTTCTCTGGTTCTGTAGTGGCTATTGTTATGACCTATTTGTTCTTTTAGCTATGCCTGTTTCTTTTTTTACGGAAGATGTAAAATGTCCGCTTATTAAGAAGCGTGAAATCGTAAAGTGGATTAAAAATGTCGCTACGAGTTATGGTAAAAAAGTAGGCATTATTACCTATATCTTCTGTTCGGATGCAAAAATACTCGAAATAAACCGTCAATATCTTCAACATGATTATTATACGGATATAATTACGTTTGATTATTCGGAAGACGACAATATTGCAGGCGATTTGTTTATTAGTATTGATACGGTGCGAAGCAATTCTGAAAAGTTCAATACGAATTTTGAAGTCGAGCTTCGTCGGGTAATAATTCATGGGATTTTACATCTTTGCGGTCTTGACGATAAAGGCGAGGCCAACGAACAACGTATGAGAGAAGCAGAAGAGGAAGCGTTACAGTTGTATCGAAAAGAATGAATATCGTTTTATGAGTTATGGAGTTTAAGTATGATGTAATTATAGTAGGTGGCGGTCATGCAGGTTGCGAAGCGGCTGCGGCAGCCGCTAATTTAGGCTCGAAAACGTTGCTTATAACAACGGATATGAACAGGGTCGCTCAAATGAGTTGTAATCCGGCTGTTGGTGGGATTGCGAAAGGGCAGATTGTCCGTGAGATTGACGCTTTAGGTGGTTATATGGGTATTGTAACTGATCAAACTGCAATTCAATTTCGGATGTTGAACAAAAGCAAAGGGCCGGCGATGTGGAGTCCACGTGCACAAAGCGATCGTGCAAAATTTATCCTCGCATGGCGGCACAAATTGGAAAATCTGCCCAATCTTTTTATTTGGCAGGATACGGTAACAGAATTGATATTGCGCGAAATGACGGTTTGTGGTGTTCGCACGATGATGAATGTAGAGTTTCGTGCCAAATGTGTGGTGCTGACAAATGGTACGTTTCTGAACGGAATGTTACACGTTGGCACAGTGAAGATGAGTGGAGGACGTATCTCAGAACCTGCAGTGACAGGAATTACAGAACAACTGGTTTCGCTTGGATTTAAATCTGATCGCATGAAAACGGGAACGCCCGTACGCATTGACGGCCGCAGTGTTCATTTTGAGGAATTGACAGAACAGCCGGGAGAAAATGATTTTCGCAAATTTTCATTCCTTGATACGGTTAAGCGTTCGCTCCGGCAGCGAAGTTGCTGGACCTTATTCACGAACGAAGCGTGTCATGAAGTGTTACGAAAAGGCTTGCCGGAATCGCCGCTCTATAACGGGCAAATTCAAAGTATAGGTCCTCGCTATTGTCCGAGTATTGAAACAAAGATAATAATTTTTGCTGATAAGTCACGGCATCAGTTATTTCTTGAGCCGGAGGGTGAGGATACACAGGAATATTACTTGAATGGGTATTCTTCTTCGTTGCCAATGGAGATACAACTAAATTCCCTGAAACAAATTTCAGCGTTCCGTGACCTGCGCATTTATCGGCCGGGATATGCTATCGAATATGATTTTTTTGATCCGACGCAACTATACCACACGATGGAAACCAAACATGTAAAAAATTTATTTTTTGCCGGTCAGATCAATGGGACAACCGGCTATGAAGAGGCAGCCGGACAGGGGTTGATTGCTGGAATTAATGCGCACATCCGCTGTTTTGGTGGCGATCCGTTTACACTTGGGAGGAGCGAGGCGTATATCGGCGTTTTGATTGATGATTTAGTGACAAAAGGTGTGGACGAGCCGTATCGGATGTTTACCTCGCGAGCCGAATACAGAATTTTGTTGCGGCAGGATGATGCTGATATGCGTTTAACTCCGAAATCCTATAAGTTAGGATTGGCAGAACGGTATCGGTTCGATTTGCTCGAATCAAAAAAGAAACTCTGTGATAGCATAATCTGTTTTATTGAAACATATTCGGTCAAACCATCGCAAGTAAATGCCGGATTGTTGCGATTGGCGACAACTCCATTGGAACATGGCTGCAAGCTAATTGATCTGTTGATGCGTCCGCAAATTTCGTTGATGAATCTTGTGGATTTGATTCCGGAATTGCACGAATTGACAGATGCCATTCCAGTTTATAGGCGGGAAGAAATTCTCGAAGCCGTCGAAATTTCAGTTAAATATAGCGGCTATATCAAGCGTGAAATGCAGATTGCCGATAAGATTAATCGTCTGGAAAATATTTCTATCAAGAATAAGTTCGATTATGATGTAATCCAGTCGCTTTCGACGGAGGCCAAGCAGAAACTAAAACGCATAAATCCTGACACAATCGCGCAAGCTGGGCGGATTCCGGGCATTTCGCCAAGCGATATAAATATACTTTTGGTGCTTTTGGGTCGGTAGATTGAATAATGTTCCACGTGGAACAATGGCAAAAAGTTGGCAATATAAAGAACAAGGGAAATGGATAGACAACATAAACAGATTTCACAAATGTTTTCGACAGGGTCGAAAAGAAGACGGATTGCTGTTCGCGTCCTGAATCCTGAATCATTTGCGTTGTTTTTGGACAGGAGGGTTGAAATGTTCCACGTGGAACATTTGTGTGAGATACATAAAACTGATTAGGGGAGGAGAAGATGAACGAACAGCAGGAATATATTTTGCAAATGCTTCCGATGCTTCCGGAACAGCCGGGATGTTATCAGTATTTCGATGCGAAGGGAAATGTTATATATGTCGGGAAAGCGAAAAATCTGAAACGGAGAGTATCCTCCTATTTTCAGCGGGAAATTACCGATCCCAAAACCCGTATTCTCGTCCGGCGTATCTGCGACATCAAATATGTCATTGTGGATTCGGAAGAAGATGCATTGTTGTTGGAAAATAATTTAATCAAGCAATACCGGCCAAGATATAATGTAATGCTGAAGGACGACAAAACGTATCCTTCTATTGTTATCAAGAACGAGAATTTTCCCCGCATTTTTAGTACGCGGAAAATTTTCAAGGACGGGTCATTCTATTTTGGGCCGTATGCGTCGGTGTATGCGGCCAAAATACTGCTGCAACTGATAAAGAACATCTATCCGATTCGTTCATGTAATTATCCGTTGACATTAGATGCGATTAAAGCAGGAAAGTATAAAACGTGTTTGAATTATCATATAAAACGATGCAAGGCGCCTTGTGTTGGTTTGCAGACAATGGATGAATACAACCGAAATGTGTCGGAAATAAAAGAAATCCTGAAAGGAAATGGTGTGCGGATTTGCCGTCTCTTATTGGAAGAGATTCACAAACTGGCCGATCAGATGCGATATGAAGAAGCGCAAATCCTCAAGGAAAAACACGATTTGATTGAGAGTTTCAGAAGCAAATCTACCGTATTGCCTCCTGCACTGAATAATCTGGATGTGTTCTCTTTCACTGAAAACGACCAGTCGGCCTACATTAATTATATGCACATTGGAAATGGTGCAATTGTGCAGGTATATACAATTGAATACAGAAAAAAACTGAATGAAGCCAAAGAAGAATTGTTGGGATTAGGAATCGTTGAAATGCGGGAAAGGTTTGAGAGTACAGCCGATGAAATCGTCGTTCCTTTTTTGCCGGATGTAGAGATGAAACAAGTTGCGTTTACAATTCCAAAACGGGGAGATAAGAAAAGTTTGTTGGAGTTATCCTTTCGGAATGTGCGACAATATCAGGCAGACAAATTGAAACATGCCGAGAAGTTTAATCCCGAACAGCGTGGCACCCGCACTTTGAAAACAATACAACAGGACTTGCATTTGTCCGTTTTGCCGATGCACATCGAATGTTTCGATAATTCCAATATTCAAGGTACAAATCCTGTGGCGGCATGTGTGGTTTTCAAAAAGGCGAAACCATCGAAAAAGGATTACCGTCATTTTCATATTAAAACCGTTGTTGGTCCCGATGATTTCGCTTCGATGGAAGAGATTGTGACCCGTCGTTATACCCGAATGGTGGACGAAGGCATGTCTTTGCCGCAGTTGATTATCATTGATGGTGGAAAGGGGCAGTTGAATGTTGCGTATGAAGTATTACGTCGGTTAGAATTGGCGGATAAGATAGCGGTCGTCGGATTGGCAAAACGTCTGGAAGAAGTCTTTTTTCCAGGCGACCCCGTGCCTTTGGTGTTGGACAAAAAGTCGGAAACGCTGAAGGTGCTGCAACATCTTCGCGACGAAGCGCATCGTTTCGGAATCACATTCCATCGAAATGTGCGCAGCAAAAAACAACTTGGCTCCGAATTAGACCATATCAAAGGAATCGGGGATAAGACAAAAGAGGCGCTTTTAAAGAAATACAAAAGCATCAAACGTCTTCGTGAAACGCCGGTAAGTGAACTGAGCGATTTTATCGGAAAACGGAAGGCGGAAATCATATTCAAGGAATTGGAAATGCAGAAATCAAAATAAAGAAGAAAAATGAGAGCAGTGATACAACGTGTGCAATCAGCTTCGGTAACTATCGAAGGAATGATAAAATCGGAAATAGGGCAGGGGATACTTGTGCTTGTTGGGGTGGAAGACGCAGATACGCCCGCCGATATTGATTGGCTCGCCAAAAAGATTTGCAACCTGCGGATTTTTGACGACGAGCATGGGGTGATGAATTTGTCCGTAGCCGATGTCGGAGGAGAACTGTTAGTCGTCAGCCAGTTTACTTTATTCGCTTCGACAAAAAAAGGCAATCGTCCGTCTTACATCCGTGCATCCAAACCGGATATTGCCATTCCTGCATACGAATCGTTTTGCAAAGTGTTGAGCGAACAGTTCGGAGGCGAGGTCAAGACCGGTACCTTTGGCGCTGACATGAAAGTGCGTCTATTGAACGATGGCCCTGTGACTATTGTGATAGATACAAAAAATCCGGAATGATACGTTCTAATATCCTTACGATTTCAATTAAAGAATCATTATGGCAGAAGCATTAACGCTGAAAGAAGCGCAGCAAAAAGTGGATGAGTGGATAAGAACGTTTGGCGTACGTTATTTCAACGAACTCACCAATATGGCGATTTTAACGGAAGAAGTCGGTGAAATCGCCCGAATTATCGCCCGAACCTATGGCGAACAGTCGTTCAAAGACAGCGATCAAACGCATGATTTAGCCGATGAAATGGCCGATGTCCTTTGGGTACTTATCTGTTTGGCAAACCAAACAGGGATAGACTTGACGGACGCCTTTGAGAAAAACATGCAAAAAAAGACGCTGCGCGATGTTCAACGACATAGACAAAACGACAAACTGAAATAAAAAGTAAATCATGCAATCACGAAAAACGATTGCATGATAGACGCTGGGTTTGGTAAGGATATAAAATTAGCCCGTCCATTCGGAAATTTCTTTTTTCGACACGCCGTAGCCGATATCCCAAATCATGCCCTTTTTATTGCAATAGCGGCAAAAAGGCATCGGTTTGGAAATGAATTTGCGAATTTCATCCATACCGTTAGCTTTGTAAATATCCATGTAATCGTTTTCAGTTACTTCAAGGTTTTTCCTGAAATGCGAATTAAAATATTTCACGTAGGGAATGAGCGAACAGGTGTAGAGTTTGCCATTGTCTAATGAGATGCAACGATTAGCGCTGCTGCATCTCAGAAAACTGTCGCGGGGATTCTGTTTCCCATCCGGGTCGAGCGGAGAACATTGCATCGTCTTGGCCACGGATCCCGTGCTGCCATAGAAACTGAATAAAACGCCTTTGTCTTTAACATGTTGTTCAATTCCCGCATGATCAATGCTGATTGGATATTTTGTGACAACGATTTCGATGCGGTTCCTCCGGCAGTTTTCCCAGAAGGCATCGGTCTGTTTGAACAGCAAGATGCCGTTTGTTACAAGTTTGACAGGATCCACCGCAAAATATTTCCGCACAATGTCGGTAAATGCCGTTACATGCGGATGAAGCAACGGCTCTCCGCCCAATAACTGCACTTCGCTCACACGTCCGCCACACAATTCGGCCATACGTGCACAATCACGCTCAAACACCTCCGTGTCGGCAAATACCTCTGGCGAAAGCGGCGAAAAATTATCGCATCCCCGGCAATTCAGATTGCAATGGTCGGTTAAATGAAGATGTAATATCGGGATCATCTTTTTATACCGCATGTTCGTTCGCATGATTTTTTTGAATGTTGGGATCAACGTGCGGCGGAAGAGTATAAGCCGATAGGGGATAAGTCGTTTAATGAAATTTTTCAGTCCCATGATTTCTATTCTGTTATTCCGTTTATTTCCATTTCCAAAAATAATAAATCAAATCTGTCAAATGCTTGCGACTGACCTTTGAAAAAGGTTTTTGCGTCGAAACACGCTGATAGAAATGATACATCGAAACCTGAGGCAGGTAAAAAATTTGATAGCCTGCCATCGTGATCCGACGGCAAAAATCGGCGTCTTCTGCAAAAAAGAAATGCTCGTCGAGACTGCCGACTTTTTCCAAAACCATGCGTCGAAACATCTGGCAAGCGCCAATTACATAATCAACCCGAAAAGGCGCTGTTTGTTCCAAATCGTATTGAATATCCAATTTTGGGCGTTTCAGAATAATCCGCCACATCGCGTTCCATTTTTCCGAAATTGTAGGAAACCGGCGGCACGAGGCTTGCGGTTTCCCGTTATTGCCTACAAGACGGCAGCCGCAAAGACCGACTTCGGGATGGCTGTCCATAAAAGCGAGCATTGTGTTACAAACTTCGCGGCTGGTTTCCGTATCGCTATCGAGTAGCCACAGATATTCGCCTTTTGCCTGGGCTATTCCATGGTTGCGCGCTTTTGATATGCCGAGATTTTTATGATTTTCTATAATAATAACGGATGGAAAATGGTTTTTAATTTCCTTAACCGTATTGTCGGTCGAACCATTATCAACATAGATTATTTCGTTATCCGCATTTTCTTGAATGAACGAAAGCGAAGCAAAACATGATTCGAGGTAATGCCACGAATTATATCCAATTACTATAACCGACAATTTCATGGTTTGCGAGTATATATTAGTTTGTTTTTCAACGCCTTAAATGCTTTGGCAAATTCCGAAAACGAATTAAAGCGCTTCAATTGCATCCAAATGTATTGCGGACGCAGGAAAAAGCGGATATTGTACCAGAACAGCATCCGTTCAAGTTCACGATTGTTCAGATTTTGATAAGTAATGATGGAATGGTGCTGAACATCGGTCGGCGTATAGTCGCCGCCCACTATCCAACCATTTTGTTTGGCGATCGTATAAAATTCCGTGCCGGGGAAAGGGGCTACAATATTGAGCATGACCTGATCGGCATTAAGACGCATGGCTGTCTTAATGGTATCTTTCACTGTTTCACGGGTTTCAAGCGGGCTGGAACCGAGCAGAATGTTAAGTTTTACCGGTACGCGGTGTTTTTTCAAAACTTGTATGGCATCTATAATCTGTTGGCTTGTCATTCGTTTTTTGATATATTTCAGAATTTCATCGTTGAACGATTCGACGCCGAGATCCACGTAGAGGCAGTTGTTTTCGCCCAAGATGCGGGCTATTGGTTCCGTAATCGCGTCGGCGCGTGCCTGACAGCCCCAAACAATATCGTGATATTTAAGCCTTTGTGCTATCGGAAGCAGGCGTTCTTCGGTGGTGATAAAATTGTCGTCCATGATGCCGATAGCTTTGTAACCTTCGGCGGCGAGGATATCAATTTCGGCAATCACATTTTCGACGCTACGGGACGAGATAAAGGGCTTTTTGCCGGTTGTTGCGCGATTTTCGAGTTCACGCGCGAAAGTCAGTGAACTGGGCACGCAATAAATGCACTGAAACGGGCAGTTGCGCGAGGTAACAATCGCCGTATAAGGCGAGCGTTTCAGTTTGGGATTGCTAAACCGCGTCCGGTCAACAAGATGTCGTGCAGGGAAGGGCAGTGTGTCTAAATTTTTGATTAATGGTTGCGGGGGATTATTGACGATTTCATCGTTCTTCAGATAGGAAATGCCGCGAATTTTGGAAAAATCACCGTTATTTGCCAAAGCAGTTACAAGTTCAACTATCGTAGTTTCCATTTCACCGCGAAGGACAATTGTTCGCTCATCGGTCAAAAATTTAGTTGCATAATAAGTCGGCGCAGGTCCCATAAACAGCACATACACTTCGGGGCGGTATTTCCGAATCACTTTCAGCGCTTTCAAATCTGTTTCTATTGCAAGATTTACCGACCAGAAACAGTAACAGTCGGTGGCAGTATCATGTTCTATGAAGCGTTCAAAATCAGCAAAAGATTTACGATCAAGCACAAAATCAGCGTTCTGCACGCTGAAATTCATCTGTTCGAGAATCGCGGCAATCGTCAGCGAGTAGATATTTGGCATATCATAGACAACGCGTGTACAGCCCGCTGTTCGTTCGGCAGGTTTTACCTTCGGGTTTGCCGAAGGTGGTGTCAGAAATGTTATTTTCATTGCTCACAAAAGTTTTCTATTTTTATTCTTGTATTCAATGCGATACGGAGAGGCAAAGGTAAGGTTTGTTTTTTTATTGGCAAAGTAGATAGGAGAATTTTTAAATTTTAGATCGAAAAACGTATAATTCGGAAAAAAGTAGTAGATTTGCAGAAGATTGATTTGAACAGAATAAACGGCGCAATCAGGCATATTTTTTAAGCAATGTCCGACCAGATGATGCCGAACAAATCAAAAAAAACATGAATGTATAACAAATAAAAATCAACAATAATGAAAAGTAAAATGTTTATTGCCAGTTTATTGGCTGTAGTTTTTGGAGGTTCGGAGGCAGTTGCGGGAACTCATCCGTGGTATTCGCAGGGAGACTTTGCGCCGGAAATGCGAATTGAGTACAATATTAAAAACCCGCTGAATCGCGCAGTTACGAATGCATCGGTGATCATCCGCAGGGAAAATTTTCCGATGCCGGATTTGCATGAGATGGTCATCACCATCGTTGACCCTGCGGGCGAGCCGCGTCCGGAGCCGACCGATTCGATATTGAACGTTCAGGGCGGGCATCAACTTCGTGCGGAGAAAAACGGGCGGATGCTCTTTCATCAACTCGATGATATTGATAAGGATGGCATCTGGGACGAACTGTTTTTTCAGATGGATTTGAAAGCCAAAGAAACGAAAACCGTTTACATCTATCTCGGCGAGAATATTCGCGGATGGAACAAACACCATACGCACGCCAATATCGGCAGTTACTGCCGCCATATCATGCCATTTTGGGAAACGGAAGAAGTGGGGTGGAAAATCTGGTTTGCAAACAGTTGCGATGCTTACGGCAAACGCAAACCGATGTTGGTGTCGCCGGTGCTTTACACAGAAAATGTGGACGGATACGGAATTGCCAATATCAATCATGACTATGGCTCTGATATACAGGAAGTGGCGCCTTCGTTTGGAGCGTCTGCCATCTGCCTGTTTGAAGATCCTGACAACCCTAACGTCGTCAGTATGCCACGTAAAACGCCTGTTAAACAGAATCTTGCGCCTAAATCGCTTTGGAACGCAGGACAGATTTCGGATACGCGCTATGCTTACGACGTGGTAGTGAATGGCCCAATACGGTCTATGGTGAAAATCAAGGCTATGAACTGGGATTCAGGCGCAGGGTATTATGAATATGAACAGTATTATACTGCCTATGCGCATCATAACTACTGCATATCCGACGTGCGGTTCACCACCTTCCAACCCCGCAAGGCCAATGTTCTGGCAGGTTGCGGGATGCGTAAAAAGCCTCAGGAAAATAATTTTGTGCAGAAAAAAGGCTTCCTTGTTTCGTCCGGTCCGGAAGAAGTCCGCGACCCTGAAAAAATTGACCAAAGAGAAAATATCGTCGTTGATTTTATCGGAGGGGCCATCATCGTAAAAGACTGTTATAAACCGCAATACCGATTCGTTGCAGACTATGACGGCAATCATGTTTTCTGTGTCACGCCTGATGCCAGTCATCATTATGAATATATGGTCTGCACGGCCTGGAGTGAAGGAACAAAACTGACGAATAAAGAGGATTTTATGAAATACGTTGAGGATATGGCGGAAGAATTTAACCATCCGTTGACTACGGCGTTTGTAGGAATTGATCAGAAAAAATAATTGTGTATGAATAGGATAATCAGAGTTTTGATCTTTTCTGTGATACTGCAGTTATTCGGGATTGCTTCAGGGTATCCGAATGTGTTGAAAAGCAATGACGGTTTTGATGTCCTGAGGCTGAACTATTTGAATCAATTAACGGGAAATAAGGCGAATCTTGCTGATTCACTGGTTATTAAAAGATTAAAAACTGCAGATGATGCGATCCATGTGTTTTATTCGCAACTGAACAGGGAGAAAGAGCGTGAGTACCTTTGGAATGATGAGAATTGTCAGGATGGACATATATCCCCTTTCCGCCCGTTGTCGTGCACTACGCCGCTCAGCCGCCTGTCTGCCATGGCCGTTGCATACGCCACAAAAGGCTCCGGGTACTACCGTGACCGGCAAATGAAAAAAGACGTTCTTGAAGGGCTTGAATGGATGTACGAACATAAATGGAGTCCGAAACATCCTGCCTATGGCAACTGGTGGGACTGGGTAGTGGGGATGCCTTTTTCAGTGGAAAATATCTTGGTGGCGATGTACGATGAATTTACCCCTGTTATGCGTTCAAAATATATTGAAGCGCTTGATTATTATACGCCTGACGTGACGTATGAAGGCGCTTCGACTGGCGCTAACAAGGTATGGCAGTGTTTTTCAATGGCTTTGAGGGGGATTATAGCGCACGACAATGCCAAAATACAAATGGGAATAGACGGCTTGCAAACAGAATTTAAGATTGTTCGTACCCATGACGGCTTTTATGAAGACGGTTCGTTCGTCCAGCATCAGTGGCATCCTTATACGGGAGGTTACGGGGCGTCGTTTCTCGGCGAGATGGCAAGAATTACCATGTTGCTGCAAGGCTCCAAATGGGAACTGCCGTCGGTTTATACAGAGATGTTATGCCATTGGATAGAGAATGCGTATATGCCGCTGATATTCAACGGCGTCATGATGGATATGGTTCGTGGCAGGGAGATAGCTCGCGAAGCGATGAGCGATCAGGCCGCCGGACAGGCGATTCTCCTTAGCGCCTACAATATTGTTAAATATGCGGACAAATCCGTACAGGAAAGATTGCTGCCGCGGATCAGGTATGAACTGACTGCTGACATGGCGTGCGATTTTCTCGCCCTCAGATGTCCTACGTGGCAACTGACTGAAATGCGGGCGTTTTTGCAGAATGGAGAGTCTGCTGCACGTGCCCCGGAGCCATACCATAAACAATTTTCGGCTATGGATCGCGTAGTGCATCGGGGTAGGGGGTTTGCGCTCGGATTAGCCATGTCGTCAAACAGGATTGAAAACTATGAAACGCTTGACCGCGAGAATATGAAATCATGGCATACGGGCGACGGGATGACTTATCTTTATACCACCGGCCAGCCGCTTTATTCGGATGGTTTTTGGGCTACGGTTGATTATTACCGTCTGCCTGGAATCACGGTTGACGCCGAGCAAATGCACGAAGCCCAATCGCTTGTTTTTGGAGAGGGACTGCTTTATCCCGACGGCTACAAAAGCCTGGAAAAATGGGTCGGCGGCGCTTCGCTCGAAGGGAAATATGGTATGGTGGGCATGTCGTTCCGCGACGAAAAAAGTTCACTCAGGGCCAAAAAAACGTGGTTTATGGTTGGCGATGAGATAGCGGCGCTCGGTACAGGCATAAACAGTACGGACAACCGAAGAATAGAAACGATTATTGATAACAGAAAGATATCGGGCGAAGCGCATATCACGATGGATGGCAATGAAATGCTGTCGGAAAATGGCTCGCATAGCGTCAAAAAGGCTTCATGGGCGCACTTCGGGACGTCGTTGGAAGGGGCTGAAGTGGGCTATTATTTTCCTGAAAAATCGGATATTCAGTTGATGAGAGAAACTCGTCAAGGCTCGTGGAAAGAAATCAGTTTCTATGGCAATCCTCAAATGCTATCTCGCGATTATTTTACGCTATGGACATCGCATGGCAAAAATCCCGAGAACGCAGGTTATACCTACGTATTGTTGCCATGCAAAAATGTGCAGGAAACGAAAGAATATGCCGCCCGTCCAAACATCAAAATTCTTGCCAATACGCCTTATGTTCAGGCGGTTCAGGCATTGAAAGAACGGGTTACGGGCTGGAATTTTTGGGAAGCGGCGACAACGCCTGTTGCCGGTGTCAGCGTGGACGCTCCAGCTTCGGTCATAATCAGAGAAACAGAAGATGAACTGTTTGTTGGCGTTTCCGACCCAACACAGAGCAATAACCGAATCACAGTTACTGTCCATCAGCCCGTTAAGGCTGTGGCGGAGAGTAATGACGCAATGATAGCGCTGACATTGAAGCCTGAACTCACCTTACTTGTTGATGTGACCGGCGCACTTGGAAGTACAAAAACGATACGGTTGAAGAAGAAGTAGATAAAATTATCCGACAGACGATACCTTCAGAAGATATTCCGCAATCTGAACGGCGTTCAATGCTGCTCCTTTCTTTATCTGATCGCTTACTGTCCAGAACACCAATCCATTAGGATTGGCAATGTCTTTGCGGATACGGCCTACATACACAGGGTCTTTACCGGCTACAAACAACGGCATGGGATATTCTTTCCTCTCCGGCTCATCCATTAAAACGATGCCTTCGGCTTTAGTAAAGGCCTGACGGGCTTCTTCCACGCTGATGGGGCGTTCGGTCTCTACCCACGTAACTTCGCTGTGGGCGCGCAATACGGGCACACGGACGCACGTTGCGCTCACTTCCATGTCGGAATGCATGATTTTGCGCGTTTCATGGTGCATCTTCATCTCTTCTTTCGTATATCCATTATCGGTGAAAACGTCAATATGGGGAATCAAGTTATAGGCCAACTGATAAGCAAATTTCTCTACAACAGGCGTTTCGCCTTTAAGGATTTGCTCATATTGTTTTACTAACTCGGCCATTGCCGATGCGCCGGCGCCACTGGAAGCCTGATACGTGGACACATGAATCCGTTTAATAGGCGACAGTTGTTCAAGAACTTTCAATGCCACTACCATCTGTATGGTTGAGCAGTTGGGGTTTGCGATGATGCCGCGCGGGCGTATCAGTGCATCTTCGGGATTGACTTCGGGGACAACTAAAGGCACATCTTCATCCATGCGGAATGCACTTGAATTGTCAATCATCACCGTACCATGTTTCGTGATGGTTTCGGCAAATTCTTTCGATGTTCCCGCACCGGCCGATACAAAGGCAATGTCAATCCCCTTGAAATCGTCGTTATGTTGTAATTCCTTCACTGTATATGATTTCCCGCGAAAAAGATAAGACCGCCCGGTGCTTCGGGACGACCCGAAAAGCGCCAGTTCATCTACCGGAAAATTCCGCTCATCAAGCACTCGCAGAAACTCCTGTCCTACGGCGCCACTTACTCCAACAATGGCTATTGTCATTTTATTTTTGTTATTTATGTAATTGATATATGCTGATTTATGCTGAAATGAATCAACAAAAATCACGTAATGAAGGCGCAAAGGTACATAAAAATTATCAATCGGTGGCTTAGGATGACATTTTTAACCGGATAAAAATTTTTCCATGCAAAATAATTGGCAGTGTAAAAATAATTATCTACTTTTGTATGATGAGAGTAGGATAGTCCTTATGGGTGAGAATGATTGGATAAAAAAAGACTGTTTTATCACTGGAAATTGCAACAAACTTGCTGCAGTGATAAAGAGATGGTTCATATTGATCGGAATGTGTTTTTTTTCGATAACTTCATGGACACAAATCCTCTATGAGTCTGTTGCCGAAAATATAATCATTACCGAAATCATGGCAGATCCGAATGGATTAACCGCTTTTCCTCAAACAGAATATATTGAAATCCATAATCCGACCGATTCGGATATTTCCCTGAATAACTGGATATTATTTTATGCCGAGACGGCAGTAGCCTTACCGGATACCGTTCTTCCGGCAGGTGGTTACGCCGTGCTGTTCCGGAATGGGCGTGAAATCTATGTAGATGGTCTGGGGATAGCCTTGCCGATAGCTAAATTTCCGGCTAATTTGGCCAACACGGGGAAAACAGTCCGCTTAGTGAATCCGGATGGAATCACGGCAGATTCAGTGGATTATGCTGCGGCAAAACCCGGTCGTGCGTGGGAGCGGGGCTTAGATACGGAAGGGAACGAGATATGGTATTTGTCCAACGATTCCCGTGGAGGAACGCCGGGCGCTGCCAATTCACCGATTGAGCAGCCTGAACCTCCGGATCCGGAACCCGAACCTGATCCAGAGCCGGAACCTGATCCTGATATTCCACAGCCTGGCGATCTGTTGATTACGGAGATTATGGCGAATCCATCGGGATTGATTGACTTACCGGAAACGGAATATGTTGAGATTTTGAATGCTTCCGATAGCGTCATTTCGTTAAATGGTTGGCAATTCGTTTATGACGGTAAGGCAACGGCTTTACCCGATGTAGCTTTGCCGGCCGGCGCCTATGCAGTGCTCTTCCGCGAAGGGCGTGATATTCAGATACTTCCGCCGGGCGTAGC
>JAISUI010000006.1 GCA_031272155.1 Tannerella sp. | reverse complement strand
AAAATCCGCATTTCTGTTGGCTATCAAAAAAAATGTGCTATCTTTGTGCTATGAAATCTTCACTTACACTTCACCATTCAAAAAGTCAAGCAAATGTATATGCTTCACGCCGTTACGGGAATTGCCGGCAAATTCGTCAAGCGAAACTACCATCTTGGGATAGTTGTCGCGGATTTTCTCTAAATTGCCAAACTCGCGCTCTACAGTCTCTTGACTGCCAAGCAAATACGTCACCTGAATATACTGATACTCGCCATTCTTCCTGCAGACAAAATCTATTTCGTTGTTCATCAACTGTCCCATTTTGACGTCGTAATCATTGTATTTCAGATGGTTATACACAAGGTTCTCCAATATCTTGGCGATGTCGTCGGGGCGGTATTCCCAAAAGGCGTTGCGAAGCCCAACGTCCTCGAAATAATACTTCTCACCGATTTCAAAAATCTTTTTCCCGGCGACGTCAACCCTGCCAACGCGGTGAAGCATAAATGTTTCGGTTATATGTTTCAAATAATCAATTACTTGAGAAACCGCAACGCGGCTCATTTGTGATTTGAGGTAGTCGCTGATGCTATTTGCCGAAAACAGATGCCCGATATTGTCGGCAAGGAAGCGCATCAGGTTTTCAAGGAACGCAGTATTGCGCAAGTCGTGCCGCTTGACGATGTCACGAAATAAAATCGTATTGTAAACGCCTTTAAGATAATCGAATACGAGTTCATCCCTCAGTTCTACATGTTTAAGATACGGCAAACCTCCATAGCGCATATACAGCTTCAACGCCTCAGTATCGCTATGAAGGTTGTGAAACTGAATAAACTCGCTGAACGATAGTGCTTTGATTTCAATTTCAATATGCCGTCCGCTTAAGTATGTTCCCAGTTCACTCGACAGCATGAATGCGTTGCTTCCGGTGCAATAAAGGTCATAAGAAGCGTCGTTATTCAGGCTTCGCAGGGCAACTTCAAAATGCTCTATGTCCTGTATCTCGTCTATAAACACACAGTTGCTTTTACCCTCTGCGGTATGCTCGGCTACATAGCGGTTCAGATCTTCAGCGTTCTTTATTGCGCTGAATTTCAGGCTTTCTTTGTCAATAAAAATAATATTGACGTCGGCGATATGCTGTTCAATGTAACTCATCGTCTGTTTCAGCATATAACTCTTGCCGACACGTCGCTGACCGGTAAATACTTTGATTAACTGCTTGCCAATTAACGGAATAATCTTATTCCAATACTTTTTTCGTACTATTAAATCGTTTGCCATGATTTTTGATATAAACTAAATTTTTGACAAAGGTACGAAAAATTTTTGATATAAACAAAATATATCAACAAAAATAATCGCGAATCCGGAGCAGAATTTGAGATGGTAATTTGTTTATATGCTCACAACAAAAAAACGGCATTTCTGTTGGCTATCAAAAAAACATGTATTATCTTTGTACTATGAAAAAAGTATTTTTATTTATCCTGCTATCGCTACTGCCGACAGCTTCGTTTACAAAAGGCCGTTTTGCCTACGATTTTGAGAACCATATCGCCGATTCTTCGGCGGTTATTCCGTTGCCAACCCGGCAACAGCTGCACTGGCAGCAGAAAGAGTTAATGATGTTTATAAGTTTCGATCCTGCAACGTGGCAAGGCAGGGAATACGATAATCACTCCATGCCGCTCGACAGAATCAATCCCAGGCAACTTAATACCGATCAATGGTGCGAAACCGCCAAGTCATGGGGTGCCCGGACCATTCTTTTTGTGGCCAAACACACCGGCGGTTTTTGCTGGTGGGACACACAAACTTCAGACTACGGTGTTCGCAACACGCCGTTCAAACGCGATGTGCTGAAAGAATTGTCCGCTTCATGCCGCAAATATGGCCTTGAGTTGGGCATTTATGTCTATCCGGGCGACGACCAGTGGGGTGCCGGAATCGGCAGCGGCGGCATCACCAAAGACCCTTCAAAGCAGGAGGCCTACAACAAGGTTTACCGTCAGCAACTCACTGAAGTGCTGTCAAACTATGGCGCTGTCTGTGAGGTGTGGTTCGACGGAAGCTGCAAAATTTTCGTCAACGACATCCTTGAAAAGTATGCCGCCAATGCCGTCTATTTCCAGGGCGAGATGGCCTCAATCCGCTGGGTGGGCAACGAAGACGGCATAGCGCCATACCCAAATTGGTACACTTCAACCACAAATCAAAGCACCGCGCTGACCTGCGACGCCTACGGTTCCGTGTATGCGCCGGTGGAATGCGACGTGCCGTTCCTCAAACATGGCGGTCACAAATGGTTTTGGGCGCCGAATACAGATCACATGATTCTGTCGGTGGACGAGTTGATGAACCTCTACTATAAATCGGCAGGCCGCGGCGCAGTGATGTTGCTCAATTCCACGCCCGACACCACCGGACTGATTCCACAATCGCATGTGACGCGATACAGGGAATTTGGAGAGGAAATCCGGCGACGTTTCGGCAAGCCGCTAAAACGGACAAAGGGGAAAGGCACATCGCTCATTCTCAACCTGAAACGCCCGACGGAGTTTAACCACGTTGTTTTGCAGGAAGACCTGAAATATGGGCAACGAGTTTTAGAATACGTCATCGAAGTTGCCGATGTTGACGGCGCCTGGCGGCAAATCGCAAAGGGCGCATCCATCGGACAAAAGCGAATTGAGGTGTTCCAGCCGGTAACGGCTCGGCGAGTACGCGTTCTCATCACTGACAGTAAAGCTACGCCTCAACTCATGAACTTTGCCGTTTACAACGCCCAAAGCGCTTGCGACGCTCAGAGCGGCGCTACCTCCGAGCAAACGTTCACCGTTGGCTCATGGAACAAAGACACTTACAGTGATAGCGAAGCCACGGACGTAACGATAGATTTAACGCCATTTGTAACAAATATCGGCCAATATGAACTCACATTCAAACCCATAGCATGGGAGCATTTGCAAGACGTTCCTGCTTCAATAACCCTGTCGGACGCCCGATTGGAGATGTACGGACAGGACCGCACCGCCGACCTTCAGCAGGTTGATGGCTCCACATTTCGCATAACCCGCTCGCAACAAACGCTCGACGAGTTCAAGACCGTCTTGCACCTTTCCGTCCGCAAAAACGGCAAGTCCACCGGCGTGATTGAAATTAGCAGGATAACATATTAAAAACATAGAAAAACGATGCCCTCAACGGTTACCTGTCGATAAGCAGAAAAAAATGAGGTCAATGGTCTATTTTTCCGGCATGGAATTTTGCGGTTTCAAAAACAATCGCTATCTTTGAGCCGATTCTAAATAAGATACAGTTATGACTATTAACATTCTCAAACTAACAGGAATGGCGCTGTTTATATCAGCCATCACAAACGCACAGGAATGGAAATCGCAACAATGGCCGGTGCTGAAGCATTACGACGAACAGCATCTCTATCAACTTGCTTTGCCTCTCGGCGGCATTGGTACGGGAAGCGTTTCGCTCGGCGGACGCGGTGAACTGCGCGACTGGGAAATCATGAACGTACCGGGTAAAAAATACAGTACAATAACCGTCGGCAATGATGCGCCGTTCTTTGCCATCTATACTAAACCGTCTGACGGCAAGGCTATTACGACAATGTTGACCGGTCCGGTATATGATTTTGAGTATCTTCATGCCGAGGGTCGTCCGGTGAATCATCACGGTTTGCCGCGCTTCGCGCACGCCTCGTTCGACGCCGCCTATCCTTTCGGGCAGGTCAATCTGAGCGATGACGAACTGCCTGTTTCGGTGAAAATCAAAGGTTTCAACCCATTGATTCCGGGCGACGAAGAAAAAAGCGGGCTGCCCATTGCAGTGCTGAGCTACGAAGTTACGAACGCCGGCGCGAAACCTGTTGAAGTGGCTATTTGCGGTTCGATACGTAACTTCGTCGGTAAAGATGGCAGCCGTTTTCATTTAGACTGGAAAGGCGATTATGCTCCCGACGGCGCAAATCATAATCGTAACGAATATCGCGAACAGGGTGATATTAAGGGCATTTACTTCTATTCCGACAGCGTTACGAAAAACGAAACGGGATACGGCAACATGTCGCTTACAACGCAGACGGACGGGTTAGTCAGCTATCGTACATCCTCAAAACCAAATAATTGGGCTAATTCAATGCTTAACTTCTGGGACGATTTCAGTGCTGACGGCGTGATGACCGAACGCACCGAGCCTGTCACAGAGGATGACCCGATGGCTTCGCTGGCTGTCAAAAAGACCATTCAAGCCGGTAAAACAGAGACGTTTACATTTTATCTTACATGGAATTTTCCCAATCGCCGCAGTTGGTCGGAGCAGGTTGTCGGCAATTATTACAGCCAAAAATATCCGGATTCGTGGAAAAGTGCACTTGAAATAATTCCTCAAATACCTGAATTAGAACGCAAAACGTTACAGTTCGTCAATGCGCTTTTGGCGTCGTCCTATCCTGATGTGGTCAAGGAAGCGACGCTCTTCAACCTTGCTACATTGCGTTCGCAGACCGTTTTTCGCTTGCCCGACGGTCACATGATGGGTTGGGAAGGTGTTATGGATCGCAACGGCTCGTGCGCAGGTTCATGCACTCATGTGTGGAACTATGAAGTTGCTACTCCGTTATTATTTGGCAATCTGGCGCTTACGATGCGTGATGTGGAGTTGAACTACGCTACCCGCGCCGATAACGGACTGATGAATTTCCGCGCAGCCTTACCACTGTCGGAAGCAAATAAAGGGCGTGGCGCGGCGGCTGATGGGCAGATGGGCTGCATCATGAAGGCGTACCGCGACTGGCAACTGTCGGGTGACAACGAATTCCTGAAAAACAACTGGGGACAAATCAAAAAAGTCCTCTCTTACGCCTGGGTCGAAAAAGGCTGGGATGGCAATCAGGATGGAGTGATGGAAGGCTCGCAGCATAATACAATGGATGTCAATTACTTTGGGCCTAATCCACAGATGCAGTTCTGGTACATGGGAGCGCTGAAGGCGGCTGAACAAATGGCTATTGCAATGAAAGACAAAGACTTTGCCAAGAAATGCCATGATTTGTATGAACGAGGCAGTAAATGGACAGACGCCAATCTCTTCAATGGCGAATATTACGAGCATCATATCACTGATCCTCAAACATTTGAATTTTTAGATATGAGCGACCCGAATGTAAAAATTCCCGACTTCCAACTCGGTAAAGGCTGCCTCGTTGACCAGTTAGTCGGGCAGTACATGGCTCATCTCTGTGGATTGGGGTATCTTGGTGATAAAGAACACATTAAGACAACGCTTCAAAGCGTGATGAAATATAATTTCGTAACCGACTTCAGCCGTCATTTCAACAACATGCGTTCGTATGTGATGGGCGACGAGGCAGGTTTGTTGATGGCGTCGTGGCCTAAAGGCCGGCTTGAAGTGCCGTTTCCATATTTTCCCGAGGTGATGACCGGTTTTGAGTACGCCGCTGCAGTCGGCATGATGTACGAGGGTATGGAAAACGAAGCCCTGACGGTGGTAAAAGCTATTCGCGACCGGCATAACGGCTCGAAACGCAACCCCTTCAGCGAGCCGGAGTGCGGACACCACTACGCCCGCTCAATGGCGAGTTGGGCGCTTGTTCCGGCGCTGTCGGGCTTCCATTATTCCGGCGTGGAAAAGAGCATGACGTTCACCGCCAAATCGGGGGTTTATTTTTGGTCAAACGGCTATGCGTGGGGAACATGCACAGTCGGAGAAAAAGAAGTGAATCTAAAAGTTCTACACGGCTCTCTTACACTTAATAAGTTTCGGTTGTCGGACGGGCGCGAAAAGAAGTTGAAAAACAGAACGATTTCGGAAAATACAGACTTGCATGTAGAGTGGTGATATACTGATGGATATGACAATAAACTGACACGCTTCCCGTATAATTTCGCACTTGGGACAGGGAAACGATTCGACAATTCAAAAAAGTCGGCTTACAGCACCTTATCGAAATACGCAATCGTCCGTTCCAATCCTTCCCGCAGTTTTATGGTCGGTTGCCAGCCAGCAAGTTTCTCGCAGGCGAGGGAGATGTCGGGTTTGCGCTGTTTGGGGTCGTCGTCGGGCAGCGGCTCGAATACGATTTTGGATGAGGAATGGGTGAGTTCGATCACGAGGTTCGCCAGTTCAAGCATGGAAAATTCGCCGGGATTGCCGAGATTGACCGGCCCGGTCACGTCATCGCCCGTATTCATCATACGGATCAGCCCTTCGACCAGATCGTCAATGTACTGGAAACTGCGCGTCTGGCTGCCATCGCCATAGATGGTAATGTTTTGACCGGTCAGCGCCTGCACGATAAAGTTGGACACAACGCGTCCGTCGTTCGGGTTCATGCGCGGGCCGTAGGTGTTGAATATGCGCACGATTTTGATTTTCAGGTGGTGCTGGCGGTGATAATCCATGAAAAGCGTTTCGGCGGCGCGTTTGCCTTCGTCGTAGCACGAGCGGGAACCGATAGGATTCACGTTGCCCCAGTACGATTCCACTTGCGGATGGATGGACGGATCGCCATAGACTTCACTGGTGGAAGCCTGCAGTATTTTAGCCTTTACGCGCTTGGCCAATCCCAGCATGTTCAGCGCCCCGTAGAAGGACGTCTTGATGGTTTTGATGGGATTGAACTGATAGTGCACAGGCGAGGCCGGACAAGCTAAGTTAAAGATTTTATCCACTTCGGCATAATAGGGAACGGTGACGTCGTGGCGCACCAGTTCAAAACGGTCATTGCCAAACAAATGGCGGATGTTGTCCTTGCAGCCCGTGAAATAATTGTCTAAACAGATCACGTCGCAACCGTCGTTTATCAGTCGTTCGCACAAGTGGGATCCGATGAATCCCGCTCCTCCGGTGATTAATACCCTTTCCATGTTTCTTTGATGATTAAAGGGGAATCGCTTCCCTTTCGGAAGGAAGCGATTCCCCAACTGTATAACTGTTAAGCCCCCTTAATCGCTTTGATTCCCGGGAGCACCTTCCCTTCTATGGCTTCGAGCAATGCGCCGCCGCCGGTAGAAACGTAGGATACCTTGTCGGCCAGACCGAATTTATTGATGCAGGCCACGGAGTCGCCGCCGCCTACCAGCGAGAACGCACCGTTTTTCGTCGCTTCAACGATGGCTTCGGCAACGGCTCGCGAGCCGTGCGTGAAGTTCTCAAATTCAAAGACGCCCGTAGGCCCGTTCCAAAGGATGGTTTTCGACTTTTTGATCACTTCGGCGTAGATAGCTTCCGTCTTCGGGCCGATGTCAAGACCTTCCCATCCATCGGGGATTTTGTCCGAATCGGCGTAGGCAGTCTTGGCATCGTTGCTAAAACTGTCAGCAATTTTTGCATCCACAGCCAGCACGAGATTAACGCCCTTTTCCGCCGCTTTCTTCTTCAACTCAATGGCCAGATCCAGCTTGTCGTCTTCGCAGATGGAATTGCCGATCTTGCCTCCGGCAGCCTTTGTAAACGTATAGGTCATTCCGCCGGTGATGATCAGGTTGTCCACCTTATCCAGCAAATTATTAATGATCTCGATCTTGGTAGAAACTTTTGAACCGCCCATGATGGCCGTAAACGGACGTTTGATGTCGTTCAATACTTTCTCGACGGCGTCCACTTCTTTTTCCATCAGATAGCCGAAGAATTTATGACCGGCGTCAAAGAAATCCGCCATCACCGCTGTGGTGGCATGTGCCCGGTGCGCCGTACCGAATGCGTCATTTACATACACATCCGCCAGCGATGCCAATTTCTCGGCAAAGGCTTTCTGTTTCTTTTTTATTTCTGTCTTGGCGGCCTGTTTCTCTTCGTCCGTAGCATCGTCCGCTACTTTCGCTTTGCCCTCTTCCTCTTTGTAGAAACGTGAATTTTCGAGCAGAAGCGCCTCGCCGGGTTTTAATGCGGCGGCTTTCGCCTTAGCGTCGTCGCCAACGCAGTCGTCGGCAAACTGGACATTTACGCCCAGCAACTTCGACACATGCGAAAGGATATGTTTCAACGAATATTTGTCTTCCACGCCTTTGGGCTTGCCAAGGTGGGAACTGATGATCACGCTGCCGCCATCAGCAAGAATTTTCTTCAGCGTCGGCATCGCTGCACGGATACGGGTATCGTCCGTGATATTAAAATTCTCATCGAGGGGCACGTTAAAGTCCACCCTCACAAACGCCTTCTTACCGGCGAAATTAAAATTGTCAATTGTCTGCATAAATCTTTGTTATTTATAATTTTATGATACTGTCTTCTTCATTCGGTCTTGATACGGTGATGCAAATGTACGCAAAAATATCGGTTTGCCAACACATCAGGCTTCGATTAATTTAAACCGCAACCTCAACCGCCCGTCCGCATAGTCACAGTTGAGCATCTTAAAACGCCCTATTTCAGACGTATTCCCGACATGCCGGCCAATGCAGGCGCAGGCGTCATAGTCGCCCACGCGAACAATGCGCAACGTCTCCGAAACATCCTCCGGCAGTTTGCTCAAATCCACATAGCGGGCGGCTTCTTCGCGGCTCATGTATTCGCACACCACGGGCAGATGGCCGTCTATCACCTCATTCACCCGCCGTTCAATCTCCGCCAGTTGTTCATCGGTCGGCAATGCAGGAAGCAAATAGTCGCACTTCGACTTCTTCCGTTCGATATGCGCATTCCGCGAGCGCGGACAGCCGAACATCCTGACCATGGTCTGGTTCAGGATATGTTCGGCCGTGTGCATCAGCGGATATTCCGTCTTGTTATGATCGTTCAGTTCCGGTGTTTCCATCCTTTTGCGCTGTTTATTCCCATATCTTTTCACCAACCGTCACGGGACCTGTCAGTCCCGACTCCAGCAGCGGCGAGTCTTTCCTGAAATGCCTGTAAGTGGCAAAGGTATGTCGGCCGCTGGTTCGCGACTCGCCCTTTATCAACCAGTCAGGCCATTGCCCCTGACGGATGCCGTCGTCGGGCAACTGCTCGTCGCCTATCAGGCGATTAGCCCACAGATTGACCACTTCGACCGTCAGTTCATTCTCCCCTTCACGAGCGGCGGCCGAAATGTCCACCTGCCAAGGCGAAGTCCATACCACGCCCAGATCCTGCCCGTTCAACTTGACCCGCGCAATATTTTTGACCCTACCCAGATCAAGGTAAAGGTCTTTCCCGCCAACCTCATGAAGGTCGAACGTCTGGCGATAGAACGCCGTACCCGAATAATAGCGGATGCCCGGATCCTCATGCCGGCTCCAGTCCGTCAATTGTTCGAATACCGTCTTTGCCGGCCCACCCCATTTGGGGTCGAACGAAACATCCCAAGGCCTGTCCAGCGTGAACAGCGGTTGGCATTCCGGGAAATTCCGACCTTTGGCCTGCTGCTGCCCACCTCCCTGTCGGAAGACGATGAAATAGCTCTCGAAGGGCGCAAACTCTAAAGAAATGGTCGTGCATCCTCCTGCTTCGGTATATTCGGGCAACGGACGCTTCTCCCCCGTCACAGGATGCCACAGCTCCGGCCGCATCCCGGCCACGCGAAACGTCACCTCCGTCCGCTGGGCGGTTTCCGTACGGCTGGACACAAAATAGATCTCGTTCGATGCCATCCTGCGGTGGGTATAGCGCAGTTCGCCCTCTGTGGCAAAGTCGGGACGGACTGTTTCCGACAGGATTTTTGCCGTCAGCTCGTAGGGCGGATACGTATTGTCGGCCTCACTCAAGATTTCCCCGCCGAAAATGATTCGTCCCTTGCCGAAAGTTTTAGCCTCAACAGCCATTTTCATTTCGCCTTCGCCCCACAGTTCTCTCACAAGTTCCTGCACCTCGCGGTCGCAGGCAGGATAATCCGTCAGGCTGGGCGACCGTCCGGGCGGTAAACCGACCACGGTAGCCCCATCCTTCACCAGCTCCACAATCTTCCTCAGCAAGGCAGGCCGCATGGTCTCCCATACAGGCAGCACAAGCATTCGGTACGACGCCCCGCTCGGAAACACGATCTGTCCCTGCTGCACCTTCGCCCTTTCCAGCAGGCTGGGTGGACAGGCGTCGAAGCTGTAGCCCCGGCGATCCGGGAAATAAGGCTCGCCCGAACAGGCCGACTTGGGAGCGCGAAAAACATAGGGCGACGCTTCAGGAGCCAGATACAGCATATCGGCCTCGGTACGTCCCTGCTGCAGCATGAACTGACAACGCGCCACATAGCGGTGATAGGCCTCCGACAAATACCACCACGTCTGATTCCTGTCCCAATGCAGACCGTAAGGCCCCATCGTCATCCCCGGACGAAGACTGTCCGCCAGCGACTGATGCTGGAACGTATGATACATAAACAGGTTGATGCCCGCTGCAAACGCCCAGTCACCCTGATTCTTCACCGACGCAGGATACTGACGCCAGCCGTCGAAGGCTGCCGTAAAGGCTTCGGCGGGCACCATCGGCTCGCCCGTCAGGTGAGCCACAGACGATGCCTCCACAGCGCCCCACGAAGTATTGTAGCCGTAATAGTTAAACTCCTTCGAGCCGCCCCAGAACTCGGCCATCGGTATGTCGGCCGCGGCGGCCAACTCCATGTCGGCGGTCGGATTCAGATCATAAGGCTCTATGGACACCTTCAATCCATATCTCTGCGCATAGCGACGCACATAACCAACATGATTCTCCACCACCAATTCCTGGCAGGTCTGGCGCAAGTCCCACAGGAAACGCTCGCTGATCTCGCGGCTCTGCACCATCATGCCCGCATATACGGGATAGAACGGCTGAGGATCGTAGCCCCGGCGACGCGTGAACTCTTCCCTGAAACGGGGTGTCCAGTTCTGCGCCCCCATCTCCCAGCTGTCTATATGCAAAATTTTGATCCCGCCGCCCGGTGTAGCCTTCAGGAAGCCGGTCTTCTCAAACAACTTGCCGGTGAAATGTTCAAAGTGCGACCGTATGGCAGTCGTATCAAACTTATCCGACTCAAACCCTACGCCCGGAAGAGGCGCCGGACGGGTAGCCGCCCCATTATTCCTTGCACCAAAGCGCATCACCGTCCACTGTCCTTCAGGTGCATCCCAACTCACCGTGCCGTCGGCCTGCAACGATCCGGTCAGGTCTATAATCTCATCCTTGCCGATGGCCACGTCGCCCGGACGGCTATCTAAATAGCCCGACAGTGGAATATACTGCGGCACTCCTTCCACCGAGCTGTAAGGTTTGCGATAATACAGCGCCCGCTCGTCAATCTCAGGAATACGGAAATAGCCCTCGCCGGAAACCGACGCCGTATCTATCCGTGTAGCCCCCGAAGGAACAGCCAGCACGGCCACATCCTCATAATACTCCCGCCACTTCTCCAGCGATTCGGGCGTAAAGGCTCCTTCGCCGAAAAACGGACGCTTCGGCGAAGGCTTTGGCAAAGCAATGGTCTGAACGCCCTTGCCGCCCATCACTTCGACCGACGCAAACACTAAGTGCTGCATGGATTCCTTACCTTCCACCCACGGGCCTCCGCTACCGTTCCATCCCGGACCGATGCCCAGGAACATCCGGATGCCAAGGCGTTCACACTCCCGCACGGCGTGGACAAACAACTCCTGCCATTCCTCGCTCATATAGTCCACCCTGCCACGCGGAACACCCACATTAACCTCCAGAAACAGCACATAGCCGATACCGGCCGCTTTCATCGCTTCCAGGTCCTTGGTCATGCCCGTGGCCGACAGGTTGCCGTCCATAAAATACCAGTAAACGCCCGGACGAGCCTCGTCCGGCGGATTCGCAAAACCATTCTCCAGCGCCGCATCTTCGGCCGGCGATCCCATTCTGCCGCATCCGGCAAGCATACATAATCCAATGATAAGATAAAAATACTTCTTCATAATCAGTCTTTATTTTTTCGGGTGCAATATTAGCAATAATTTGCGACAGACGCAAGAAAACGCACCCGAATGATATATTTTTTTCTTCCACCAACTGTTTTTTTTATAAAAAGATGCACACACTTCTAAAAAAATTGTGTCTTTGAGCCTTGAGATTAACTAAGTGTGAATCGCCCCTTCGGGGGCACTAAAAAAAGAAAGGAAAAAAGAAAAGGATGGGCAAATAGAGGGGGCGTGGCGCTACGCCCCCTTTGCGTCGGGATATGCGAAAAATCTTGGCCTGCCGTGTAGTCAAGGACGGGAAAATATTGTATCTTTGCGGGATGAAACAGGACAAGATTGATTCGAGTATGAAAACGGGCGTCCTGCGGGGACATGCCGCCCTGCTGGCCGCCAATCTGCTGTGGGGGCTGATGTCGCCCATTGCGAAGATGGCATTGACCTCCGGCTATTTGGACGCCATTTCACTGATCACGTTCCGGATACTGGGCGCCGCCATCCTGTTCTGGTTTGCATCGCTGTTTGCCAAAAAGGAACATGTCCCCCACCAGGATATGATCCGGCTGTTTTTTGCGGCGCTTATCGGGATTGTGCTGAATCAGGGCTGCTATGTGTTTGGCGTGTCCATGACTTCGCCGATAGACGTTTCGATTGTTGCAACTACGGCACCCATCATCGCCATGATTATTGCCGCCTTTTATCTGAAAGAGCCGGTGACCGCCAAGAAAGTGCTGGGAGTGTTTCTCGGAGCGACAGGCGCCCTACTGCTGATCATTAGCAGCGCCCGGTCGGAAACCCATGAACTTTCGGGCGAAAACCATGTGCTGGGGGCGTTGTTCTGCCTGCTGTCCCAGACGTTTTTCGCACTCTATTTTGTCGTCTTCAAAGACCTCACCGCTCGCTACAGCCCGCTGACGCTGATGAAATGGATGTTTATTTATTCGGCGATCTGTACGATTCCGTTTTCGTACCGTTCCATCATCGCCATTGATTTTGCGACGATGCCGGCCGAAGTGATGATAGATATATTGTACGTAGTCGTGATAGGAACCTTTGTCACATTCATGCTGCTTCCTGTCGGCCAGCGGCTGCTGCGCCCTACGGTTGGCGTGATGTATAACTATATCCAACCGATCACGGCTTCGTTAGTCGCCGTATGGTGGGGGATAGACACCTTCGGGTGGATGAAAGGCATGGCCATCGGCCTGGTTTTCCTTGGCGTTTATGTAGTAACGCAGAGCAAGTCGAGGGCGCAGATGGAAGCAGAGAAAAAAGCCCTTGAAGAAGGGACAAAGAATATGAATACAAATAAAATGACAGAAAAATGAAACCGGTAAAACTGTTTTTCCTTAAGACCTGTCCCTATTGCAAACAGGCGTTTGAGATCATGGAATCGCTCAGGCGGCAGGACAAGTACAAAGCCATAGAGGTTGAACTCATCGAAGAATCCGAACAGCCTCAAATAGCAAACAGGTACGATTATTATTACGTCCCAACGTTCTATGTGGACGAAGTCAAACAGCACGAGGGGGTTGTTACGCCCGAAGCGCTGGAAAAGGTCTTCCGGCTGGCCATCGAGGAGGAATAAAGGCCTGTCCGCGTGTCAGGATTGCTTTTCGTCCAGGACGTTTCGGATTGCGCGAATATGGTCGGGCGTTGTACCACAGCATCCGCCGACAATGTTCACACCGGCATCGAGCAGCGCCTGCAGGTGTGCAGCCATCATTTCGGGCGTTTCGGGGAATACGGTCGTTCCGTCGTCTGCCACGACGGGCAGTCCCGCATTGGCATGAACAAGGATAAAGGCCTGCGGAAATTTTTCGCGCAGTTGATGCACTATCTCCGTCATGTTTTCAATACCGTTTCCGCAATTGGCGCCGATGATGTCCGCGCCGGAATCGAGCGCGGCCTGCGCGGCTTCTTCAGGCAAGAGTCCCATCATGGTGCGATATTCATTCATGGGCGTCTTGCTGAATGTGAACGTTGCGATCACTTCCAAAGAGGTATTTTCCTTCGCGGCGCGGATAGCGACCGCCGCTTCTGCAGCATCACTCATCGTTTCGATACAGACGGCATCGGCGCCCCCTTTCTCAAGCGCCATGATTTGCTGACGGAAGCAGTCGTATAAATCATCTTCGGTGACATCGCCCATCATCAGCATTTCGCCCGTAGGCCCGACAGAGGCAATCACATAATGATCACCCGCCGCCCTGCGCGAAGCGCGGGCGGCCGCTTCATTGATTGAGGCCACCTGTTCTTCAAGCCCGAAATGCGCCAGTTTATACCGATTGGCGCCAAAACTGTTCGTTTCAACCATGTACGCCCCGGCAGCAATATAGCTGCGGGCAATATCTTCCACTTCGGCAGGATGCGTCAGCGACCATTCGTCGGGACATTCACCCTGCTTTAATCCTTTCTGATACAAAAACGTGCCCCATGCTCCGTCGGAAACCAGCACTTTGCCGGTCTTCAGTATTTCTACGATACGCTGTTTCATTTTATGTTATCTTCTACGAAATTTTCCGCAAATATACATGAAATAATTGATATCGCTGCTGTTTATGATTCAAAATTGCGGACATGCGCTTTTTATAATACTTCTTTAAGCTTAACTTTTACAAGAACTGAATTATCGTTGATGTCAATGTTTTTCAACTTGATAAATATTTCATCTTTATCAATAATTCTTCGCCAGATCATGTATCCGGCTAATTCCCATTATATTAAAGTTTTATTCCGGCACATAAATTATTTCGCCGTTTTCCAATTCGTAGGCGATACCAACGCGCCTGCCTTTCGTCTTTTCTGCCGACTGGCTGTCGGATGGTGTGTATTTGTTAATTTTATTACCTTCCTTGGTGATAATTTCCATGTTTTCCCTGCCCGGATTTTTGACAATGGTAAAATCTTCCATAGAGAATATTTCGGTCATATTCAGATGCATCACCATCGCTACCATCAGGGCGACGGCAAAGACCATGGCAACATCGAACAGGTTTACTACGACGCTCAGCGGGTCGGCGTCAGCGTCGCGATTTAAAAGGCCGGATCGTCTTCTGTTTTTCATTTTTCGGCATTTATTACCCGTGATACATATTCCAGACTGTAAACGTCTTTGGCATACCATCGCTGTTTGAACTGGAGGGTGACCAGCCCGACAGCGCTGATGACTAATCCTGCTACCGTGGTGGCAAAGACGACCTGCATGTTGTAGGCCATTCCTGAGATGTCGCCGGTGGACAATCCGACTAATGCGGGACTCATGGCGATCAGCGTACCGATCAGCCCCAGTACAGGTCCCATTTTTGCCAGCAGTCGAGAGAGGGAGAGGTCTTTGTCGGCTTCGTTTTCAAAAGAAGAGAGAAGATAGTCGGAATAGGCATCGTTGCAACGGGAAGTAAGCATCTCGCGCAGGTATTTTACGAAGAGCGAGTTGTCACGGTCGGGCAAAAATTGTTTTAATTCGTCCATGTTTTCGATAGAAAATTCTTTGATTTTCCTATTGTACAAGGCGTCATTACGACGTTTCACCATCATCTGGCCGTAGAAACTCCCGACAAGCAACAAGGCTCGGCCAAAAAGTATCAGCAAGATGATAATGTCGGGTATTAAAAGGCTGTTTGCCACCCAAAATAATGTTTTAGAGATAATTTCCATTTTTTCTATTTTTAATTTTCCATTTGATCTTATTTTGCGCTATACCAAGCATGAAAAAGGCGATGAACAGGCCGATTGACAGAGCGACGGCCTTGATGTTCAGCGGTTCTTTTGCGGCGGAATAAGCAGTATCGCCATTCACCGTCGCAATCAACCCCGTTACGCAAATCAGCAGGCTGACAAGGAAGAAGACTTCCAGCCGCAATTCCCGTTCGGGATAGAGATATTTCAACAGATGGCTCAGCAAGGGAAAGCCAATGCAAACTGCCACGGCCAGAACGCAAGAAATCGTCCTGAAACCGGTTCCGGGCATCGAGAATATCAATTGCGTTTGCAGGTAGAACAAAGCGAAAAACAATAACAGTCCCGGATACCAGTAAAGGAGTTTCCGCTGCCATTTCCCTTTTTTCAGGCCGTATATTTCACAAAGTTCCGCAAAACAAAACGCGAAACAGAGCACGGATTCAAATGTGATCCATACGGCGACATTCTGCATGTTTCCGGCAGCGTCGAAAAAGTCGGCCCACTGCGTTTTGGATTGCATGACGGCCCACCGGCAGGTCACGAGAGTGAACACGGCGCAGATCAGGCCAAAGAGCGCCGCCTGCCACCATTGCCAGAAACTGAGTTTCAGCAAACCTCCCATCAGGACAAAAAGGATGAGTATCCAGATAATGTATTCCATTGTTTTATTTTCGGCTCATTTTTCGCAGGACAACAAGCAGGATAATAAATACAACCAGGACCGCGAGGGCAACAATCGCTCCGTTGAGGGAATTTTTCGTTCCGGAGTCGGAAGCGGTCATTTCATCCTTTTTCAACACCAGCCCCTGCGGATCAGGATTGGCAGAAGCGGTACGCATTTTTTGCAGTTGTTGTTTGTATGCCCGAGCCGACTGGTTATCTATTTTTTGGAGAATATAATCCTGCAGTTTCGTGTTGCTTCCGGAAAATCCCGATGCGGCGGATCCGAAGTCGTTCACGAGTTCCGTGTGCAGTCGGGCGAGGTCAGCCAATTGCTGTTCGGAGGCTTTCCACATTCCTTTGCGGGCGGATTCAAGCATCACAGCGGTAATTTCCTGCAAGGCCTGGGGATTTTCGCGGCGGAAAAACGCCTCCGTTCCCAGGTTGTATTCGTCTTTTACATAGACGCTGTAAAAACTGTTCCACATTTCGTTGTCAATCACGTCGGGCTTCATCACGTTCCACCCGAAGGTGTTGGTAACTACTTCTGTGATTTGCGCCGCACTCGACGCGTTTCCTTTCATCACTTCCTTTATATAGGCCGGATTGAATACCGTAGAGCGACTTTCTACACCGATCGCTTCTTTCAGTTCCTGCACCCGCATATTGTTGCGATTGCGATAATCGGCAAAATAGGCTTCGGGATCTTTGCCTGTGACTTCACGAATGGCAAGATTCATTCCTCCCATAAATTCATAGACATGATCAAGGCTTAATGCGCCCCATGTATTGCTTTGTCGGGGTTGCACCACTACATCGGCATTGTGCAGTGCAGCGCGGAGCAATCCGTCGTGATACTGTCCCCATGTCTTGTCGCTACCGTAAACAGCGCCCATGTTATGAAGATAAGTATCGGCAATTTCTTTTTCCGTTTCCCAGCGATCACTGCTTGTTACCATGCCCTGAATATTGGTGCCGTACATACCGTTGATTCCACCGAAAACACGTTGCACGGACATTTCGCGGGCTTCTATAGGCGGAACGCCCTGTTCAACCAGAAGCCGCTCCGTTTCTACAACACTTGCAAAAACACGATTGGCATATTGATCTTCTTTTGCCGAAGCCGCCATTTCAACGGCACGGCTGAGTAAGGCCAGCCGGGAAGCGGCAAGATCGCGAAACTGACCCGAAGTCTGCACTACTATATCAATTCTTGGTCGCCCAAGTTCACCCGAAGGTATCAAACGCAAATCGGACACACGACCGTAAGCGTCTCTTACGGGTTCCACGCCAAGCATATACATTGCCTGTGCGATGGTGGCGCCTTCGCTTTCAATAAACTCACTGCTCCAAAATGTATAACTCACCTTTCGGGGATAATCGCCGCCATGCTGCTTTTTATATTGGTCGAGGGTAGCATTGACCAAGGCAACGCCTTTTTCCCAAGCGACCTCCGATGGCGTGGCTTCAGCATTGATGGAATAGAGATTGCGTCCGGTCGGCACAGCGGCAGGATTGGCAACAGCGTCGCCTCCCGATGAAGGCGCGACGTATCCGCCGGCCAAGGCATTGAGCACCGATTGAAATTCCTTTTCAGGGCTATCTTCCAGCGCTTTTTTGTACGACACTATATTCCGTATGGTGCGTTCAATTTCGGCCAGCGCTCGTGCATGAGCTTTCTGTTCGGCGGTATATTTTTCTACATTCGACGGGGCTTTTGACTGGGCTTTCGGCTCTGAAGAAGATGACGTTCCTTCGTGTGGATTTTTCCCAATTTTGGGAATCCATGCCGGATGACCACCGCCCGTCGCTTTTTGATTATCGGAACGTTTTGTTTCCAAAGCGCCCATGTCGGGCATTCCCCTGCGAGGCGGGGCAAGTATGGCTTTCGCTTCCTTTAAATCATCCGCCGAAACGCCTGCAACGGAGCAAATGAATTCATCATTCACAGGCGCCCCCCCATCCATTATCCGAATCACCAATCGCTGTGCAGGCGCCAGATATTTTTGCGTAAAAAAGGATTTATTCTTCAACTGCTTGCCGGTTACTTTTCCATTCATGCGGTCAAGATTGAAGATGCTGTAAGCAATTGGGTCCGCACTCATCGCCAAAACGGTAGAGCGGATTTTTTCATCGCTATATGGAATACCTGATGTATATAAACCTCCTGTTATTTTCTCATTGGCAATCTCCTCTGCGAAATTCTCAATGCGTTCGATTTCTTCGGCGGTATATGGATTTGTCGGGATGCTATCCAACCGTAAGTCGCGATGCAATCCCATTTGGATGGCGATTTTCTTTACTTCTAACGAGGCTTTCTCCTGTTCGTTTCCGTCTGTTTTATAATAATGCTGAATCTTGTCCTGTAAGACCTTGAACTGCTGTCGCATACTTGTCTCGTCAAAAGCAGGAGTAAGATAGGAAACGATGGTAGCATACGAGCGTCGTTTTGCCATCATACTTTCGCCGATATTGCCGATCGTGTAATAGTAAAAATGCGGAACAGCTCCAACAAGACGGTCCGGCCAGTCGTAATCACTCAGGGCAACCTGTTTTTGGGGCGTAAATTCCAGGCTTCCGTGGGTTCCGAAATGCAATAGCGCATCGGCTTTGAAAGCGTGTTGCGCCCAGAGATATGCGGCTATATAAGTATGCGGAGGAGCAGACTTTGCACCATGTACGATAGCGAATGCATCGTCGCCCAAACCCGCCATCGGCTGCGGAAGCAATGCAATATTGCCAAACTGAATGCGAGCTACCGCAAGATATGACTTGCCGTCCTTTTCCATAGCCATGTATTTGCCGGGCGCTTCACCGTAAATCTTAACCGCATCGGCATACAGTTCCCTGGGCAAAGACTGACTGATCCATGCCTCATATTCGCTTTTTTCAACAAAAGCAGGGTCGCCATTATGCAGAAAATCATCAAAAGCGCCTTCGGCATAGTTGCTTAACACCACACCTTGCGCCATCAGTATTTTCTCAAAATCTTTCATGTGGGCAGGGAGATTTTCTACTTTATATCCTTCGGCTTTCAGTCGCTTTAAAAGATTATAAAGTGAAGGAACCGTTTCCAATCCCTGTGCAGTCAGCGTGGACTGTCCGGGACCTTTAAAATAGTAGATTGCCAATTTTTTATCCGCATTGCTTTTCTGTTTCAGCGCGATAAAATTCCGGACAATCTGAGTGAACGTTTTCAGGCGTTCAGGGATGGCTTTGAACAGATACAGACCGTCTTCGTCTATTTCCTGTGCATTAAGCGTGAAGGGATAAATCGCGCCGTCCAATTCGGGCATAACCATACTCTGCGACATAAACCCGCCCGACATACCCATCGGATCTGCCAGCCAATCTTCCTGCGTCTGCAACAGTGATAGAGGCGCAAAAAGCGGAATATTCCTGCTTTTTAACCATTCTATCGCCGCGTCGGGTTGCCCCATCGCCAACCGTCCATGTGCAAAATAAATAACTGCATCAGGATTTATTTCTTTTAGAAAATCCAACCGTTTCATTGCCGAAAACACGGGATAAACGTTCATTCCAGCCCGCTGCAGGCTCATGATTAAACTGTCCGTATTGGCTCGGTTGCCGCTGAAAGGATCGTTCAATCCGCCGACGATGGCTATTTTGGGTGCATCATCCCTATAATAACCGGCTTGTTTCAGGTAATTTTCATAATCAGGCACATTATTAAACGCAACCTCTTCGTCCAAATGATACAACACATCGTTTTGGAGTTTGAGCACACTGTCCGGCTGATTAACGAAAAGTGTTTTGCCGTCAATGCTTTGACGAATATATCGCGCAAGCGACTGATAGTTCTTTTTGTTGCCGTTGTCCAAGTAACTCTTTACAACGGAACGGGTTATGCTATCCAAATTGCAAATACTGTTGTCGGGGTTTGTCGCTCCGTAGATATAAACCGGCACGCCGCGATCTGCCACACGCTGTATCTGCGCCCGCTGCTCAGCAGTGATGCGCATTCCCATGCCAAAACCCAGCACAAAATCATATTTTTTCAGTTTGCGAAATTTATCCGATGGGACTTCATCATATTTGATGAATCCATCTGCATTGGCTTTAACGATACTTGCCCTTTGAAACGGTTGAAAATCAACTAATGCAATTTTTGTAGGGGAAGCTATTTTCCCCCACAAAAACCACAAAATAAATAAAACACAAGTTACGATTAAAAGTATGCTTATTTGCTGCTTCCGTATGCTCATAATTTTACTTGGGAATTTTCGCCATATTAAACTTTACATGTCCGGTAGCGCTTGCCTCATTCTGATATTGCGTAAATTGCACTTTATAATAGTTGACTCCGTCAGCAGTGCAAAAAATATAGACAGGCGCTTGCAAATAAACGGGTGGCATAACTAACGAACCGTCCTCATTTTGTTTAAAAAGAATGACCGTTGCTTCGGAACGAACCACCGTCGTACTGCCGCCCATACCCTCGGAAGTAATCGCTTTATCCGTCACAAATCCGGCATTCGCAGGCACTTTCAATACCGACGGGAAGGTGGTGGATGCATCCAAAGTGGCAACTCCGCCCTTTGCTCCGGCTGTCGTAAACTCGCCGCTGTTCGTGCGGATATTATATCGCCTGATGGCGATATCCCAATCTTTGCGTGCAGCCCACACAGCATTGTTTTCGGCCGATTCGTCAGCCGAGCCGACTATTCTTTCTTCAGCAAAAGAATAATACTGCCACGCTGTATTTGAAGTTGCATCAATATACACTTCTTTGGTTTCGCCCGGTTGCGGTTCCGGTTCATCATTGTCTTTTGAACATGATACAAAAGTGGACGCTAATAGCGTCACTGTCATAAAAAATAATACTTTTTTCATTTGATTTGAAATTTAATTAATACAATTATTGCTTGAAATTATATCTTATTCCAGCCAAATACTGTCGGCCGGGATCAATAAACGAACTTTCGCGGAAATTAAAAATATTTTCCGCCTTTAGCGTTAGTTCAAACGCATGTTTCTTCAGCAAAAACGGCTTTACCAATGCAGCCTTCCATATTGAATATGATTTCGACTGGGTAAATTCAGCCTGTGAAACACCATTCGCATCAGAAACCATTTGCTGGTAGAGTTTGGGGGAATGGAGTCTGCCTGCAAACAGCAAGGAAAAAGGACTTTGAAGAACTTTTCCATTCCATGTGACAGAAATGGTCTCGCTGTGTTTGACATTGCTTTCGAGTTGCAGCCCGGTGGAATTGTCCGTGGCGTCACAATAACTGTAATTCGCCCTTAGCAAGAACTGACTTAGTAAGTTATAGGACAGACAGATATCCACTCCTTTGAGTGTAGCGCTACTCACGTTTTTATAATATTTCTCATTTGCTCCCTGCGTCGTAATTACGTCATACTGGGTGATTTTATTACTAATGCTATTATAATAGCCTGAAATCGAAATATTGAAACTTTTCTTAGTGTATTCTGCCGAAAGAGAAGTATATAACCCTTTTTCCGGCTTTAGCTCCGGATTTCCATAGACCCAAAACATACCCTGATGGTCGAAATCGTAGTATAACTCTTTGATGCTCGGAGCACGGAAAGAAGAGCCAAGACCTCCACGAAATTTAAAACCGTTGATATCATACATGATAGAAAACTTGGGCGTCAGGGCGCTGCCAAATTGGGTATTGTAGGTGTAACGTATTCCGCCGATCATATCAAGATTTTCTATCCAACTGTATTGTGCCTGGGCAAATCCGTTTATGTCATCAAGACGTTTGGTGGTCGGGACAGCGCCAAGCGTCGTCGTTGCATAGTTTTCTTCGTGATTAAATTCCGCACCGCCCACAAATTCCCATTTTTCCACAGGAATATAAGTATCCACGGCTCTTGCCGAAAAGTAAGACACTGTATTACGCAGGTCGCGCTCGTTATTTTTTTTCTCCATCACATAATAATCAAAATACTTGTCGTAATTTGCACTGATTCTTAATGAATTGCCATTATCTGGCGTCGTGATTCCACCGTTTGCTCCCAATGTCAGGTTTTGCGTCAGGGAATGTCTGACATTCATACTGTTTGAAGGATTAAATGTTTCGTGACCGAAATAACGGCTTATGATGTTGATATCCGATTGTTTGGAAGGATTATAACCAAGTTTCAGGTTCGCTCCGTAATCTTCGTAACGGGCGGCATAAGCGCCGTTACCGTCATTGCCAAATCCGTCGGACGAATGACGAAACACACCTGCCTTAGTCAGAAATTTATCTTGCGCCGAACCTACATCTACTCGCGTTCGCAAGGTATTATTGCTTTCAACTGACTGGCTTACATTTGTTTCTAATTTATAAACGGGATCTTTGGTGATTATATTGATAACCGCGCCAACGGCATTTGAACCGTAAAGCGCTGATGAGGCGCCATTTACCATCTCTATACGACGAACATTACTGACGTCAATCTGGTCAAGATTGACGTTCCCGCCCGCCCCCTCCGAGACGAGTCGCTCTCCATCAATGAGAAAAAGGACATAACGACTGTTCAGCCCACGTATGCGCATGTTATTGCCCATAGCATTGGGCGAACTGACGATGCCCGGAATGTTATCCTGTAAACTTTCGAGCGTGGAAACCGAAGCAGCTTCACGGATTTCACGTTCACGGATAAGTGTGGTCAATACAGGCGTTTCAGAGAGACGCTTGACTGTTCGCGTGCCCGTAACAACCACTTCGTCCAATTGCAGCATCTTCTCTATAACAGAATCTGTCTGAACCGTTCCTGCAATGTCCGTATTTTGTTGCGCCACAGTCGTAAGCCTGCACGCAAATATTATTATAGCAAATATTATAAATCGCTTCAACATACAATTTTGTTTTAAATTTGACACTGCAAAATTACGGTGGGAATATCAGGAGTGCAATCCCTATTTTTATGTATTTTAAACGTTCTCAATACTCAAAAATGGGGATAAAAATATACAATAGACAAAAAAACGCATCCTTCTGTTTTTATGAAACAGGACTTTTTTCCAACTAAATATCCTGCCCAGATGTTATATGGACAAATAGCATACAAAAAAACAATGACAACTATGATACCGATAAAAGCAAAACATCACAACCGGAAAGCAGGAATCCTGCTTTCCATACTGTTCGCCGTCTTCTGCCTGACGGGAAACGGCTATGCACAATCTTCATCGGCTACGGCCGGGAAAGAATTTTATATCACATTTTTCAAAAACCGCTTTGCTCCTTCCGGAACAACGCCGACGCTGCAAATAAAAGTAATTGTATCCAAACCCACGTATATCACGGCGCGTTACAACTACACCGGCATGTACTGGAACAACTGGAACCGTACGCTGGTGCAACCGGGCATTTACACGGCACGTGTAAATTACGACGATGTAGTAAATTCATCGTCGGGAAAAACAACAAAATGCATCATCCTGACTTCGTCGGAAGACGTCAGCGTTTATGGCATTAACTATTTGCCGCAAAGCGCCGACGCCGCCGTTATCCTGCCCGTTCCCGCCTGGGGACGGGAATACTACGTCGTTTCCGGCGGCCATCCCTCCCCGGCAAGCGTGACGCTGTATGCAGTGATTGCACGGGAAAACCGCACGACAGTGACGCTGCACAATCAGTCAACCGTCATATTAAATGCGGGCGAAGTGTTCCAGTATGCATTCACTACCCCAATAGATGGTTCCGGAAACAGAGTCATCGCCGACAAGCCGGTGGCCTTCTTCTCCGGGACAGACGGGGCTTATGGCCCCGGACAACCCGGCGGATACTGTAATAATAGCGGCTTCTCAGGCACAGCCGACCATACCTACGAACAGCTATGGAGCAGGGATAAATGGGGGCAGGAGTTTTTCGTCTGGAACGTCCATACGCCGTCCGCCGCTCCTAAAAATCGTTGGGGAGGCATTGCCGGCATGGTGGCCGCCGAAAACAATACCCATGTCAGGGTGGAAGGATCTATCAACGGCGGCATTCCCATAACCTACACGTTGGCTGCCGGCCAGAATCAGTTTGTATGCCACGCGATGAGCGGGCTGGTACGCATCGTTTCCGATAAGCCGGTGATGGTTTATAACGTACTGCCCGATGCAGCGCTTACCTGTATTCCGCCGATCGCCCAGCGCGTCAATTCAGCCATACTCTCACCATTTGTGCCGACCGGCGCTTCCAACATCACGCAACATTCCGTCGAATTACTGATTCCCTCCACCTACTGGGAACAAACTGTGATTACGGAAAATGATATGGAGGTCAGCCGCTCGACTTATGCCGTCACTGCCAGCGCCCACTTTCCCGAATGGTACATCGTGCGGAAACTGTTATCCAACAGGGATATAAAAATCGGCGTTCATTGCCCCGGCGGACTGCTGGCCTTCATGTATGGTGCAGGCATGGCTGAAGCATACGGTTACGTTGCCGGTGCAGGTTCGTTCTCGTTGTGGAATTATTTTACCATTCGCGACGCGAATAATATTCAGGACGCCCATTATGCCTCGACAACACCTGAAAGCCACACCTTCAGCCTGACAGACAGCCTGACGATCAAACGGACTTTGCAGGCGCCGTTCACTGCCGTGAAATGGTTAGTAAACGGCGTAGAATATGTCGGCGCCATTGAAAGTCCTACTGTTCAGCATACGTTGAAAATACCGGCCAGCCTGCTTTCCAACGGTATCAATGACATCACCATGTCTGTGCGTTTCGCCGGCGCAACAGCCGACGTGCTTTACACCGGCCATGTCTGGGCTAAAGTAGATTACCGGATGCATCCCGATTTCGCTACCGTGCAGATGTATCATCCCGTTATCATAGATATGCTGGCCAACGACCATTTGCCGGACAACGCTTTTGCCAGCGCCTTCAACCTGCTCAGTTCGGTCAGGGAAATGCCTCGAAACGGAACGCTGACGGCAATAGGCGCCGGACGCGACAGCAAACTGATTTACACCAATTCCGGAACAGACAGCCTGACGGGGAACATTGATTCGTTCCGCTACGAAATCCCATTCGGCAACAACCTGACACCAACGGCGCTGTCTGCCTGGGTGTATATCTATGTGCTGCAAGACCTGAACGACGCTACGACCTGTACAGGCGACAGTCATCAGGTGGCACTGCGCGAAAATCCACCGAATGTGGCGTTTGAGTGGTACGACAAAAGCGGGATTGTGCCGTTGGGCGTTGGCGCAGTGCGCGACTTGCCGGCCGTGACGACAGATGCAGACTTCCGTATCCGGCCTGTATTACAGCCCGACCGTTTTCCGCAGGGCGCGTTCACCGTTTACGTCGCCAACCCGGTCGGCCAAACTGTCATGCAGTGGACGGGCGTGGAAAACACCGACTGGCGTAATCCGAATAATTGGGTTTCGGTGGTAAATGACGGGCATTTGACGTATGAAACGCCGGTGCAATGGGCGCCGACTGCCTGTGTGGATGTCGTGCTGCCTTCAGGCATGATGCACTACCCGGAGTTATCGGATGCCGTCGCCTGCCGCGACATCCTGATGAAAGACCGCGCCATGCTGAAAAATCCACATGCGCTCAGTTACCGTAATGCCAAAGTAGAAATCCAACTGCACGCGGATGAGCGCGATCGCTTCCTGATGTGGTCGGTGCCGCTAAAGTCCATGTATTCGGGCGATTACCATTACAAGAATTATTCGCTGTGGCAATGGGGTGATATCAACATGAATTTCTTCCAGGCAGCGCATCCGAGCAACGGGATTGAGCAGGGAAATACCTTTACGGCGACATTTGGCGGACTGAACGTGCCGTTGCCATTAGGTTTGGCATTCAATATAAAAGTCACTACGACCATAGAAAACAAAGACAAACCTTTCCTTTTGCCCGATACGGCGACATTTTACAAAGGAAAAGATAACCAAATCTATCCGACGCCACGCACAGACGGCGCCCGATTTATCACAGACGGCATTATGCTTGCGGCCGATGGGACATTTGACCTGCCGGTACAAAACGACGTAAACCGTACGAACATGGTACAGGTTGTAAATCCGTATTTCGCCTGGCTTGACGTCGCACAGTTTCTGGAGGGGAACCGCGATATCCTTGACCGCGCCGGCTACGTTGTGTGGAACGGGATTATAGACAGTAGTTTTATCGGCGTGTTCACAAACGGGAACCGCTATGTGGCTACCCATCTGGGAGATGAATCGGTCGCATCCGGATGGGTTGCCCCGCTTCATTCCTTCTTTGTAAAAAAGAAAAACAATACGAAAATCACCAACCTGAAGATGTCGCCTTTCTGGACAACAACCTCTACTGCCCATCCGCGTCCCTTACTGCGCATGGAGAACGAAAGTGAAATCGGCATCCTGCGTATCCGTGCAACACAGGGTAACAGCGTCGGATACGCCATTTTGCGCAATGACATGGAAGCAACGCCGCACTTTGAAGAGAGCAAAGATGTCTGTTGCGTGTTTTACGACAAGATTCCACTGACTGTATATACCCTATGTCCGCAAAAGAAACCGTTATTTATCAATTCCTGTTCCGATTATACCGGAGAAACGACACTGGGATTGCTCATACGTAAACCAGGTGCAGTAACGCTTAATTTTTCGGGAATGTCCACATTCGGATACGATGCAACGCTGATTGATAAAAAGAAAAACATTGTAATAGATCTGCAACAGACGCCAACTTATACGTTTACGCCTACAGGGAGAGGTCGGCAGACAATTCTGCTCAACGACCGCTTTACCCTGCGTTTCAAGCCGAAAGGAGACGTTGGCATGGAGGACATAACAACGTCACCCACACTGCAACTCACATCGCACGACGGGAATCTGTACGTCCATTCTGTCGGCAATCCCATCCGTCTTCTGCAAGTATATAATATTGTAGGACAGATTGTTTATGCCACAAAAAATGCAGCAAACACGTATTGTATTCCTGTGCCACGCGGACAAATTTATCTCGTCACCGCACAGATTGACAGGCACACTATTTCAGCAAAAATTATGGTATCGAAATAAGCTGTTCCTTGATATAAGCCAAATTTAATTCTTCCGAAGGATTGAACTTATCGGACGCCATATACTGTTCGATGCTTCTTCTGAACTGTCGCGCTGCGATGCGTTTATCAAGGTCTTTGCTGATATCTGCGCCGCATATCATTATGCGACCTTTACCTGCCTTCGCTTCGAGCAGCAAGCCGAGACGACGGTTAGTAAACCAATCGTCAATAAGGTAAACGACAGGCTGCATTGATGCGGGAAAATCGTCCATCAGCAAAGGCGCGCTGCCGGTTACAATTTCCCACCACTGGTAATCACTGTAACCTTCGTTCGGGAAAGCAGCCAAAGCCGGATGCTGCCGGTCGCAATAAATGCCAAGCGTATGCGGCGCCTGTCCGCGAGTCCAAGCCGTATTCCAGAAAATTGACGAAAAACCGACCGCTATATCACCGCCTTTTTCAGGCTTTAACGCATTTTTTGGCAAACAATACAGCACAGTTCCTCCGGCGTCCGCTTTAGCTATCGCCTCACTTATGTCAGTCGTAAAATACGGCTTATTAACAGGCGTCTCCGCTGTTTCAGGATAAACCCAGATATGCCACGAATTGGCATTATCGGCGCCATTAACACGAACAGTAAGCGTTAATTGCGAAGGATTATCTATCTTTGACAGGGTTGAGTTGATTTGTAATATTTTGAAATCGTTGCCCACGGGAATGTTTTTTTCGGTAGCGCCTTTGTCAAGCGTATTACCCGATGTATCAGCCAATTCCCATTCGACAACTGCATTATCTAACGATTTACCGGCAAAATTCGCTACTTCAACACTCGCCTGAAACGTTTCACTGTTTGTCCAAACAAGTTTTTCCATTCTGACAAGGGGCACTATTGAGTTACAAAACGAACTAAATTCTTTGCCTTCCACATATCCTTTGGTATCCCAGAACGGATCAAGCACTCCCACTAATGCCGTTCCCTGACCGGGAAAATCGTGGAGGTCAAGCAACTGAAAACCTGCAAAACCGGGCGTTCGCAATGCAGCTTCGATATCTGCCTTATAACAAAGAGTTTGCAGCCGTCCTGAAGCATACAGGAACTTATCAGCCATATCTCCGAGATGGTTCTTTTCGAGAGTCTCACGGAAGATTTCAAAGTTTTTGGCTTTCAAAACACCTGTATATTTGGATATTTCATTGAAATTAGGATAGACGCACCACTGACCGATTTCATGACTGACGGCCGGCATGGTTTTGTCTTTGATTACATTGCCCCAATCATAAACGGTTTGCGGTTCTTCGGCATTTATGACGCTTCGCAAACCGGCGCCCCAATGCTGTATGCGCGGGTCAGGTGTGCTCCAATAATCGGCTTCAGGAATATATGGCCATCCGGCGCCGCTTGTATAAACGCGACGAGCATCTTTAATTTTCCAATAATTCACAAAGTCCGTCAAATACTTTACCTGATTTCTGCCACCCGGCTCATTACCGTACAGGAACATACAGAACGAAGGATGGTTGCCGTATTCTTTTATCACTCGCTCACTTTCTTCATAAAGCCATTTATCCAATAAACCGCCATCGCCCACAGTAGCCCATGCACCACATTCGACCTGAAGATAAATTCCTTCGCGGTCGGCTGCCTCGAACGCCGCTTCGGGCGGGCACCATGAATGAAAACGTATATGATTCAGCCCGAACTCCTTGCAGCGACGGTAGATCTTCGTCCAATACTCCTCGCCCATTGCCGGATAGCCGGTCAGGGGGAAGATACAGCACTCAAGCGTACCGCGCAGGAATATCGGCGTGCCGTTGACGGCAAAACGTGTCCCCTCGGCTTTGAACTCGCGCATCCCGAAATCTACGGACTTGAC
>JAISUI010000001.1 GCA_031272155.1 Tannerella sp. | reverse complement strand
CGCCGAGCGTTCGGTAAATGCACCATTTACAATGACTTTATTGGTGCTGCCCAAATCCTGAATTTCAAATGCAGAGCCGTTGAACAGGATTTTTGCGTGATGGCGCGAAACGCTGTCGTTCACAATCACAAGGTCGTTGTCGGCGTCGCGACCGATGGTAAATTCGGGTTTTGTGATTGTAGAGACGGTGCGTGCACCGTCTTTACCGTACGAATATTGCAGGCGCGGCAACAGGTTTTTCGTTTGCATCAGTCGCGCAAAATCTTCTTTTCGATTGTTAATATTGTCTTTTTCAACCTTTTGCTTAAAACCTTCCAAATCTTTGCGGTTTTTGTCGGCAAGGGCTTGGGCGGCTTGCTGCTGCTGTTCGAGTTGAGCGAGATGTTGCTTTCGTTTTCGGGAAGACTTACGGAGAAAAAGCAAGGCAACGCATATCACTAAAAGCAACCCAACGAGGATAAGTGCTGATTGCCATTTATGAGTTTCCACCCAGTGTTTCAGCGAAAAAGCAGGCGCCGTAAATGATAGCGTATATTCTTTTCCGCTGACATTCAATAATATAGAGTGTTGCTGTCCGTCGCGGGGATAGTCGGCAGTGAACGTAATGCGGTAATCCTGACCGTGATGACGGGCGCTCATCTTTGTATAACACTGTTTCAGTAAATCCGTTGCAACCTGCGAGTCGGAAGTCGTAATTTCCTGTCCGTAAGTTTTTTGACAAATCAGGTCAATATTGGAGCAGTGTTCGCAGCCTTTGATAGGATATTTGACCACATATACAGGGATTTTCAGCGACAGGGCGCGGTTTTCGTCAATCGAATTTCGCCCGCCGTAACTGTCCTGATTGCTGCCTGCCGTGAAAACTACGATTGCGCGGATGTGGTCGGTCGGCTCTTTTTGAAGCCGCTCAATTCCTTCTTCGATAGCCATATACAGTTCCGAATTAGCCTGATTGGAGAAGAAATCGTATTTAGGCTTGAAATCGCGGACTGCCGCCGACAGTTGCTGTCGGTCGGTGGTAAAGCCTTCGGATAGCCAAGTGTGGATGCTGGTTCCGAGGTCGTTGCCGCCCTTGCGATCGAAAATGGCAACGTTGAATTTATCTTCGGGCAGAAAAGTCGTATCGTTCAAAAACGCCTGCAATACGGCTCGCGTAAACTCCGATTGTCCCGCGTGAGCCGCATGATTGAGGTCTTCCCACAAGAAGAGGATGGATTTTGCGGGCTGAACGGAATCATTGGCAGGCACGTTTTCCAACCGAAACGGGATTTTTGCGCCTGCCAAAGTCAGCGTAAACTGCGCCGTATCAAGTTTTCCCGGATTATATTCGTTCCAGACAAACGACACTTCGGGGTAGTTTTTCGTATCGAAATCGCCTACGAGCGTTTGCGCGTTTGCCGAAATTGCCGTGAGAAGCAACAAGAAGGTTGCATACCTACGGCATGCAAGGCTTTTGAGAGGCGACATCTTTTCTACCGAGCGATACATTCCTAACGGAATGTGAATCGCCGTATCTATAATATAATCAGCAACTTTCTTAATCATAATAATCATAATAATCATATTAAAATCACAGTTCAGACAGTTTAGACAGTTGTTTTGAACTTAAACACCGTTTCTCCCATTCGCAAGGTATCGCCATCTTTGAGAAGATGCCAGTCATTGCTGAACCCCAGCGACTTGTCGTTGAGAAAAGTCCCTGCCGACGAGCCGTTGTCCTGAACAGCGAAACCGTCAGCCTCGCGAAACAGGATGGTCGCGTGTTTGCCCGAAACCGTCTTGTCCGGCACAGTAATGTTGCAGGCAACATCACGCCCTATTTCGTTCCGTCCCTCGTAGAGTCGGAAATCCGCACCGAGCGGGTCGAAAGAGTAAGTTACGAGCCATCCGACCAATTTTCGGCTGCTGCGATACACGTGCTGCACCACTTCGCGTCCGTCTATTTCGCGTTTTACCTCGTCGCCAAACACAGTTCGGTTTGAGGCGTCGCCGGGCGCAACGGGATTGACAATCCGCGTTTTGCCTTCATCACCCGGCTTCGTGTAAGCCTCGGTTTTCGCCTGAGGCTTAACCGTTTCCGCCGTTGCCTTCTCTCCGCCCTGACAATAAGGGCAGTAAGGAAGTTCTTCCTTGAAATAATGCCCGTTGGGGCACTTTGTAAAACCTTTCATCATATCTATATCCTGTTTATTTAATTATTAAACGCATGTTATTTCACACGATTCTATTATGTTAGATATTGTAAGCCACAAAGATACGGATATTTTTTTATTTTGCAATAAATAATGGTTTTTTTTACCTTTTGAAAAAAAACCGGAAAAATATTTCGTTAAAAATCTTCCGTAACCTTATTTTAACATCTTCAATATCTATAGCTCGGTTTAGTTCCATGGCAAGTGAAGTCACCCCTTTGTCGGTAAATCCGCAGGGATGGATGAGCGAAAAGGCTCGCAGGTCGGTGGAGACATTCAGGGCAAAGCCATGCATCGTCACAAAACGGCTGCTACGCACGCCAATAGCGCAAATTTTCCGCGCCCGCGCAGTTTGCGTGTCCAACCATACGCCGGTTGCACCGGCCAAACGTTCTCCATGAATACCGTACATATCCAGCAATCGAATAATGATTTCTTCCAATGTTTCAATATATTGCCTCAGTCCCATACCAAACGTTTCAAGATCGAAAACCGGATAACCTGTGATTTGACCGGGGCCGTGGTAAGTAATATCGCCGCCCCTGTTCGTGGGATAAAAGGATATACCTTTGTCTTTCAGATGTTTTTCAGATATAAGCAGATTGGAAGGCAAGCCGTTTTTTCCCAATGTAATCACCGGCTCGTGTTCGCAAAAGAAAAGTTTGTTTTCGCATTTTTCGCCACGGGCTTTGGCGGCCAGAATCGCTTCAAATGCAGTTGTTTGGATAGTCAGCGCTTTGGTATATTCGATACGTCCCAGATCCTGAAAAACAAATGGTTCCATAAGCAAATATTTATTCATTGGTTCTTTCGGACAGGCATCCCATCCGAACAGTTTCTGTTTTCCGCATCAACGAAAGGATTTCAACCTGTCGCTGCTGCAAGTATCCGGAGGGTTGAACAGGATTTCGACGCCTCGGATCAGGTAAAATACAGGCTATCAGAGCGCTTTCCTGTCGGGTGAGTTGAGATGCATGGATGCTGAAATAGGCCATTGACGCCGCTTCGACGCCATATATTCCATCACCCATCTCAATGGAATTGAGATAGACTTCCATAATTCGCTCTTTGCCCCAAATCCATTCAATCAGTACAGTAAACCAGGTTTCCAAGGCTTTCCGGAAATAACTCCTTGCAGACCACAGAAATACATTCTTGGCTGTTTGTTGCGAAATGGTACTTGCACCTCGCAGGCGCTTACCTTTCCGGGCATCTTCGAGGGCTTTGTCAATTTGCACTTTATCGAATCCGTGGTGCTGCATAAACAGGTTATCTTCCGACGCCACCACGGCTTGTACCATGGTCTGCGATATTTCACGGATGGGCACCCATTGGTGATTGATTTTGGAGAGACTGCCGGCTTCATGTAATCGAATGAACATCAATGGTGTATAATAGACGGGGACGAACTTATACACTACGACCAATCCGATGCTTAACACTAAGAAACCCAGAATAATATTACGGCACCAGATGAATATGCGCCTGACGATTTTCATACGCGCAACCTTACCGATAAAACATTACCTTAGCCTGTTCAGAGAGCGAACAAGCATTTCATCAGCGCCTATATTTCTGATAGCCAAATAATTAATTATCAAACTAACAAGCGGAAACGCCAATGCTATACGGGGATTGAAATGGAAAATGTCGGACGACCCGTATATTTTCCATACAAAAAAAGCAAACAGTCCATAGAAACCAATCATCAGCAATGCATTAAAGATGCAAAAGCGGATTTGCAACATTCGTTTCCTGTACAGGAAAACCGTTACTAAGGCCACGAGCGATATGATCATTGCCAGCGCCATCAGCGCCCATGCAGGCAATATCAGTTCCGTTTCCCCGCCGGTCAGGGTATTCATGCCTGAAGCGTCGAAATGATAAACATTACTGTCGGCCTGCACCACGGCAAGAGGCAGGAAAAGTACGGCAACCATAAGCGCCGTAATAAGCAACAGATAAATGGTTTGTATGCGTTGTATCATGTTAGTTGTATTGAAAGCAGCCTTTCCCGTAATGGGGAAAAACTGCTTTCCGTTTTTTTATGATGCTAAACTTGTTTTCTCCTTAACAGGATTCTTACAATAGATTTTGCCATCCATGTATTCCTGAACGGCAATTAATGTAGGTTTCGGCAATTTTTCGTAATAACGTGAAATCTCTATCTGTTCGCGATTTTCAAATACTTCTTCCAGATTGTCATTGTAGGAAGAAAATTCCTGGAGTTTTTTCTCCAGATCGCGTTTCATATCGGCCGAAATTTGATTCGCCCGTTTGGCAATAATCATCAGGGCTTCATAAACATTCCCTGTTGTTGCGCTCACTTTGAGCATGTCACGTGTAACTGTTGTTGTCGGTGCATTTGTTCTTCGATAATCCATATCAATCTAATAATATTTGTCTAATTAATAATTGTTTAATAACTACTACTTATTTGTTTGCTGGCATAGTCAAAAAATTTCGATACCTGCTTGACGTATTTTCCTTCAGGATATTCGTTCAAATAACTGTAATACTCGTCCACGACATCTCGGTAACGTCCTTGCAGGCGGTCTTCGATACTGACGATTGCGAGTTCATATTTGGCTTTTATTTTTAGAAAAATAAACTCCTCCCGATACTTGGAATAGGGGTAATCCCTCAGGGCATTCTCGGCTGTGATGACGCACGAGCGGTAATTATTCCCCATATAAGTACCCAATCTATAATATAACTGCGTGCTTATAAGCTCTTTATAGGCCAATTTTTCCTGCAGTTCAAACAATATCTCCTGCGCTTGCTTAGCCCGTTCGCTTTGCGGATAATATTCCATATAAAGCTGCAACTCGGCAATGGCATCGTAAGTAAGTTTTTGGTCTAACCGCGGATCAGGCGAATCAAGATACAGCCCGTAACCGGAATAGAAACGCGCTAATTCGGCAAATTCACCCTTCGGATAAGTCTGGTAATATTGCTTGAAATTCAAGGACGCAGTTTCGTAATCCTTTTGTCCATAATAACTTTGGGCTAAAAGATAAAGCGACTCTTCCGCATATTGTGTCCCTCTAAAGATATGAACTACTTCTTCGAGCAATGTTGCAGCCCGCGCATATTTCCTCTGGCTGAAATACTTCTTCGCGTATGAATATTTCAACTCGTAGTCCGTAGCCTTCAGTATTCTGTTGTATTCCCCGCACGAAGAACACAATGCCACCACTGTTATCAGTATAAAAACGATCTTTTTCATTCGCCTGTTTTTATTAGGCGGCAAAGATACGTTTTTTTGTTCACATAACAACTGTTTTTTGCGTTAATAATAATTACAGTTTATACAGATCGCTGACAGAAACTAAGGATAACTTGTTTTCTTCCAGCACTTTTTCGCATTTTTCCACATCATCGGGACGAATAATCACATTGGCCGAAGCGCCTTCCGAAAAAGCATACATGTATTCAATAAAAATACCGGCTTTACTGATGATATCCATTGCTCTGCCCAACGCCCCGGGCTGATTGGGACAACGCAGGCACACCACATTCGCTTCCGATACGGCATATCCGTTCTCGCGCAAAACACGAAGAGCATCCTCCACATCGGACACAATCAGGCGTAAAATCCCGAAATCCGAACTTTCGGACACGGTGAACGCCGTCATATTGATATTTTTTTGTCCCAGCAATTGGGCTACTTCCGAAAAACGTCCTTTTTTATTTTCCAAAAAGATGGATAGTTGTTTTATTAACATAATTCATTTATTTTAAAAAGATTAGACCAATTTTCTGTTATCTATGACATGTTTCGCCTTGCCCTGGCTGCGCTCTATGCTGCGGGGTTCAACGATTTTGATGTCGGGCTTGATACCGATGACGCTTTGCAGGCGCTGCGTTATCTTGTCCCGCAGGGCTACTACGCGGTTCATCTCGTCGGAATAGAACTCGGGGCGCAACTCCAC
>JAISUI010000056.1 GCA_031272155.1 Tannerella sp. | reverse complement strand
TAAAAGAATGGAACGGTGAAGACGAGCAGTTAGACCGCGCCATCGAAGAGGTACAGCGCCAACTGAAAGACCGCCGTCCGCTACCAAAGACGCCGACGCCGCGGGTTTGGAATAAATGAGGGACGCATAGCGGCAAAAAAACTTTGTTACTTGTTAAAATTGCCGCAAAAGTGAAATTATAAAAAAATTTCCTTTAACTTTGCAGATTCCCTTTCTATCGCATGTTGCGACAGAAAGCGGAACGCATTTAATAGGATGAAATAAAATAACATAACTATTTTTTTACGATTAAAAGAATATGGGCAAAATTATCGCTTTAGCAAATCAAAAGGGGGGCGTCGGGAAAACAACGACGACCATCAACCTGGCAGCCTCGCTGGCTGCACTGGAAAAAAAAGTGCTGGTGGTGGACGCCGACCCGCAAGCCAATGCCTCGTCCGGATTAGGAATAGACATTAATAACCTTCGTTCTTCCCTGTACGAATGTCTGGTGAACGGTGACGACCCGCGCGGCGCTATCCAGCCGACCAAATTAGAAAAACTGAGCGTCCTCCCTTCACACATAGACCTTGTTGGCGCTGAAATTGAGATGCTTAACATGGAACAACGGGAATATGTCATCAAACGGCTACTGACGCCGCTGAAGGATGACTACGATTTTATCCTGATTGACTGTTCGCCGTCGCTGGGACTGATTGTCGTCAATGCCCTCACCGCCGCCGATTCCGTCATCATCCCTGTGCAATGTGAATATTTTGCGCTTGAAGGGATAGGTAAACTACTGAATACGATAAAGATAATCAAATCAAAACTGAACCATTCGCTCGAAATAGAAGGGTTCCTGATGACGATGTTTGACGCCCGTCTCCGGGTAGCAAACGAGATCTATGAAGACGTTAAAAACTCGTTTAAAGATCTGGTATTCAAGACAGTTATCTATCGAAATATCACACTTGTGGAGGCGTCGAGCGCCGGCGAACCGGTATTGTTGCACGACATTGAATCCAAAGGCTCGCAAAACCACATTGAGTTAGCAAAAGAATTGATATCCAAAAATAAATCCTGATATATGGCTAAACAGAAAGAACCCAGACTAAAACGAGGCGTAGGCATAGGTATAGGGGCCTTGTTGCCGGTGGAAGAACTGCAAACAAGCGGCTCGTCGTCCATCAACGAAATAGAACTGAGTAAAATTAAACCGAATCCCGACCAGCCACGCAGAGAATTTGACGCCGAAACCTTGAAAGAACTGACGGACTCGATACGTATCTACGGTATTATCCAGCCAATTACGTTGCGGAAAATCAGTGAAGACAATTACATGATTATCGCCGGCGAACGGCGTTATCGTGCGGCAATGGATGCCGGACTGATTCAAGTGCCCGCCTACATCAAAACAGATATGGATGAGAATATCAACGAAATAGCGTTGATTGAAAACATCCAGCGAGAAGACTTGAATGCCATCGAGATTGCCCTGGCATACCAAAAACTGATCGAAACCAACCATCTCACGCAGGAACAACTCAGCGATCGCGTCGGGAAAAAACGGGCTACCATCGCTAACTATCTGAGAATATTGAAATTACCCGCAGAAATTCAGGTAGGTATCCAGCATAAAAAAATAGACATGGGACATGCCCGCGCGTTGCTTTCCATTGAGGATCCGGAGGTACAATTGGCTTTCTATGAACAAATTATATCGCAAGACCTGTCCGTGCGTGAAGTAGAAGAAATGGTTCGAAGCGCTTCGGAACAGGACGCAAAAGAGCCGGACGCCGCCCCGAAGAAAAAAACGGAACGCAAACGATTGCCCGACGAATACAAAACGCTTGAAGCGCATCTGTCTGATTTTTTCAAAACTGATGTAAAACTTGTATGTAACGAAAAGAACGGAAAAGGGAAAATTACGATCCCGTTTCGCTCGGAAAGTGAACTGGAGCAGCTCATTGCGCTCCTCGACCAGATGAAATAATGAACGGATGCAGGATGTGAAACAGGGTTTGAAAATAGTCCATCTGATGATGATTGCAGGAACAATGTTCCCGCTCTGGATGAGAGCGCAGGAATCCGACAAAATGGCAAACGATACGATTCGTCTTGCGGTGGCAGACTCTGTGCTTACCGACAACCTGCTGAAAAAGGATTCGCTGAACCTGGCAACGTTCAACCTATCGTCGTTTAAACCCAATCCGACAAAAGCGGTCATTTATTCGGCCATCTTTCCGGGAATGGGACAGGTCTATAACCGGAAATACTGGAAACTGCCGCTTGTGTATGGCGGATTTATGGGATTCATTTACGCCGTTTCGTGGAATAACAAGAACTACCAGGATTACTCCAATGCGTACTTCGACGTGGTGCAGGACGATCCGAACGACCCTGCCAACTGGCATACCAGTTGGCAAAACTTTGTTCCCGCCGGCATGGACCCGGCTACCTATATTTCAGACGCCAATTTCCATACCCGACTGAAAAACGGGAAAGATTTTTATCGTCGTTATCGCGACCTAAGTATCATTCTGACAGTGGGTTGGTATCTAATTTGCATGGCCGACTCGTATGTGGACGCTCAGCTGTTCGATTTTGACATTTCACCCGACCTGTCCCTACGGATAGACCCGGTCATATCACCATCCATGCGCTGTAATCCAAGCATGTATGGCCTTAGTTGTTGTATCAAATTTTAACGAGAAATGAAGAAAGTACTGTTTACATTATTCACTTGCTGTATGCTGCCTGCCGCCTATGCGCAGACCGAAGAACCGGAAGAAGAAGAATTTTCCGTCCTCTCGTCCGACACTTCGTATGCGGAGATCGGAATGATGCCGGAAGTACTGGACGAAAATGTGAATAACCTGCTTCAGAGTTGGCATGCCCAATACTTCGCCAAAAAAGAAAATTACTGCCTTGATAATGACGAAAACGTTATTTATTCCGACGATATTTATCGCGATCGGTTAGAAAAACTGCCCTGCATCATCCCTATGACTTACAACCAGCACGTGCGCAAATGTATAGATGTGTACGCATCCAAACGGCGGAATCTTGTCCGCTACCTGATGGGCATGGCCGATGTCTATTTTCCTGTTTTTGAGCAGATATTAGACGAATACGATCTGCCGCTCGAATTGAAATACCTTGCCGTAGTAGAAAGCGCCCTGAACCCGCGTGCGCTGTCAAGGGTCGGGGCTTCCGGCCTGTGGCAGTTTATGCTCCCTACCGGCAGGATTTATGGTCTCGAAATCAATAGTTTGGTAGATGAGCGTTTAGACCCGGAAAAAGCCACCCGCGCCGCCTGTAAATACTTCAAGGACATGTATGATGTGTACGGCAACTGGCATTTAGTGCTGGCATCCTACAACTGCGGTCCGGGCAATGTAAATAAAGCCATCCGCCGCGCAGGCGGTAAAACCGACTATTGGGATATTTTCCCTTACCTGCCCCGCGAAACGCGCTCGTATGTGCCGCTTTTCATCGCCGTCACGTACATTATGAATTATTATTGCGAACACAACCTGTGCCCCATTCGCACCGACCTCTCCATAGCAACCGATACGTTCGTCATAAACGATATGATACATCTCCAACAGATCGCCGAAGTATTAAACTTGGATATCGAACTGCTCCGCATCTTCAATCCACAGTATAAACGGGAAATCGTACCGGGCAACTTTGTTCCGTCCGTCGTCAAACTGCCTTTAGTCGCCACAAACGGATTTATTGACAACGAAAAAACAATCTATCGCCACCGCGTCGAAGAATTGCTGGCCAACAGCAAACCCGTCAAGCCCACCGATAGACAAACCTCGGCGGAAGCCAACCGCGAAACGATCCATCATATCGTCGAAGCCGGCGAAAACCTGTATGTCATCGCAAATCGCTATGGTGTAACAGCACAAAATATTCGCGCCTGGAACAAGCTGAAATCCAACAAAGTGCCTAAAGGCAAACGACTGACAATCCATATTGATAACGGAGGCATCACCTATGCGGCCAACCCTGTCACATCCAACGCCTACGCCAAAGAGGACAAAACAAGTGACCATGCGACGGAAACGAAACCGGCAACCGTCGAGAAGCCAAAAGCAAAACAGACGCTGGCCGCGACCCAAAAACCGAAACCGGCTAACAACGGACAACCGGCAACCGCTGCAACCGGCGAAGGACAAAAAATGATCTCCTATACGGTAAAATCAGGAGATTCGCTGTATTCCATTTCAAAGAAATATCCGGGTATGACAGTGGATAAAATACAGTCGGCCAATCAGATGAAAGACAGTCGGCTCAAAGTAGGACAAGTCTTAAAAATCCCAATCGGATAAAAACAGAACATCACATAATCCCTATAAAACTGAAAAGAATGAGTGCGTTGACGGAAGAAAAAGAACTATTGGACGACCAGCTGGTTCAGGAAGAATTTGAACGGTTATTGGATGATTACCTTCATTCCAATCACCGCCGTAAAGTGAAGGTTATCACGGAGGCGTTTGAATTTGCACGCAATGCCCATAAAGGGATGCGCCGGCGGTCAGGCGAACTTTTCATCATGCACCCGCTGGCCGTAGCCCGAATTGTTTGTAATGAAATGGGGCTTGGCTCTACTTCTATCTGCTCCGCCCTGCTGCACGACGTCGTGGAAGACTGCGAATATACCGTGGAGGATATCAAGAATAAATTTGGCGACAAAATAGCCGAAATAGTGGACGGACTGACTAAAATTGCCGGCGGCGTCTTCGGGGAACATATCTCCCAACAGGCCGAAACGTTCAGGAAACTGTTGCTCACGATGAACAACGACATCCGCGTTATCCTGATAAAAATGGCTGACAGGTTGCATAACCTGCGGACACTCAGCTCAATGCCACCTAAAACGAAACACAGGGTGACCGGTGAAACCCTGTTTCTCTATGCGCCGCTGGCGCACCGGTTGGGGCTATTTGCTATCAAAACCGAACTGGAAGACCTGTGCTTCAAATACGACTATCCCAAAGATTATGAATATATTCATAATAAACTGAAAACCAGTGAAGAATCCCGCCAACTCCTTTTCAGGAAATTCGCCAAACCGGTGGATAAGAAACTGCAGGAAATGGAACTGACTTACGAAATGCGGACGCGGGTCAAATCATCCTATTCCATCTGGAATAAAATGCAGAAAAAAAATGTTCCGTTTGAAGACATCTACGACATTTTCGCCGTCCGGATTATTTTTGAGTCCAAAAAGGAAGTGGATGACCAAAATCTATGTTTTGACATCTATTCCGCCATCACGAAAATATACCGTCCCCGTCCTGACAGGTTTCGCGACTGGGTCACTATCCCCAAAGCCAATGGCTATCAGGCGTTGCACATGACCGTTATGGGACCTGATGGCTACTGGATTGAGATTCAGATCCGTAGCCAGCAAATGGATGAGATTGACGAGAAAGGATTTGCCGCCCACTGGAAATACAAGGAACAATATGTGGAAGAAGACACGGAATTGGATAAATGGCTGCATACCATTACGGAAATCCTTGAAAGTCCGGATTCTAATTCGTTAGATTTCCTTGACACCCTCAAGATGAATCTTTTTGCATCCGAAATTGTCGTCTTCACTCCTAAAGGCGACATCAAAACCATGCCAAAAGGTGCAACAGCGCTTGATTTTGCCTACGAACTGCATACCGATATCGGCAATTCCTGTATCGCCGCCAAAGTAAACCGGCAACTTGTGCCGCTCAGCCATCCGCTTTCCAGCGGCGACCAGGTGGAAATATTGACTTCCGTTTCGCAAACTCCTAATCCTAAATGGCTTGATTTCGTAACAACGGCCAAAGCGCACCAGAAACTCGAAGCCTACCTGAGGCGTGTGCGCAGGGAGATCACAAAAAAAGGCGAGCAGAAACTGATCGAAGCCTTTAAACGATCTAACATTGAGCCGATTTCTTCTCTGCAGGATAAAATAGCCGGCTATTACGGTTTTGTCAAACGGGAAGATTTGCTTTACGCCATTGAAAAAGGGGACGTTACACTGCCCGAAAACATTAAAAACCTCTTGCAGGAGAAGAAGGAAACGCCTCCAAAAGATTCAAAAAAGATTCCCCAGTACGACCGCACAAAACCATACGTGCTCAGCGAGATCGCATTCAATCGTAACTACGTGATTGCCAATTGCTGTAAGCCTATTCCGGACGAAGATGTGCTGGGATTTATCAACGACGACGGGACAGTGACCGTCCACAAACGTTCCTGCCAGATGGCCATCAGGCTCAGCGGCAGTTTCAGCGACCGGATTCTTCCGGTAGAATGGAGCAGTTCTATCAATTTGCCGTTTGAAGCAACGCTCGAAATCAAGGGAATAGACTCCATCGGCGTATTAAATACCATCACCAAAACCATTTCCGAGGATTTCAATGTCAATATCCTGCGACTGTTGCTCGACACAAAAGACGGTGTATTTGAAGGGACTATCAAAATGCTGGTACACAGCGTAAAAGACATCCAAGAAATGTGTCAGACAATTTCTAAAATCAAGAATATCCAGTCAGTGGCGCGTATTGCGGATTGATACGTTTAATACAATCATTTATTTTAAATATTCATTCAAAAAAAATCTACAAGATGAAAAAAATTATTCTAATGATCATTGCATCAAGCATTTGGGGGCTACTGAAAGCAGAAAGCCCCCTGATTTCAGCCACCCGCATCGGCGAACGCATTGACGTCACCGTCGGCGACCGTTTTTTTACCAGCTACCATTTCCGGATAGACGAGAAATATCCGTATTTCTATCCCGTCAACGGGCCTGTTTCCGGCAGCAGTGTAACTTCCCTGCGCAATGGCATTTATCCGCATCACAGTTCCCTGTTTTTCGGGTGCGATGCTGTGAATGGCGGCAACTACTGGCAAGAAGGCCTGGAACGCGGGCGCATCCTCTCTATTGGGGCTAATATCGTAGAAACCAATGGAGAACGAGTTGTAATCACGGACGAATGTATCTGGAAACGTCCCGATGCGACGCCCCCCATCATTGACCGTCGTAAAATCATCGTTTCGGCACCCTCAAAAGAGATTTATCAACTTGATTTTGAGATAGAAATGGAGATGCTGGAAAATGTAACTATTCTGAAAACCAACCATTCCCTGTTCAGCGTGCGGATAGACGGTGATTTGTCTGTCCAGGAGGGTGGTACGATGGTTAATGCCGAAGGGAAAACGACGGAGAAAGGCACCTTTGGGATGGCCTCTCCGTGGATGGATTGTTATGGCATCCGAAAAACAGGCATTGAGGGCATTGCCGTCTTTCAGCATCCATCCAATCCATGGTTTCCATCTCCGTGGTTCACAAGAGATTATGGGTTCATATCCCCTACTCCTATGTATTGGCCGGCAGATGACAAGGCGACGCACCTGAAAAAAGGCGAAAAACTGACGTTGCGCTACCGCGTGCTTGTTCACGCCGGCAATACGCAGCAGGCAGGAATTGCCGGTCTTTATGAGAACTACAGGAAAGAATAAGGATTTGTTTATTAATAAAATATCCGGATTATGACCCGGAAAAGCTGTTTTAATTCAGCCATTCTTCCGGGTCTAATTTTTCTTTTTCCTTACGCACCTCAAAATAGAGAATCGTAGCGTTGTCGTCGGCTGTATCGGTAAATATCCTGCCTAATTTCTGGCGGGCATTGACCTTATCGCCTGTTTTTACATATACATCGCTGAGATTGATATATATAGTCAAATAGTTGCCATGACGCACAATGACTCCCTTGTTATATCCGGGTACGGCAAATACGCTGGTTATTACGCCTTTAAAAACGCACTTGGCATCCGTGCCGGACGTTGTTTGGATGGTAATCCCATTATTATAGAGGCGAACTCGCTTTTGTTCAGGATGTTGATGTTCTCCAAACGAAGCCACGATTTTGTAATTTCCGCTCAGGGGAAATGGCAGTTGGCCGCGATTGGAAGCGAAACTGCCGGACAGTTCCTGCTCTTCCTTTGTCATCAGGTATCCGCCTTTAGCGTCTGTTTTCCGTTTGCTGGACGAGGCGCCTGCTTGTATATCGTTAGAAATCAGGCTTTCAATCTGTCTGTTTAAGGCTTCTACCTGCTTTTGTTTTTCGGCCAAGCGTTTTTGCAGGTCTTTTTGTTTTTTATTCAGTTTTTGATATTCCAATTTGCGTTCGGTTTCTTCGGATACTAATTGTTTATTTTCCGTTTCGCGAACATTGAGCAAAGTAACTTTTTCTTTTCTCGTCCGGATGAGTTCTTCCTGTTTATGGGCAATTTCTTCCTGCTTTTTAGCAATTTGCACAGTCTGCCGTTTTTGCCAGTCTGCATATTCATGCAGAAACCGCATCCGCCGGACGGTCTGGGAAAAACTCTTGGCCGACAGTACAAACAACCATTTATATTCTGCTGAATGTCGCGTGTACATTTTCCGGAGCGACAGGGTGTAATTGCGACGGGCGACCGTCAAGTCCTGTTGCAGCGTTTCCAGTTCAGTCTGCGACGCCGCAATTTTGTTTTCAATAAGAGTGATTTCCTGGTTCAACACTCCGATGAGTTGGCGCCGCGAATTGACTTGTTGTGAAAGCAGGTTCAGCCTGTTACGCGAATGTTTGACTGACGAACGGGTTTCGTTGAGCAGTTGGGTTGTCGTTTCGATATCTTTCTGCATCGTTTTCCGCCTGGCTTCTAATTGCTGCACGGATTGTCCGCCGACATTTCCACAGTGAAGAAAAAGGAAGGAGGCTATCATCAGGCGATAAATCATTTGTCTGATACGGTTGGCCGGCGGGAAACAGGATTCGGAATGCTTCATGGTTTTTCAAACGATTTAATGAGTTGAGCGACAGAAATCCGCTGGTAACCGGACGGGATGCCGGAACGAAATTCAAGCGGCATATCGGTTTCCAAATTCGTGTAAGTCATTGAAAAATCTGCAGGAATGGAATCGCCCGACACTACCCGTGCATGGATATTCATCGGGAAAACCTGATGGCCGACAGGCTTGAAATCCGCATAGTCCCAAAACAGAGACAGACGTTTCGTCGTGTCGGAAATCTCGACTGCATGGATTTTTTCGTCTATATTTGCCCTGAACAGATAACACCATCCCGTACTGTCTTCGGTTTGCATCAGGTATCCCTGTCCGGCGGGCGCCCAATGGAAACGATTGAACGTCCGGACTGGCAGTTCTGTTTCGCCCGGTAAAAAAAGTTGGTTTGTAATGAGCGCCTGCAGGTTATAGAAGTTGAAATCGAATGAGTTATCGCCCTTGAGATGCGTATAATCATCAGCCATATAGCGTTTATTCATCCGATCTGTTACCCGAAAACTGTCGGGCTTCAGTTCGATACGGAACATCTCAATGCCAAGGAACGGCTGAACGGAAATCTGAATCTGTTCGTCTTTCCTGATTTTCATATTGGCGCGAACATTGTATTCCTTCCCGTCGGCAGTAACTAATCCGATCTGCAACTTGGCCGAAAGCGTTTGGTATTGAAACGCATTTTGACAGAGCGCATCGAAAAAAAGTTCCTCTGCCGCAAGGGTTTTTGTTGTTGAGACAACAGCGTTTTGAGGCGTACGGCAAGCCGTAAACAACGGCAAGCTTATCAGACACCATCGCGCCATGGTCGTCACATAACGCTTATTCTTTTTCATCTTCCCCGGGTTCCACATACTTGTTTTCAGCGATTTTACGATCCAGTGTTTGGCTTTTTTTCCCGGATTCTTTCGCTTTTTTCCATTGCTCCAGCGCTTTTTCCTTTTCGCCCGTCATATAAAGGATATCACCGTAGTGTTCAATCAGTTCCGGATTATTTTCCTTGTCTTTTTTGATGGCATTTTCAATGTACATCTTTGCCAGCACATAATTTCTTTTCACGAAAAAAACCCATGCGTAAGTGTCTAAATAAGTGGCATTATCCGGCTCAAGTTTGATACATCTGGCGCTCATCCGTTCGGCTTTGTCCAGTTCCCTTTTCTCAAGCGACAGAAAATAGCTGTAATTATTCAGGACAACGATATTACGGTCATTGTATTTCAGCGCTTCTTCATAGGCCTCAAACGCTTTTTCGGATTGCTTCATCTGGTAATAGATGTCCCCTATCTGGCCGTAGAAGTTGGAACGCGCAACATGCTCATTTTCAGGGATAATTTTCAGTCCCTCATAGTAGGCATCCAGCGCTTCCTGATACTTTTCCTGCTGATAACGGGCAATGCCCATGTAGAAGTAGTAGGTCGGATTGTCCGGAAAGAGTTCAAGTCCTCTCTTGCAAATACGGACTGCTTCGTCCAAATCAGGCTGGCGAAGGGCAGCCTGAAGCATTTGCTGCCAGGCATTTTCATTATCCGGTTCCATTTCCGTCACTAATTGGAACTGGAATTTCGCTTCGTCAAAATTGCCCTGCATCGTCAGCAAACGACCATACATTAATTTCAGGTCAAGGTCTTCGGGGTGTTGCCCTATAAGCGTTTGAAACAATGCATTAGCCTCTTCTGTGTCATTTTTTTCCTGGTGCAGTTGCTGGATATACTGGGCAAGGATGCTGACTTTGGTTTCGACGTCCAATTTTTCATTCACAAGTGCGGAACGGATTTGTTCTTTTGCCGCTTCCGCATTGCCTGTGGCTTTGTAATAATTGGCCATGGAAACCGTATAATACGGGTTATCAGCCTCAATTTCATGAGCTTTCTGAAAATATTCCAGCGCATGGTCGGTATCGCCCTTATCAAGATAGAGGTCGCCTATCAGAATGGGATAACGCGCATTTCCCGGATGTTTGGCAGCCAGCTTTTTGAGTTCCTGAAACGCTTTTTCCGGTTGTTCCAACGTCATGTACAATTGAAACTTTTGCATCGTAAGCGGCTCATTCATACCGATTTCGTTTTCCAACTCGTTGAACATGTCAATGGCTTTGCCTATTTCCCCTTCCTGCGTATAGGCTTCGGCAAGATAAAATTTCAGTTCCGCTTTTCCGGGATGGGTTTTGACCAATTCTTCGTACACTTCCGAAGATTCGCCAAACATTCCCAAATTGAGCAACAATGAAGCCAGCATCATTTTATATTCCACATTGTCCGAACTGTATTCAACGGCTTTTTTCAATAATGAAACGGCCTTTTCTTTTTGTTCTCTCATGATGTAGAACGAAGCCAATTCATACAATGCCGCCGAGGAAGTGGAGTCAATCGTCAAACAATGTTTGAACATCTCGTATGCCGCGTCATATTTTCCTGCATTTTTCAACACAACCCCTTCATAGAAAAAATAATCGGCTTTCCGCCCGGACAGCGTTCCGGATGTGGTTATGGCCGATGGATCAAGGAGTTGGCGGTGATCGCCGGAAGCGACCGACGGGACAGCAACCATCCAGCAAAAGAACAGGATCCATCCTCCGACTTTCCGACGTCCCTGAAACAGGTTACGGATCTTGAATTTATATTTCAAACTGCTCATATACCGTCATTTTTATTTTCCCGTATGACCAAAACCGCCCGCACCGCGTTCCGTAGCGTCCAGCGTTTCTTCCAATTGCCATTCAACCTTTGCATGGGAGGCGATCACCATTTGGCAAATCCGCTCGCCGTCGTTCACCACAAACGGTTCGGACGAAAGATTGACAAGGATAATGCCAATTTCACCCCGGTAGTCCGCATCTATGGTGCCAGGCGTATTGAGGAGCGTAATACCGTGTTTGACAGCCAGTCCACTACGCGGGCGCATCTGCGCTTCATACCCTTCCGGCAAGGAAATATAAAGCCCTGTAGGCACCAACTTCCTCTCCAACGGCTGTAATACAACCGGCTCCGTTAAATTGGCGCGGATATCCATCCCGGCCGATAATGCCGTCTGATATTGCGGCAAAGGATGATGCGACTTATTGACGATTTTTACTTTCATACAAATCAATATTTTTCAAGATGCAAAGGTAATGATTTTTTTCAAACGCACAAACCAATATTTCAATATACATCTCCGACAAGATGCGGCGACACAAAACAATCGCTTATGAACTGCAGGTAAGGCGTAAGCCAGTGGTGCCATAGCGGAAGTCGGAGTGGAAGAGAATGTGTGGAAAGTGATAGTAGTAATATGTTTCATCATGTTTTTACTGGTATAGTTTGAAAAACTTCGCAAAAACGACAAGTTTATACATCTTTTTCATATCTCGCTCTCTTTCAGCCGCTCGGCGTTCTCGGCAACGATAAGGTGGTCAATGCAATCGCGGATGTCGCCGTCCATAAAGGCTGCGAGGTTATATATCGTGTAATTGATGCGGTGGTCGGTGATGCGTCCCTGCGGATAGTTGTAGGTGCGTATTTTGGCTGAGCGGTCGCCGGTTGAGACCATCGTCTTGCGGCGCGAGGCTATTTCGTCGTTATGTTTGCT
>JAISUI010000034.1 GCA_031272155.1 Tannerella sp. | reverse complement strand
CCGGCCTGTACGGGCGCAAAAATGCCGCCTTCCCGGTCGGCCGCTTTCGGCAGTCCGTCGGGACGGGAGTTATTATATATATGTAAGTGATAAGTTTCTTGGGGACAAGTTACTTGAGGTAACGATGCATCCTTTCGATATAAGTTGTCTTTTTTTCGATATAAATCAAATTTCGGACTTGAACCGTCTTTAGGACGTAAATAGCTGACTACAAGGGATTTACCCCCCCCCGTTTGTTACCAAACGTTAAAAGGGTGGCTGTCCGTTCGTCCTCCCTCAGGGAGCGACTTGACGGGAAGCCGAACAGATGCCGGAAATTTGTTACAGCCGTTTGTGTCATATAAACTGTTTTTTTCGTTATTATGATTTTCTTTTATGCTTTTTAGCCGCGCCAAATGTACGAAACATTTCCCGAATCCGCCAAATTTTTCGCAAATAAATTTAGCTAAATTTCATTAATGCGTTGCAAAACGCTGACTTTGGGATTAAAAATTGGTGCAGGGTGCACGGTGGGACGGTGCACGGAACTGGCGGTTTCGCTTCAACAGTTAAACTGTTGAAGCGTTTAAGCGTGTAATCGTTTAAAATTCAACGATTCAACGATTTAACGATTCAACCGTGTTACCGTGTACCGTTCCACCGTGCACCGTTTTACCGTTTTACCGTTTAAAATTTAACGATTCAACAATTCAACAGTTTAACGCTTCAACGATTCAACCGTGAACCCTGTACCGTTTACCGTGTACCTAAAGAAACCGTGTTACCGTGCACCGTTTCACCATGTACCTAAAGAAATCGTTTTTGAAATTATTGACAGGTTTGGTGATAAAAAAGGCGCTTGCATAGTGTTGATATATAAATAGTTATAAAATGTAACTGAAATATAAGCGGAATTAATTGGATAAAAAATTCATTCGTTGTATATTTGGCGGCTTTGAAATAAATCGTATATATGAATAAGATAGATAATAGAATTTTGAGCGGGCTGTTATTATTAATAATAATGTGTGTGGCCTGCGGAGAGAACAGGAAAGGCGCATCGGCGGAAGAAGAAACGGTAGAAACCGTATTGCCGGAGCGTCGGCCAAAGTGAGTGTGATGACGCTAAAATTGTGCGATTTTCATCACGAGTTGGTGAGCAACGGCAAATTGTCAGCCCGTCGTTATGCGGATTTACATTTTGAGACAGAAGGTGTAATTGCGATGATTGCTGTAAAGAACGGCGATCGCGTCGCGCAGGGTCATACGCTGGCAACGCTGACGCCGTTTCGTTTGTCTAACAAGACGGCGCAGGCGCTTGATGCGCTTGAACGCGCCAAACTCGATATGCAGGACGTGCTGATAGGGCAGGGCTATGCGCCTGATGATACGTTCCGGACGCCATCTCCTATTATGCAGTTGGCTCGGACAAAAAGCGGTTATAACCAGTCGCTTGCGCAATATGAGTTGGCTGTATATGAAGAAGAACATGCGACGCTGAAAGCTCCGTTCGACGGCATAGTGGCCAATCTTTTCGCCAAAACATACCAGCAAGCCTCGCCGTCGGAAGCGTTTTGTACGATATTTGACCCGCGCAGCCTCGAAACGTCGTTCACCGTTTTGGAGAGCGAGTTGCCGCTGATTCACACGGGCGATAAGGTGGTGGTGACGCCCTTTGCCGCTCCCGAAGCCGTGGCGGAAGGCCGCATCAGCGAGATCAATCCGCTGGTGGACGAAAACGGGATGGTGCGCGTGAAAGCGACGGTCGTTTCAAGCGCCCGTCTTTTTGAAGGGATGAACGTGCGCGTGAGCATCCGCCGTTCGTTGCCCGACCAGTTGGTCGTGCCGAAAGAAGCCGTTGTGTTGCGCTCCGGCAAACAGGTGATTTTCACATACAAGGATGGTGTAGCCGTATGGAACTACATCACAACTTCGCTTGAAAACGCGACGGAATACGCTCTTGTAAACGATGGCCATCTCAAAGAAGGCGATGTGGTTATAACAAGCGGGAATATTAATCTTGCCCATGAGGCGCCTGTAGAAATTCAATGAATTTGAGGCTTTAGATTGAACAAGAATAGATCATGTTGAAATTTTTATTAAATCGTCCGATAGCCGTATTGATGGCATTTACAGCCTGTTTTATCATAGGTTTGGCAACATGGTTTGCGTTGCCGGTATCGTTATTGCCCGACATTGCCATTCCCGAAATTACGGTGCAGCTGTCGGGACGCAACACTTCGGCTCGCGAACTGGAAAACACCGTAGTACGTCCGATACGCCTGCAATTGATGCAGGTAGGACACTTGCGCGACATACAAAGTGAAACGCGCGACGGCTCTGCGCTGATACGCCTCAGTTTCGATTTCGGTACAAATACAAACCTGGCTTTTATTGAAGTAAACGAGAAAATAGATGCAGCGATGAACAGCCTGCCCCGCGAAACGGAACGGCCGCGCGTTATCAAAGCCAGCGCCACGGATATTCCTGTTTTCTGCCTTAATCTGACGCTTCGCACGTCGGGCAATCAGGCCACTGCCGCCGAAGAAGAAGCCGCCGGATTCCCTTCCCTGTGCGAGTTTGCCGAAACGGTCATCCGTCGCCGTATTGAGCAACTGCCCGAAGTGGCGATGGTGGACGTAACGGGCACGGTAGGGCAGCAGTTGCAAATCGTCCCCGACATGAAGAAATTAGCCATGGCCGGCCTTTCGCTCGACGACCTTACGCAGTCCCTGCAGGACAACAACGTAGAGCCGGGCAGCATGACCGTGCGCGACGGCTACTACCAGTACAATATACGTTTTGCCTCATTGCTGCGTACGCTGGACGACGTCCGTAGTATTTATATCCGCAAGGGCGAACGCATCCTGCAAATGAAGGACGTCGCTTCCATATCCATTGTCCCCCAGAAAGAAACCGGACTTTCGCTTTCCAACGGAAAACGGGCTGTAACCTTAGCCGTTATCAAACAGGCCGATGAAAATATGGCGTCGCTGAAAAAAGCCTTGAAAGAAGTAACCGAATCGTTTGCCGCCATCTATCCCGACGTGGAGTTCGGCATCTCACGCAACCAGACGGAGTTGCTTGACTACACGATTTCAAACCTTCAACAGAATCTCACGCTCGGTTTCATTCTTATTTGCCTTGTGGCCGTCCTTTTTCTTGGCGACGTGAAAAGTCCGTTTGTGATAGGTCTCAGCATGATAGCCAGCATCGTAGTGAGTTTCCTGTTTTTCTATCTTTTCCATGCCTCGCTCAACATTATCTCCCTTTCGGGACTGATTTTGGCTCTTGGAATGATGATAGACAGCGCAATCATAGTAACCGAAAACATATCGCAGTATCGCGCCCGCGGCGATTCGGTGGAAACGGCATGCGCCCGCGGCACAACCGAAGTCATCACCCCGATGCTGAGTTCTACGCTGACTACGATCGCCGTTTTTGTGCCGTTAGTCTTTATGAGCGGCATAGCGGGCGCTATCTTTTTTGACCAGGCCTTTGCCGTAACCGTAGGCTTGCTTGTTTCCTACGTTACGGGCATCATGCTTTTGCCGGTGCTATACAAGATGGCCTACAGTCGTCCGCCGTCCAAAAAGCGCTCATGGTTGAACGTGAAATTGAATAATCCGTTTAAAGGTCATGCCCTTGACAAGTTCTATGACAGCGGCATAGCGTTCATTTTCCGCCATAAAACAAGCGCTTTGTTTATGATCGTCCTGTCAATCGGATTGTGCGTTTTTCTTTTCGGGAAGATACCCAAAAGCCGTATGCCCGACATTGATCGCAACGAACTGGTAGCGACAATCGAATGGAATGAACATATCCATGTGGACGAAAACCGTATGCGCGTGGACAGTCTTTTCGGTCGGTTTGCGTCTTCAGTCACGGAATATACGGCCTATATCGGCCAGCAACAATATCTTTTGAATCGCGACCGCGAATGGTCTGTTTCCGAGGCTGAACTGTATTTCAAAACAGCCGAAACATCGGACATAAAGCCGTTGGAAAAAGCCATCACCTCGTGGTTAGAAAAACATTATCCTTCGGCGATATGCAGTTTTTCGCCTCCCGCCACGGTGTTCGAGAAACTGTTTGTCACTTCCGAAGCCGATATTGTGGCCGAACTCTACGCCCGCAACAAATCGGTTACGCCATTGCCTGCCGATATTCACCGGATAGAAAACGTCCTGCGCGAACAAACCGGCCATCCTGTTTCAGGCCCGGCCTTCGACCGGCAGTTGAATTTGAGCATTGACCGGCATAAGTTGTTGCTCTATAACGTAGATTACAACGAAGTTTACAGCACCCTGAAGACGGCGTTTCGCGACAACGAAGTAGCCATGCTTCGTTCCTACCAGCAATATTTGCCGATTACGGTATCGGGCGCCGAGTCGTCGGTGGAACAGGTGATGCGCAACACCTTCCTGCAAACCCGCCCGGCTACGGACAACAGCGCATCGAAAACGAAAACGGAAAAGCCTAAAAGCCTGCCATTGCAATCGTTCGTGCGGATAACTCCCGACGAAGACCTGAAAACGATAACCGCAGGCAAGAACGGCGAATACATCCCGTTCCGGTTCTACGACGTTGGCAACGACGTCACCGGTTTGATGAACAACATCAAGCAAAGTATAAGCCGTCAAAAGGACGGCGATGCGTGGGATACCGGATTTTCGGGAAGTTTCTTTTCCAATCGCAAAATGATTAACGAACTGGTCATTATCCTTTTCATCTCTATATTGCTGATGTATTTTATTCTGGCGGCACAGTTCGAGAGTTTTCTCCAACCGCTTATCGTGTTGCTTGAAATACCAATTGACGTAGCCGCTGCGCTGCTTGTATTGTGGATTTGCGGCCATTCGCTCAATCTGATGAGCGCTATCGGCATCGTAGTGACATGCGGTATTATCATCAACGATTCGATATTGAAAATAGACGCCATCAACGAGTTGCGCAAAGTCGGAACGCCGCTGATGGAAGCCATTCACGAAGCGGGACGGCGACGCTTGCGCCCGATCGTGATGACGTCGTTGACAACGATTTTGGCCATGACGCCACTGCTCTTTTCGTTCGATATGGGCAGCGAACTGCAAAAACCGCTGTCAATCGCCATGATTTCGGCCATGCTGGTAGGAACGGCAGTAAGCCTTTTTATCATACCGCTGGCCTATTATCTTATTTATAGAAAGAAAGAAATATGAAACAGATTGTAATTACATTGTTATTGATGTTCGGTGCATTGAAGGTTGCTTCGCAACCCGTTACGCTCACGCTGGAGAGGACGATAGCGATTGCCGCCGACAGTTCCCTCGAAGCGTTTCGCACGAAAAATATGTATTTGGCCGGTTATTGGGAATACCGTTCCTATCAGGCGGCGCGTTTGCCCAGCCTTACGCTGAACCTTACTCCGGCTCAATATTACCGCGACATCACGCGACGCTACGATTCGGACGCCGATATAGACGTTTACCGCAGCCAACAGTCGTTTTATGCCAGCGGCGGTTTGCAGTTGATGCAAAACTTTGACCTTCTTGGAGGCACGTTCTTCCTGAACAGCGATATGGGCTATATCCGCAATTTTGGCGCAAACACCTATTCGCAGTACACAAGTATTCCTATCCGCATAGGCTATTCGCAGGATCTGCTGGGTTATAACCAATTTAAATGGGAACGCAAAATAGAGCCGCTGAAGTTTGAAAAGGTAAAAAAGGAATTGCTCTACAACATGGAAAGCGTAAGCGAAAAAGCTACGGAATATTTCTTCGATATGGCCATGGCTCAGGTGGAATACGACATGGCTGTGGAAAATGTGGCTTCGACCGATACGCTCTATCGCACCGGCGAACTTCGACACCAAATAGCGTCCATCACGAAGGCCGATCTCCTGACGCTGCAATTGGACGCGGTAAATGCCCGAAATGCACTTCAAAATAATGATATATCCCTCAAACGCGCCATGTTTGCGCTGGCTTCCTACCTCAATTTCGACAAAAACACGAAGATCCGCCTGCGCCTGCCTTCGCATCCCCTGAGTATGGAAATACCTGTGGACGAGGCCTTGACCCTTGCCCGCGAAAACAATCCCGATTTGCTCGAACTGAAACGCAAAGTATTTGAAGCCGAACGCGACGTGGACAAAACCCGTAAAGAATCGCTTTTCAACGCATCGTTTAGCGCAAGCGTCGGCTACAACCAGGTGGCCAACAGTCTGAGCAACGTTTACCGCAGCCCCGAACAGCAAAACGTAATCATGATGTCCATAAGCATCCCCTTGCTTGACTGGGGCGTGAGGCGAGGCAAATACAACATGGCGAAAAACTCACTCAACGTGCTGCAAATAACCGAACGCCAAAACGAACTCACCATCGAAGAAGACGTAATCATGACCGTAGGCGATTTCAATATCCGTCAAAGTCTGATAGCAAGCGCCGAAGAAGCGCTCGATTTGGCACAAATGGCTTACGCCGAACGAAGCAGCGTTTTATGATCGGCAAGGCCGATGTGAGCAGCCTTACGCTTTCGCTCAACCGCCAGCAGGAAGCGCAGCGCAACTACATCAATGCGCTCAAAAACTACTGGCTCAGCTATTACAAGATTCGCCGGCTGACACTCTATGATTTCTCCCTTCGCACATCGCTCGCGAATATGTTTGACTATAGCCACGGCATGTAACATGAGCAAATCGTCCGTTCGCATATCCTCGTTCACCGTCATTGTGGCCTTTTTGTGCGTCGCACTGGCCGGCATCGCCTTTATCCCGCTTCTTCCGGTGAAACTGTCGCCATCGCGCACTTTGCCGCGTCTGACGGTGAACTACAAGATGAGCGACCACTCGTCGCGCGTAATAGAAATGGAAGTAACCTCCCGCCTCGAAGCAATGCTTTCGCGCATCAAAGGCATTCGCGAAATCACCTCCACTTCGGGCAACGGATGGGGGCGCATTACGCTCGAATTGGACAAACATACCGATACCGACGCCGCGCGATTTGAAGTTTCAACCATCATACGGCAAACCTGGCCCGGACTGCCCGACGGACTGAGCTATCCAGTTGTAGAAATGAGCCGTCCCGACGATACCGAATCGCGCCCCTTCATCAGCTATACGCTCAATGCGGCGGCTTCGCCGACTTTCATACAGCGATTTGCGGAAAACAACATCAAGCCCCGCTTAGCCACCATCCCCGGCATCTACCGCATTGACATCACCGGCGCAACGCCCATGGAATGGCAACTCAAGTACGACAGCCGCCAACTTGCGCTGCTGGGAATATCCCTCAACGACATCCAACAGACCATCGCGCAATATTACCATAAAGAATTTCTCGGCATTGCCAACAGCCGCGAAGACGGCGAAGAATGGATTCGCCTTGCACTCACGCCCGGAAGCGAAAGCAAAACCTTCGACCCCGCGCTCATCTCACTGCCGGGAAAAGACGGCCGTCTTTTCCGCCTCGACCAGCTGCTCACAGCCCAAAGGCAGGAAGAAGCCCCAAGCCGTTATTACCGCATCAACGGACTCAACTCCATTTATCTCTCAATCAGCGCCGACGAAATGGCCAACCAACTCCAGCTGGCCGCCAAAATAAAGGAAGAAATGAACCTCATTCGCGACGGACTGCCCCCAGGATACGAAATACATACCAGCTACGACGCCACGGAATACATCCGGGAAGAACTCAACAAGATTTACATCCGGACTGCCCTTACAGTAATCATCCTTTTAGCCTTCGTACTGCTAATTACCCGCAACCTCCGCTACCTTTTCCTCATCGTCACCAGCCTGAGCGTCAATCTCTGCGTAGCCGTCATTTTCTATTACCTTTTCCACCTTGAAATGCAGCTCTATTCCCTTGCCGGAATCACCATTTCGCTAAGCCTGATGATTGACAACACCATCGTCATGGCCGACCATATCAAAAACCGCCATAATCGCGACGCTTTCCTCCCCGTGCTCACGGCCACGCTGACCACCATCGGCGCACTCGTAATCATCTTCTTCCTCGACGAACGAACGCGCCTCAACCTCCAGGACTTTGCAGCCGTAGTAATCATCAACCTCTTCGTCTCGCTCATGATTGCCCTCTGGTTCGTCCCCGCCATGATCGAAAAAAACGGCATGTTCCGAAAAAAAAGCAAACCCTTCCGGTTCCGGTGGCTACGGCGCCTCCCGATATACTTTTCACGCTTCTACAGGTGGCAAATCCGACTGATATGCTGCCGCAAGGCCATCTGTTGCATCATCCTCGTCCTTGCATTCGGACTGCCCGTATTCCTCCTGCCCGAAAAAATCGAAATGAAAGGCGATTCGTATTCGCACATGGACTCAACCCTCATAAAAACCTACAACGACCTCCTGGGCAACGAAACCTACAAGGAAAAAATCAAGCCGATCGTCAACACTGCCCTCGGAGGAACGCTAAGACTTTTCATCCAGAAAGTATATGAAGGCAGCTATTTCACCGACCGCGAGGAAACGGTGCTCAACATTACCGCCTCCCTTCCAAACGGCTCTACGCTCGACCAGATGAATCACCTCGTCCAGCGAATGGAAGCCTATCTGAGCACTTACCGGGAAATCCGACAGTTCCAAACAAGCATCTATAACGCCCGACAGGCGCGAATTGACGTCTTCTTCACCAAAGAAAGCGAACGCGCAGGATTCCCCTACACGCTCAAAAGCCGCGTTGTCAGCAAAGCCCTCGAACTTGGCGGAGGCAGCTGGGGAGTATGGGGACTCCGCGACCAGGGATTCAGCAACGACGTCCGCGAAAACGCAGGCAACTACCGCATCGAACTCTTCGGCTACAACTACGACGAACTCTACGGCTGGGCCGAAGCCCTCAAAGAAGAACTGCTCACCTACCGCCGAATCAAGGAAGTCATCATCGCATCACAATTCTCGTGGTGGAAAGACGATTACCAGGAATTTTCCTTCCGGTTCGACCGCCGGCGCATGGCGCAGGAAAACATCCTCCCTTCGGAACTCTATGCCGCCATGCTTCCCGTCTTCTCCAAAGACAGGTTTGCGGGAATGATAGCGGCCGAACAGGAAACCGAAAACCTCAAACTTACCTCCCGACAGTCGGACGACTACGACATCTGGAGCATGCAAAACGCACCACTGCACATCGGGCAGCGTGACTCCAAACTCGCCGACCTCGCAGCCATAGAAAAAGGCCAGGCGCCACAGGAAGTAGCCAAAATCAATCAGCAATACCGCCTCTGCATCCAGTACGAATACATCGGCTCCGCCACCCAGGGATCGAAAATACAGGATCAAATCCTCGAACGGTTCAACGCCGGCCTCCCAATGGGCTACAGCGCCAAAGGACGCAGTTACAACTATAAATGGGGCGAAAAAGACTACAAACAATACGCACTCCTTTTCCTCGTCATCATCATCATCTTCTTCACCACCGGCATCCTCTTCAACTCCCTTAAGCAGCCACTGGCCGTCATCGGCGTTATACCAATCTCCTACATTGGCGTCTTCCTCACCTTCTATCTCTTCAAACTCAACTTCGACCACGGTGGATTCGCATCCTTTGTCCTCCTCTGCGGCATCACCGTCAATGCCAGTATCTATATCCTCAACGAATACAACCGCCTCCGCGCCCAAAAACCCCTCATCCCCCCAGTCCGCGCCTACCTCAAGGCCTGGAACGCCAAAATAACCCCAATCTTCCTCACCGTCATCTCAACCATCCTCGGATTCATCCCTTTCATGATAGGCGAGCAAAAAGAAGCCTTCTGGTTCCCCCTCGCCGCAGGCACCATCGGCGGTCTCCTCATGTCCGTAGCCGGAATTTTCATCTACCTCCCGGCATTTATACTGAAAAAAAGAGACGTAAAAACGCCACGGGCAATGAACAATTAATAATTGACAATTAACAATTTGCGAATGATTTGAACCCCGCGTAAAAAGATTTAAATCCCGTGCAAAGAGATTCAAATCCCACGCGAAGAGATTTAAATCCCAAACGAAAAGATTTAAGTCTCGCGTGAAAAGATTTGCATCCCACACGAAGAGATTCAAATCCCACGCGAAGAGATTTAAATCCCAAACGAAAAGATTTAAGTCCCGCGTGAAGAGATTTGAATCCCACGAAAAAAGATTTAAACCCCAAGCAAAGAGATTCAAATCCCACGAAAAGAGATTTGAATACCGCGTGAAAAGATTTAAACCCCGCGCAAAAAGATTTAAATCCCGTGCAAGGGGATTTAAATCCCGTGAAGGGAGATCGGAAGGGTAGGGGAAAGGTTAAAAGTTGTTTTTTGTGACGGGAAACGGTATTTTATCCTTAATTTTGCAACCTAAATCATTTTCAAGAAATATAATTGTTAATTAATGAAGACAGGCAGGGGGCGCGTGATGCGTCCCTGCTTTTTTTTAGCCAAATGATTGGGGATTCATGCCGCCGGCGTGCCGACAGTGGCGCCGGAGAAGAAAGATTGATTTTTTTTTCTCAATTCAATGGCCGTTTGCCAATAATGTTTTACCTTTGCAAATTCTAACGAATAAGTGAACGAAAAAAGAGATATACTGAAATGAAAGGAGATATAAACAGCGAGGAAAGCAAAAAAGGTCTGAGTTTCGTAGAACAGATAATCAGGAACGACCTGGCCGAAGGGCGCGATGGCGGGAGGATTCAGACCCGTTTTCCGCCCGAACCGAACGGTTACCTGCATATCGGTCACGCCAAAGCGATCTGTCTGGATTTCGGTATGGCCGAAAAGTATAACGGAACGTGCAATCTGCGTTTTGACGATACGAATCCGACGCGCGAAGACGTGGAATACGTGGATGCCATTATGGAAGATATTCAATGGCTCGGTTTTCGGTGGGAAAATGTGTATTATGCGTCGGACTATTTCGGGCAGTTGTTTGATTTTGCGGTAAGTTTGATCCAAAAAGGTCATGCCTACGTGGATGAGCAGAGTTCCGAAAAAATTGCGGAGCAAAAAGGGACGCCAACTCAGGCGGGCATCGAAAGTCCTTTCCGCAATCGCCCTGCGGAAGAGAGTCTTGACCTGTTTTACCGCATGAATCGCGGCGAGTTTGAAGAAGGCAGCATGACGCTTCGGGCGAAGATTGATATGGCTTCGCCCAATATGCACTTCCGCGACCCGATTATTTACCGTATTATAAAAACTCCGCACCACCGGACGGGCACGCAGTGGAAAGTTTATCCGATGTATGACTTTGCCCACGGCCAGAGCGACTATTTTGAAGGGGTGACCCATTCGCTTTGCACGCTGGAATTTGAAGTCCATCGTCCGCTCTACGATTATTTCATTGAACTGCTCCGGACGGGCGATTATCGCCCGCGCCAGACGGAGTTTAACCGCCTGAATCTGACCTATACCTTTATGAGTAAGCGGATATTGCTCGAACTTGTGAAGGAAGGCCTGGTAAGTGGCTGGGACGACCCGCGAATGCCGACGCTTTGCGGATTGCGACGGAGGGGCTACACGCCTTCTTCGATCCGCAAGTTTGTGGACAGGATAGGTTATACCAAATTTGAGGCTACGATTGATATGGCTTTGCTGGAACATACGGTTCGTGAAGACCTGAATGCTACGGCTCGACGTGTGGCGGCGGTTCTTAATCCCGTGAAGCTGATTCTTACCAACTATCACGAAGGGCGGGTGGAAATGATGACGTCGGTCAATAATCCGGAAAATCCGGACGAAGGAGTGCACGAAATTGCTTTTTCGCGCGAACTGTATATCGAACGCGACGACTTCATGGAAGACGCTCCCAGGGACTATTATCGCCTTACGCCCGGACAGGAAGTGCGCCTGCGCTGCGGATACATCGTCCGGTGCACGGGATGTCGGAAAAATGCCGCCGGGGAGGTGGAAGAAGTCTATGCCGAATATGATCCGCAGACCAAAAGCGGAATGCCGGAAAGCAACCGCAAAGTCAAAGGAACCATACACTGGGTGTCGGTAGCCCATGCTTTGCCAGCCGAGGTGAGGCTTTACGACCGCCTGTTCCTTTCCGAAAATCCGGCCGAAGAAAAAGATAAAAAATTGCATGAACTGATAAATCCCGAATCGCTAAAGATATTGACAAACTGTGTTGTCGAAGCGGATTTGGCGACTGCCAGGCCGTACGACCATTTCCAGTTCCAGCGGATCGGTTATTTCAATCTCGACCCGGAAAGTGCGGACGGTAAACTCGTCTTCAACCGTACCGTGTCGCTACGGGATACGTGGACGAAGAAAAAATAACGGATTTATACAACAACAGATAGAATGAGTACAATAAGAAATATATTGCAGCGGTATTCAAAAATGGAGAATAATGGCGTCGAGACGTATTTCGATGCGGATGAAATCGTTGAACTGATAGATTATTTTGAAATGACCGACGATTTTGACCATTATCGTAAAACGCTTCAATACGCCCAGAAACTTCATCCCGAAAATCCGGACGTCCGAACGCGAATATGCCGCATGTATATTTATGACGAAAAATATGCCGAAGCGCTCTCGCTGATCGAAAAGATAGGCGAAGCCGATGATCTGGAACTGAATCTGCTAAAAATGGAATGTTTCTGCGCATTAGACCGCTACGAAGAAGTTTCGGCCTATATTGACGCGCAGGAAATGATGGAAAGCGACGATCTGGAGGATATTTATGAATATTTGGCGCCGGTATTGAACGGACTGGAGAAATATGAACAGTCCTGCGACCTGATCCGGCGGGGATTGGAGCATTTCCCTGAAAATATGGTATTGAAGGAAGAACTATGTTACTATTACGAGGCGCAGGGCGAAACCGAGCAGGCGCTCGCTTTGGTCAGCGAACTGATTGACTATGATCCGTACGAAGGTGATTTCTGGTACATGCAGGGACGTCTTCATTTTTTCAACGGCGATTACGATAAAGCCGTCGAGTCGCTCGATTTCGCTTTGACCTGCGACGATACGGACACTGAAATCAAGATACTGAAAATCTATAGCCTGTTCATGAATGGCGATTACGACAAGGCCATAGACCTGTATATGGAACTGATGCCCGACGACGATGAAATCGCCGACTGGATAGACCGCAACGAAGATGTTCAGCCCGGCCATATTGAAGAGGTTTATATCCTGCTGCGAAATTTGCTGAAAAATACCGATGTTTCCAACGAACTGAACACTAATTGGAATGAAGCCCTGCAGCAAACGCCTGCCGACGGCGAAGAAGGCGGGGAGGCGGATGAAAATTCGACCGCCCCGATCAGTCCCGGCGATATATTGTTGCATCTTCTTCAGATGTTTGCCTATACTGTCAAGGGCGAACAGGAAAAAACGGTTGAAGCCGCTGAGAATCTCTTGCAACTGCTGTTCCGTATAGGGAAAGAGTTGGATATTCATTCTTTGCACGACATGCCTTTCGGACAACTTATCAGGTCGCTTATGGAGGAAATGAAATCTGTTTTTGAGCGGAAAGTTGATTCGTCGTTTGCGGTCATCCATGCTGCGCTGCAACGCCTTCTCGAAGATGATCTGGCGCAGTTTTGCCATTGCTACGGACGTTGCACTCCCCAGACGGTGGAAGATTACCTGAACTGGCTCTATGAACAATTCGGGGGAAAAACCATCCGGACGGTTCTTGATAATGTGTACACTAAAAAAACAACCCTGCGCCATGCCATTACACCTGAGAATTTAGTAAACAGCTATCTGATGAATAAATATAACCGCAATTGAAAAACGGAAAAGAATGGAAAAACGTAGCCTGAAAGATTATTTTTTGTTGATGATAAAGGGAATTGCAATGGGTTCGGCCGATGTAGTGCCGGGGGTGTCCGGCGGTACAATCGCTTTCATCGTAGGTGTATATCAGGAATTGCTCAATTCAATCAAGAGCGTCAATCTTGCGTCGCTGAAATTGTTTTTTGCCTTTCGCTGGCGCGAATTTTGGAAGGCTATCAATGGCAACTTCCTGCTGGCGCTCATTATTGGGATTTGCGCCAGTATTTTCTCGCTTGCCAGGCTTATTACCTATTTGCTCGAAGCGCATCCTGTTCTTGTATGGGCGTTCTTTTTCGGATTAGTGCTGGCTTCTACCTGGATAGTAGTGCGCGACGTCAAGCGCTGGAACTGGAAAACAGCGCTCAGTTTCATTATCGGCGCCGTAAGCGCGTTTTATATCACCATGGCAACCCCCGCCAAAACGCCCGACGCCGGATGGTTTGTGTTCATTAGCGGTGTGATTGCTATTTGTGCCATGATCTTGCCCGGCATTTCAGGCAGCTTCATTCTCGTCCTGATGGGCAAATATTTTTATATTATGGATGCGGTGAAATCGTTTAAACTGTCGGTATTATTAATCTTTACGGCAGGTGTGATTGTCGGGATAACGACTTTTTCACGTTTCCTGTCGTTTGCACTGCGCCGTTTTCACGACGTAACGATCGCTGTCCTGAGCGGTTTTATGCTCGGATCGCTCAATAAAGTATGGCCATGGAAAGAAACCGTCACAACTTATACGGATCATCACGGGGTTGTCAAACCTCTTGTTGAAACCAATATTTTGCCAGACAAACTGCTGTGGGAAGCCGTCGCGCTGACCATCATCGGTTTCCTGCTTGTTTACATGCTCAACAGACTTTCGCGGAAAGCGAGGAAATAGGGTAGGGCGACGGCCTTACACCTCCAAATCACCGTCAAAAACTTCATTCCACGGGAGTCCCTGTTCGTTCAGTTCGTTCATAAACGGTTCGGGTGGAAATTCTTCGACGTTCCAAACGCCGGGTTTCTGCCATACGCCTTGCATGAACAGTTTGGCGCCAATCATCGCCGGTACGCCGGTGGTATAGCTGACGCCCTGTGCGCCCGTTTCGCGATAGGCTTCCTGATGGCTGCAATTATTATATATGTAATACGTGCGTTCTTTGCCGTCTTTCAGTCCGCGGATACGGCATCCGATGGACGTCTCGCCGGTGTAGTTTTCGCCCAGCTCGCCCGG
>JAISUI010000075.1 GCA_031272155.1 Tannerella sp. | reverse complement strand
GCGCAGGAAACCATTGTAGAGCTTGCGGTAGGCAGGCACAAAGGCCTCCTCCGCGGCTTTAAGGTTGGCAACGAGTACGGGCGTTCGCGTCGCAGGGTTTTGCCAGGCCGTGAATGCCGTATTGAGCGGGGTCAGTTTCGCCGTAAATTCGGTCGAAATCCATGTTGATGCGCCGGTAAGTCCCATGCGCGTTACGTTTGCAGCGATAGCAAGGTATGCTGCCGTCTGATTTGCCTGCGTGTGCAGGGCTTCGTGTCCCGAAGGGATCCAGTTTGCGTTTGTAGCCATAATTTTTTTGATTTATTGATTAGAAATTAAATATATTGATTTACTATGTCCTGTATATTGATTGCCCTTAGCCGGTGCATTGATGATCCATGCCCGGTGTATTGATAGACCATGCTTGGTACATTGATGACCCATGCACGGTACATTGATAGACCACGCTTGGTACATTGATGAACCATGCACGGTACATTGATGACCCGCACCCGGTACATTGATAGAAAACGTGCGGTACATTGATGATCCGGATTTGATGTATTGACAGACCGCGCCCCGCATATTGACAAACCGTGCGAGCCTGACGGATATGCTTTATTTGGTATGTTGTTACGCCTGTTCATGTAATAAGAATTAGATAATATATATGGGCGCAAATATACATATATTTTTTTTAATATGCAAATTATTTGAGATTTTTTTTAGCAAAAAGTATTTTTTTCCGGTTTATTGTCCACCGGATTGGCATATATTCCGAGGAAGATGGATAGCAGGGTCGGTTTGTTGCCTTCGATTTGCTGCAGCATCTGTTCGCACCGCGCCGTGAACGCCGCCTTTTCTTCAGTCGTATAGCGGTCGGAATATGTATCTTTGCCCGAACGGATGTCGTGGGCAATGTAATTGTTGCCGTACAGTTGATAGCCTTCGCGGATGCGCCGGTCAATCAGTGCGGCAACGCCTTTGTGAAATTCGTTCGGCAACTTGTAGGGAATGGCCTTCAGTTCGTCTTCTTCCAGCGGCTTGCATATACTGATATGGATATCGCCTTTGGGCTGGGTCATGCCGGTGAGGATGCTGTTCAGGTCTTCGCCTTCTTTTTTGATGTATTTCCTGCCGCCGCGCGAAAGATAGAGTTCCTGCGTTTTGAGCGTATCGCAGGGTTCTATCTGATAGGATATGGCCATGGGCACGATATGCAGGGTTGCAGCCGACCGAACGGGGTCGGAGGTATCGCTCATGCAGAACATTTTGATGATGCCCTGATCGGTGGCGTCGTCGCCGTCTTTGGTGCGCCCGTTGCGCTGTGCAATCCATACGGATTCCTTTTTCCCGGTAATCGTATGTCGGATATAGTCGGAAAGATGCTGCGAGTTGTTGTAGAAATCGCGCAGGTTGCCGCCTCGGAAAACGGTAAACATCTTGTTGGATTTGCCGATGTCAATCACTAATTGCGAACTCATCAGGTTACTGCCGAAGGATACTTCCGTCGTGGGCAGCCCGTTTTTTGTGAGCAGATATTGGAAGAGCATGGCATCGAGCGTGATGTCGCGGTGGTTGGACACAAAGAGGTAACTGCCCTCCGGATGGAGGTATTCCAAACCGCTGTGCGTAAACCGTCCGGCCGATTTCTTAAGCACCGTTTCGAGGAAAGCGCTCATGATACCAAGCTGCAGTTCTTCGACTGTCCGGATATTGCGGACATAGTCGCGCACCTCCGCCGGGTCTCTGTCGGGAAAGATAAAGCCGGCAATGGCGGGAAAATGCTTGTTGTCGGCAATTCGTTGCATGGCCGGCGCAAGTTCCGAAGGATAATAGGGTCTGATGTCGTCAAATTTCGAGTTCATGTTTTTATTTTTTTCGGTTATCAATAAATTTCACTGGTTTGCGATTCATGTCCGGCAGATTGATTTTCCGGATTTCTTCTATGGTGCATATTTCAATATCCGGCGCCACGCGGATACGCGCCCTGAAACGGTCTTTCAGTTCTTTCGTCACGTCGGCCACGGGCGTTTCGCGCAGCCCGATCCTGAGGGTGATATGGTCGTTGCCATATTCGTTGTTGCTGACAATCATTACATAATTCTCCACATAAGGCACGTTGTCGAGCACATCAAAGATGGCCGGCGGATAAAGGGTTGTTCCCTTGTATTTGACCATGTGGTTCATCCGTCCGATGATGGGGCTGATCCGCATGGTTGTCCGTCCGCACCGGCAGGGTTCGTAGTGGAACCGCGCCAGGTCGCCCGTCTTGAAGCGCAACAGCGGCATTCCTTCCACATTCAGTGTCGTGATGGTCAGTTCGCCCGTTTCGCCCTCGCGCACCGGCATGTCGTCGTCGCCAATCAATTCACAAATAATCAGCTCGGGATGGTGATGGCCTCCACAACCGCAGGCACATTCGGTAAACGTAGTCGCCATTTCGGTAGAGGCATACGTGGAATAGAGTTCAATATCCCACTTGTCTTTAATGCTCTGCCCAAGCAGGTTGAGCGAGAAATCCTGTTGCCGGAGGTTTTCGCCGATACAAATGGCTTTCTTTATACTGGACTGTTGATAGGCTATGCCATGCTCTTCGGCGTATTTGATAATCTTCAATATAAAGGAAGGAACGACTATCAGCGTATCAGGATGAATGCGCCGGATGGTATCCCATTGCAGTTCGGGAATCCCGTTTCCTACGCGGACAATACCGGCGCCCAGTTTCCGTGCGCCGAGGAAATAGGCCAATCCCGCCATAAAACGCTTGTCAATGGTCGTCATCAGCTGGAACACATTGCCCGGCCGAACGCCGGCGCACTGGAAAGAAATCTGTTCGTTGTAGGCCAGCCGTTCCAGGTCGTGGTCGGTCATGGCAAACGTCACCGGGTCGCCCAGCGTGCCGGAGGTCGTGATATAATCAATGACCTTTTCGCACGGTACGCAAAGGAAATCTTTGTTTTGCTGCTGGAGAGCCGTCTTGTCCGTGAAAGGAATATCTTTCAAGTCTTCCAGACGCCTGATTTTCTCGACGGCGATACTGTGTTTGCAAAACATTTCCCGATAATAGGGCGAACAGGCGCTGAGATAGGACAGCGTTTCCGTAAGTTTCTGTTCCTGAAAACGTCGAATGACCGACGCGGGCTGTGTTTCGATATCCGGAATTGGGTTCATAGTTTACAATTATCAAATAATGCTTTCACTTCGTCGGCAGTCAGCTGGCGATATTGCGGCCGTCCGGCGCCCCCATGCTGTTCGGGAAAAGTCACTTCAAAATAGGCTTCGTCATAGAACGACAGTTTGGAATTGGTATCCGGATTACATTCCAAGTATTGAACTTCATTCAAATTGATACCTTTGCGTTCGCAAATCTGCCGTGCAAGCGAATAGCCCGCATACGTGACCGACGTACCGGGGTTGTCCTGATATAATTCGGTGACAATTACCGTTTTCTTACCGGGCTGCTTATCTAATATCCTCAGCCCGCATTGCGACGGGACATCCCATTGACCGCTGAAGTTAAAAATTTCATCATAATATTTCTCCGACACTCTCATATCTTATTGTATTTTAGCATGATTTATCAGGTATTGTTTCATTTGTTCAATCACTTTATACTTGGGCGCATCCTCTGTAAATGCAGGAAAAAACGATCGTATTTCTTTATAGATGACATGCGTCTTTTCCGACAGCTCGTTTTGGATTTTCAGGCAATCAATAGCCTGAACCAACGCCATGAAATGGATGGCCATGACCTGGAAACTGTTTTCAATCACTTTGGCCGCTATCCAGGCTGCATTGGTTCCCATACTAACAACATCCTGGTTGTCATTATTGTTGGGAATACTGTGCACATACATCGGATTGGATAACATCTGACATTCGGCCGTCGTGGAAGTGGCGGTAAACTGCACCGCCTGCATCCCGTAGTTCAGTCCCGGCACACCCAGATTGACAAACGGCGGCAGGATTTCGTTAATGCGGTCGTGAAACAGGTAATTCATTTGCCGCTCGGCAAGCATGGTCAGTTTCGTTACGGCAATTTTTAATTTATCCATCCCGAAAGCGACATAATCGCCGTGGAAATTACCGCCATGATAGATATTCCGGCTGTCCGGATCCACAATCGGGTTGTCGCAGGCCGAATTGAGTTCATCTATCAGCATCTTCCTGACACTGTCCAGTTCGTCCCACACAGGCCCCAGTATCTGGGGAACGCACCGCAACGAATAATAAGGCTGCACTTTGTGTTGAAATTTCTCTGCTTCCGTTTTGTGAAACAGTTCATCCTCTCTTTTCCGGATGCAACGGCTTCCCGCTATCCACCGGCGCATGGTTTCCGCCACCTGCTGCTGCCCGTTATGGCGCCTCACCGCATTCAGTTCAAACGAGATATGGTCGTCGTAGGAAGATGTGATTTCCGTCATCATTACGGATGCCATCACCGCCCAATCCAACAACTTTTCCGTGTAAATCAGGTTGATAAGCCCGATACCGGTCATCACGGATGTGCCGTTTGTGACAGACAGCCCTTCGCGGATATATACATGTAAAGGCTGCAATTGCTCCGCCTCCAGAATGTCGGCCACGCTGCGCAGTTCCCCTTGATAGAACGCCTCGCCTTCGCCAATCAGCGCCAGTGCGATATGCGCCAACTGCACGAGATCACCACTCGCGCCTACGCTGCCATGTTCGGGCACGAACGGGCAAATGTCGCGGTTAATAAAACACAGCAATTGTCCGACCCATTCCGGATGTACACCGGAATAGCCCTGCAACAACGTTACCAGGCGCGCAATCATGGACGCCTTGACGTAAACCGGCGGTAAAGGCTGTCCTGCACCTGTGGAATGGCTGCGTATGATATTATATTGCAGTTGTTTAAGAGATGATTCCCCAATACGGTATTGCGCCATTGGGCCAAAACCCGTATTGATGCCATAAATCACTTTGTCTGAAACAAACGCCTCCAGAAAAGCATAACAACGTTCCACTTTCTCCATCGCTTCGGCCGACAACGACAAGGTGCCGTCATCGAACAAAAGCGTTTCTATATCCCTCAATGCAAGTCCTTTAGCAGGATGATAGATAATATCTTTTCTCATTACTATCGAAACATAAATTCAATGAAAAAAGCATCTACATCCTTCCCCCCTGTAAATGCTTTGGCCGACAAAATTAGGTGGAATATTTGAATTATGCAAATTTATTTGTCGAAAAGCAATAAAATCACAACATGCGATACAAATAACTTGCTGTTAATGAATGATAATCGCTTTCGGCGCTTTTTATGTCATCCCAAAAAAATTGTTTTAATGCGTTAAACGGAAGATGGGTCAATAGGCATTTTTTTCGCCCCTGAACATATTTACAACTGTAACAAATATGATTTTCAGATCGAGGATGAACGACCAGTTTTCGATGTACCATACATCGCGTTTCACGCGGCCTTCCATCTGTTCGAGCGTACGGGTTTCGCCGCGATAGCCTGTGATTTGCGCCCAGCCGGTGATACCGGGTTTCACTAAATGACGCACCATGTATCTGTCTATCAGTTTGGAATACAGATCCGTGTGTTTCAACATGTGAGGTCTTGGACCAACGACCGACATGTCGCCTATCAGAACGTTGAGGAACTGGGGAAATTCATCCAGGTTGGTTCGCCTGAGGAAACTGCCGATTTTCGTTGTGCGGGGATCATCTTTTACTGCCTGTACGGTGTCGGCGACCTCGTTCATTTTCATTGTTCTGAATTTGTAACATTCAAAAATCTGTCCATAAATACCCGTCCGTTTCTGCTTGAACAGGATAGGCCCCGGCGAACTCAGTTTAATCAACAGGCCGGCAATAATATAGATAAACGGATAGCACAAAATCAGGACAAAAAACGAAAAAACAATATCGAAAGTTCGTTTAATCATCCGGTTATAAGCCGATTGCAACGGCTCGTTGCGAATAGACAACAAGGGGATGGATTCCATGATTTCCAATACCATACTTTTTTTAACATTCCGGTAAAATTCAGGAATAATATAAAAACGTATCATGTTTTTCTCCGCAAAGGAAAGCAGGTCGGATATTTTCTCGCTGTTCGTTCCGGGAATCGTACAATAGATTTCATCCACTTCATTTTCGGCTACATAAGCCTCTATATTTTCGATTTTCCCCAAATAATTAGGCAATACATCTTTCAGGACTTCATTATCATCAAAAAATCCCAGGACATTGAAGCCGTACGAGAGATCGGTTTTGATGATTCGGTACAGTTCCATTCCATTCTTCCCGGCCCCTACAATAATAATATTCTTCGAGTTATAGCCTTTACTGCGATAAATCTTGACGAAAATACGCACAAGAACCCGCCACAAGGTAAAACAAAGCATCGTAACCACATAATATACAACGATAAATGTAGCCAGCTCATTTGCCCGGTTCAAGAATGAAAGGCATGTCATAAAAAGGAATACGTGAAAAGAAATCAACATGAACGATCGTTGTACAATCTTGTCAAGAAAAACAACAGACTGGTGTATTTTGATAGGCACAAAATAAAGCGCAAAGAAATAGCAAAAATTCAAAAACAGCACAACTTCCCTTATGCTGTGATCTATTGCCATCGTATAAAAGTGATCCATCCTGGAGTATATGACAAAAAACAAGACATTGAGGATGAGCATATCACCTATCCCAATGCCCCATTGCAACATACCACCTTGTTTATGACTGCTTCGTTCCATCTTTGTTTAAAAAATCCTCCAAAGGTATGAATATTTTGAATAAAAAAAAACACACGCTTTTTTTTATCGGGTTCAAAAATATTTTTTTAACGTAAGTTCGATCCAAATTCAAAACTATATGAAACAAAAAAATAATTGAAAATAAAAGCGTTAACTGATTTCGCAAAATTGCTGACTACCACCTTTTGTTTTTATTGGAAAAAAGTTTTATCTTTGTAAGTCAGTAATGAATATAGAATAAAGAAACTATGAAATTTAATTTTAAAAAGACATCATTAATTATTTGGATTACTTATGTTTTCGCACAAAACATGTGCGTTTCCGCACAGGAAAAACCATGGCTCGACCTCAACGGCAACGGGCAGAAAGATCTGTATGAAAACCCCGACGCCGACATTGACCGCCGCGTCGAAGACCTCGTCGCAAGAATGACGGTCAGGGAAAAAATATCGCTGTTGCAGGAAAAAGCGCCTGCCATTGAGCGGCTTGGTGTGGTCAAATACGATCACGGCAACGAGGCTCTGCACGGAGTGGTGCGCCCGGGTCGCTTCACCGTTTTCCCTCAATCAATAGGGTTAGCGGCGACCTGGAACCCTGCGCTGATCCAAACCGTAGGCGACGCCGTTTCGACCGAAGCCCGCGCACGCTGGAACGAACTTGAGTATGGCGCGCTGCAAAACAATCGCTACACCGACCTGCTCGCTTTCTGGTCGCCGACGGTCAACATGGCGCGCGACCCCCGCTGGGGACGCACCCCCGAAACCTATGGCGAAGACCCCTGCCTCGCGTCGCAAATCGGCGTGGCCTACGTCAAAGGCTTGCAGGGCGACGATCCGCGCTATCTGAAAGTCGTTTCGACGCCTAAACATTTCGTCGCCAACAACGAAGAGCACAACCGCTTCTCGTGCAAGGTCGAAGCGCCCGAATATGTGCTCCGCAACTACTATCTGCGCGCTTTCCAGGCCTTGATAACCGAAGGACGCGCCCAGGCCATCATGACCGCCTACCCCGCTATTAACGGCATTCCCTGCACGGCCAATCAATGGCTGTTGCAGACTGTTCTCCGCAAGGAATGGGGTTTTCAGGGTTATGTAGTGTCGGATTGCGGCGCAGTAGAGCATATCTTTGACAGTCATCACTTTGCGCCCGATCGCGAAACGGCCGCCATTGACGCCCTCCGCGCCGGCCTCGACCTCGAATGTGGCGACTGCATGGCCGACAACCTCTACGCCGCACTCGAAAAAGGCCTTGTTACGGAAAACGATATTGACGCCGCTGCCGGACACGTTCTGCGGGCGCGCTTCAAACTCGGCATGATGGATCACCCCGACCTTGTGCCCTGGAACCGGATTCCGGCAAACGCTGTCGGAAGTGCGGAAAACCGGCAGCTTGCGCTCGAAGCCGCCCGACAATCGCTCGTGTTGCTGAAAAACAACGGCATACTGCCGCTTAATCCCAATAAAATCAAATCCATAGCCGTGCTCGGTATCAATGCTTCGCAGCCCGAATATGGCGACTATAGCGGCCTGCCGCTGAACGAACCGGTCTCGCCGCTTGAAGGTATTGTCAGCCGGCTTGGTAAGAAAGTGAAAATCAACACCATGCAGTGGACAGGCAACCTCTCGCAGCACGAAATCATCCCGCCGCAATTCCTTTTCCATCGCGATGCAGACGGACGGCTTCAGCCCGGACTTGAAGCCGAGTTTTTTGCCGACCACTCCTTCAAATCGTCGTTTTCCAAGACTGTTGATCCGCAGGTCAATCTCGACCCCATAAACCAGCCGCCCAATCCGAAAGTGCCGACAACCGACAATCTGTCGGTGAAATGGAAAGGCGTTTTGAAGCCCGCCGTTTCGGGCGAATACGAACTCGGCGCCATCAAAAACGGTTGCATGAAAGTGTTTATTGACGGCGAAAAACGTTTCGACAACTGCAATATGGATCGCGGTACATATACCCGCAAAATTACCCTTGAAGCCGGTCGCGAATATGAACTTGCGGTCGAATATGCCAATTTCGACGGCAACTATTTCACCCAGATGCAGAAAATCAAACCCGTTACCTACGCCGCCCTGCTATGGAAATCGCCAAGTCTGAAACAGAAAGGCCTCTACGCCCGCGAAAAGGCAATAGCCGCAAGCAGCGACGCCGCCATCGTGGTGATGGGCATCAACAAAACCATCGAGATGGAAGGCCGCGACCGCAAAAGCATACAACTGCCCGATGACCAGCAAACTTTCATCCGCGAAATTTTCCGTGCAAACCCGCGCACTATCCTCGTCCTCGTTGCAGGCAGCCAACTGTCGGTACGCTGGGAAGACCAAAACCTGCCCGCCATACTCAACGCCTGGTATCCGGGCGAACAGGGCGGAACAGCCATTGCCGAAGCCATTTTCGGCGACTTCAGCCCTGCCGGACGACTTCCGCTCACCTACTACGAATCGCTCGACGAACTGCCCGATTTCAGCGATTATCAGGTAACTAACGGCCGCACCTACATGTATTTTCAGGGTCGCACCGTCTATCCTTTCGGTTATGGATTGAGTTACACACAGTTTGCCTACGGCCAACCTGCGGTTGATAAGCCCGAAATAGAACGCGGCGATACGCTCACGGTCAGCATAGACATCACCAACACCGGCCGCATGGACGGCGACGAGGTGGTGCAACTCTACCTGAAAAGTCCCGCCACAAGAGCCGAAAATCCTGTCCGCCAGTTGAAAGGATTCCGCCGCGTCGGCATCAAAAAAGGCGAAACGGCACAGCTCAGTTTCACCTTAGACCGCGATGCGCTTTCATATTGGAACAGCGACAACCGCTACGTCGTCGAGCCGGGAGAATACGAAATTCAGATCGGCGCTTCGTCGGCCGATATCCGGCAGACGGCGAAATTTATGGTGAAATAAAGCATAAATTTTTTTAACTAAAAAATTATATAAAATGAAAACCAAATTTCTTTTGGCAGTAATGATTCTGTCAATTTTTGCTTCGTGCAAAGAAAATGATCCTTCAAAGAACATTTATCAAGTTGAAGGAATGATTTTATATCAACCGTGGCCGGATTCATGTGAAGGATTTGTTTTATCCTATATGGGAGAAAAATCTTTGATTTTATTGAAGCCCTCAAATTTATCCGAACACTTCCAAATTGACAGCCTTAAAGTAAAAGTCTCTTTTCAAATAACTGAAGAGGATTGGAACTGTGGTATTTATGGATATCGACCTATTATCAATATTTTATCAATTAGAAAATTATGAAACGGATTATTTTTTTATTAACATTTCTCGCTGGTTCTGTTATAGGAATTGCACAGCAGCGGATAACCGGTGGAACCTCAATAAATATTACGGATGCTCCATGGCAAGTATTATTGAAGATTAATGGAGACTATGTATGCGGGGGTAGCATTATGCTCCAAATGTGATATTGACCGCTAAGCATTGCATAAACGGTGTTAATGTATCTAACGTACAAGTTATTGCAGGAACAACATGTATAAGCTCTATTTCTGCAAGCAATATATATAATGTTTCGCAGATTATTCCGCATACATCTTATGATGTCGCTTTGTTGATTTTGTCGAGTAATATTTCGTTTGGTTCTACAAGAACAGCCATTAATTATTTAAACTCCACCACTTCTGGTTTATATACTGTAGGAAATACTGTGACTGCATCAGGTTGGGGTTGGGCATCTGTATCTGCACCGGATCCTGATTGTTTGAACGCTGTAAATCTAACAATTCTTTCTAATCAGGATGTATATAATTCCACTGGCTATACAGTTCAAAGCCATGAATTTGCCGCCTCAGGCAGTAGCACAATAAGACAGGGAATATGTTTAGGTGATAGCGGAGGTCCTTTATCTGTCTGGTCAAACACTTTGAATACCAATATTTTGATTGGAGTGTCTGTTGCAGTTATCTATGGTTGCACAGGAACCAATGCAAGTTCACCATCTATTTTCGAGCGTGTCTCAAGCATTGTTTCCTGGATAAATTCCAATTTTGCAATCACAGGCCCGTCAGAAGTGTGCTCGGGCACCTCTTTCACTTGTTCAGTCAGTCCTGCACCAACGAGTTATTCGTGGAACAAGAGTTCAAACTTAACGCTTGTTTCAACATCCGGTAATTCTGCTACTTTCAGTCCAAACGGTAGTGGCAGCGCTTGGGTGAGCATCGTTGTGAACGGAACCGAAATTAACAGAAATGATTTGACTATTCGATCAGTAGTTCCTAATACCGCCAACATCACTACCAACTATGGTCTGGAGTCCAGTTATACTTATTATGCACAGGTAACTAATTCATTTTCAAATACTGAAGGTATCGATGAATATGAATGGAATACAGTCTATTCGGGTTGGACAATCGAGGAACATCCTGTAGGTGGCGGTTATCATCCCATGGACAGAATCCGCGTTACCGGCACTGCATCTTCGCCGACAACGGCTTTACGTGTCAGAGCGCATAATGCCTGCGGGTGGAGTAATTGGATACAAGTTGGCACACTGACGCCTTCCGCTTATTACTCCGCCGTCTATCCCAATCCCTCAACCGGTCTGATAAACATCAATATCGAGGTTAATCGGGAGAACTTTGCGGCAAAAACAGATGCCACACGGGCAACTCTTTCAAAAACCCCGACCTTCGACCTGCGGATTTACAACACCTTCAGCAAATAGGTGCAGGCAATCCAAGCGGTGGAAGGCGTTACCTCTATTGACCTGTCGGCACTGCCTGATGGCATGTATTACCTCCACATTCAGAGCGACATCGACGAAAAACCGACGGTGCACAAGTTTGTACTGAAAAAGTGATCTTATTCATCAACAGCCGTTCATTTGAGCGGCTGTTTTTTTAGCCACGACACACAGGAAATAAATTTGTTGTTTTGAATATTTTACCGTAACTTTGCAGCCGAATTACCAAAAATATGGATTGGCTTAATGAATTGTTTTTCGGCAGCGGGGTGGCTCATTCCGTTCTGCTTTTTGCGCTCGTGATAGCGGCGGGCATTTCGCTCGGGAAAATAAAGATTTTCGGCGTTTCGCTCGGCATCACATTTGTTCTTTTCGCAGGAATCGTGGCGGGTCATTTCGGACTGAAAGTGAACCCCGAAATCCTGCATTTCATGAAAGAGTTTGGACTGATTCTCTTCGTCTATTCGATCGGCTTACAGGTTGGCCCAGGTTTTTTCTCCTCGTTCAAGAAGGGCGGCATAACGCTCAACATGCTTGCGACGGCGACGGTGTTGACCGGCGTTGCAGTTACGCTTATCATCCATTATGTTACGGATATTCCCATCCA
>JAISUI010000061.1 GCA_031272155.1 Tannerella sp. | reverse complement strand
ATACCTTATATGCTCATCGTCGGCGAAAAGGAAAAAGAAAATAATGAAATTTCCGTAAGAAAACAGGGCGAAGGCGATAAAGGTTCAATGAAAATTACTACCTTTGCGGCGCAAATCGCTGCGGAAGTCAACGAAATGATGAACCGCTGGGAAACGGAACAGACAAAATAAGATATTAAATTAACGTATAAAATAAAGTAAAACAAATAGATAAAAAGGAGGTACATTTTAGATTGACAGACGAATGAGAAACGACCGTGTGAAAGAAGTGTATAGAATCAATGAGCGGATCCGGGTTCCTGAAGTACGCTTGGTAGGAGACAACGTGACAAACGGCATCTATCAGACAAGCAAGGCTTTGCAAATGGCAGGCGACATGGGGTATGACCTTGTGGAAATTTCGTCGAATGCCCAGCCGCCCGTATGCAAGATAACCGACTATCAAAAATTTTTGTATCAGCAAAAAAAGCGGCAGAAAGAACAAAAATCCAAGTCCGTAAAGATAGTCGTGAAAGAAATCAGGTTCGGACCCCAGACAGACGACCACGATTACAACTTCAAACTGCGCCATGCCAAAGGATTTTTTGAGGAAGGCGCCAAAGTTAAGGCGTATGTATTCTTCAAAGGCCGTTCGATTTTGTTCAAGGAGCAGGGAGAAGTGCTACTTCTTCGTTTTGCCAACGATTTGGAAGAATATGCTAAAGTGGACCAGATGCCGTTGTTGGAAGGCAAGCGAATGACGATCATGCTTTCGCCCAAAAAAGGCGTAAGCAAACAGCCAGCGCCCAAGCCATCATCCCTTTCGGATGCAGACAGCGAAAAAATAGAATGAATTTAATTAAGTACTAACATTATAAGTAATTTGAAATGCCAAAATTAAAAACTAATTCCGGTGCCAAAAAGAGGTTTGCCCTTACCGGAACAGGGAAAATTAAACGGAAACATGCTTTTAAAAGTCATATTCTGACGAAGAAGACGAAAAAGCAGAAACGTAACCTGACCCTCACGGGTCTGGTTGCACGGGTGGATACAAACAATGTAAAGCGTTTGCTTTGCATGAAATAAGTATTCATCAGCAAGAGACAGATAACATTTTATTAACCGAATGTTCAGCGCCTAAGTTCATCGAAAGAAGATGACGCTGACATTCACAATTTTAAGATTATGCCAAGATCAGTAAATCATGTTGCTTCAAGAGCAAAAAGGAAACGGATTCTGAAACTTACGAGAGGGTACTACGGCGCCCGCAAGAATGTTTGGACGGTAGCCAAGAACACGTGGGAAAAAGGTTTGACCTACGCATTCCGCGACCGCCGCGCCAAGAAACGCAATTTCCGCGCACTGTGGATACAGCGTATCAACGCCGCCGCACGCCTGGAAGGATTGTCGTACTCGCGCTTAATGGGTGCGTTGCACGATGCCGGCGTCGAGATCAACCGCAAGGTGCTCGCCGATTTAGCCGTCAATCATCCCGATGCGTTCAAAGCCGTGGTAGCAAAAGTGAAAAAATGACCCTTTAACGGGACTATTTCCTACCAAAAATGAGAGGTTTTCTTTCGAGAAGACCTCTTTTTTTGTCTTTAAATGCGCCTTTTATATAACAGATAATCAATGTGTTGAAAAAATAATTGAATGAAAGCCAAATTTTTTGCATAAAAAATTTGCATCATTCATCTATTATTGCGTATATTTGCAATACAGGAATGAGTTAAGCCGCATTGTTCGATTGGGAAACTCATCAGATTTTTTTAAAATTCCGAGACAAGTTCTTATTACTAATGGCGGGCCGCGTCCTTCGGGATATGCTTCGCACGGCGGATTACAAAGGTAATAATGACACTCAAATCCTGTCATACGGAGTTTGTTCATATCCACGGTGCGGCTTTTATAACAAAAGGTTGTTTCATTATGAAACAACCTTTTGTCTTAATAAAATCACTTTACTATGTACAGTCCAATTTTTTTGAAAGGCACAAACGCTTAAACTCAAAAGGTGAAGGGGCAACACCTCCCCCTTCACCTTTGAAAAAATTCTTTTTCACATGCGCTCTTTTTAATAGTTATTATCTTCTTTTTTTATGGAATGTATAGGCATACATTCCTTCTAACGCCTGAATCACGAAACAAAGATAGAATCAATTCCGGAAATTATTCAAATACTTGGATTTTTTTGTACAAAAGGGGGGGATTTCTGTACAAAAGTCGTTTCGAACGGAGGGCATATTTCTCAATAAAAACAGGGTTATTGCCTGTCTTTATGACAGACTCCGGCCGGTAGTCCAAAGGCAAAGTTATTCCTGATCAGACCGTTCCAATAACCGGATGGCTGTTTCAATCATCGTATCCTTCCCTTTGGACGCATCCGACTTGGCCATATCCACTTTTATGTCCGGCTCAATGCCATCTTCTGTATGTTGTTTGTTCGCATCCAGCATGGGAGAAGCCGAAAATCGCACCGACCATCCGTTAGGCAGTTCCGAATTGAACGGCAACCCACCGCCTCCGCCTGTACGGTCGCCCAGAATCGTCACGTATGGCAGCTGGCGCATCTTGTTCACAAAATCATTTGTGGCACTATAGCTGTGGCGATTCGTCAATACCACCACCGGCCGCAACCATCGCACCCGCGAGGACGGCTCCAGTTCAATCGGATAAGGCTCAGAAAAATCATTGTGTCCCGGCCCTACTTTATGTAAAATATATCCGGCTGTAATTTTTTCTTCGGCAAAACGGGAGGCCATGCGGTCGGAATAGGTCAGTGAACCGCCCCCGTTATCGCGTACATCTATTATAATGCCTTTGCAATTTTTGAAGTGGACGAACATCTCGTCCAGATTATCTTCGCCTACAGCCGACGAAAAACTGCCGTAATAAACATAACCTACTTTGGTGCCGGCAAGCTGAATATATTTCAGGCCGCGACCAATCAGATAGTTCGTCCCCAAATAATTCTTTTGGATGTCATAGCTAAAGTTGGCCGGATAGTCCTCATACCAAGCCCAGTAACGCCCGATGTCGAAAGAAGAAATCAGGTTCGTATGTCCATCTTTCAATTCGGAAAGCATATTGGCAAGCAAATCAAACAGTTCGTATTTGTCCATTGTATCAGACAACAAGGTGCTGTACCTGCTATGGACTTCGTCCCAATCAACACCTTTGTAATCGAAATAACAATAATGTTCATCTATGATTGTCCACAGCGCTTCAAAATTAGTCCGTGGATTCATTGTGTAAACATCTGCTTTTTCGCAACTTACAGCCATATATCCACTCAGCAGGACAACGAATGCCAACCATTGCCTTTGCAGGGAAAGAACCAGCCTGCCGGCTACGAAATATATTTTTTGACACAACGGCTTCATCACTTTAATAATAGGCGCTTTGATACAAATTTTTATTTCTTGATTTCTTCCCGCCAAACGAGATAAATTCTTTTACCAGTCCAATCATCAGATTATGAGATATATGATGATAGACTGTCGGATCGGCGCTCCCTTTCATTTTCGCATCATTCAGATAGTACACGCTGTTTGTATAACCCATCCGCAACGTGAAACTCCTCAGAGGAAGGTCTATGGTCAGAAAGTTCCGCATGGCACGTTTGTTTTGAATGGAACTGAGTCTGATAACGCCCGACGTATTGCCCAAACTGAATATCTCATAATACGACTGCCCGTATTCCGGCATGAATAACACGCCGGCAATCGGCGCATCTATTTGATAACGAAAGGTTATCGGATAATTTCGCAAATACAGGGTGTAAAGCGCCGCTGCCGAAAGATTCAAATCTATATCGGCATGGATAGCTATTGAGTTGTTGCTTCCCTGCGTATTATACATAAAACCAAGCATTCCGCCCACAGAAGCGCCTGCGAGCAGTTTTAATCTGTCTGCAGGCTGGAAACGATAATGATAGCCGTATGAATAATCCACAAAACCGGAAAGCAGTCCAATCGTATGAGCCGGATTTTCAGTTGAAGACATATTTACATGAAATATTTGCTGAGATGAAAAACGGGGATGGGCGGACACCATCTTCATCCGCTCATTTATGATGGAGAACCCTCTTCCGGTATATTTTGAATCAGACAAATACGAATCATATATATTGTATTGTCCGATGCCAATCAGCGTTCCTTCATTCACAGAATAAGGTGCACTGTCCGTATCGGTCTGGGCTGAAATGTACAGATTCAGCCCCATCATTAACGTGATAATTTCAATTATTCTTTTCATAACTCATTCTCAAACAGGTCCATTTGAACCTCCGTTTCTTCTTTTTCTTCATATTCCACCGTTTGGGACTGTTCGGGTTCCACGTCCTTAGGCGGGAACCGGACAGGTTCCAGTTCATTGACTGTTGTAATTTCATACGTCGTCACCCGCTTGCCTTTTGCCTTGAAACTCTTGACGCCGATAAACTGTTCGGCATCCAATACAAGCGGCTCACGGAAACTGTCTTTTCCGCCAAAAACAACTTCAATTCGAGGGTAAAACTCGTCCGTAAGCAAATAGAGCACATTGTCGGAATTTTCCCCCATAAAATTTTGTTTTTTGCTTCCGGCTTCCAGCGGGAATCGTTTCATATACGGATATTTCTGTTCGGCATCATAGAGTACGGCTGTCCAGGTTTTTCGCTCATCAAAACGTTCTATCACCATGAGATCATCTTCATAATGGTTGGTCACGTCAAAATTTGTTGTATAAAAATCGCCATTGCGGAGGATCACTAAGATTCTGTCATCGCTTTGAAACTCACCGAGTTCCTCTCCGCGTCCATCATAATTAAGGCGTGATACATCACGATCGAACCAGACCATTCGTCCTCCCAGCGTCGAACTGCCTTTCTGCTTTAATGATATCTTATGGATTTCGGACTTAGTCAATATATTACCTCTGGAAGCACGGCCTTTTATCAGTATTTCGCTGAAATCTTTCTCAAAGACATAGGTTTTTTGACGCGGGCGCAATTTCAGGATGACTTTGACCATTTCAGCCTCTCCGTTCGGATTGGCTGAAAAATACAGGACACGGCTGCCCGGTTTACCCTGTGTGAGATCGTATTCCCTGTCGCGGGTAATACCTGTCACCGCAAAACGTTTGATATAGTTAGCGCCGACTTTCCCATCGCGGTAAATTACATTGTAAATCGTACGGTTATCATTGCGTTTGAAGACGTTGAGGTATATTACATTTTTGCCCACAAACATCTTCTCGCTGATTTTTACGACCTTATATTTTCCGTCTTTAAAGAAGACAATCACGTCGTCAATGTCGGAACAATTACCTACACATTCCACATTTTCATCTTTCTTCAAACCGTAGCCAATAAATCCCTCTTCGCGGTTGATATAGAGTTTCTCGTTGGCTTCAACTACTTTGGCCGCTACAATCGTGTCAAAATTGCGGATTTCCGTTCGACGCGGGAAGGCAGCTCCATATTTTTCTTTCAGCGTTGAAAACCAATCAATTGTATATTCTATGATATGAGCCAGATAATGTTCGGTTTGTTTGATGTCCCTTTTTAGTTGGGCAATTATTTCATCGTTTTTATCGGCATTGAATTTAAGGATACGTCCCATCTTGATTTCCATCAACCGCAGGATGTCATCATGGGTGATTGCCCTTAACAATTGCGGTTCAAACGGTTGCAAGCGCAATCGAATATGCGCTTCCGCTTTATCCATATTTTTTGCATTCTCAAATTCCTTGTCTTTGTAAATTCGTTCTTCTATAAATATTCGTTCCAACGACGCATAAAACAACGTTTCTTCCTGTTCGGCTTTCTGAATCTCCAACTCCGTACGCAACAAGTGGAGCGTCTGGTCAGTGGAATGACGAAGTACGTCGCTTACTTTCAGAAAGTAAGGTTTGTTGTTGTCAATCACGCAACAATTGGGCGACAGGCTGATTTCGCAATCGGAAAATGCATACAGGGCATCAATCGTTTTGTCGGACGAAACGCCCGGCGCCAGATGAATAAGTATTTCTACATCTTTTGCCGTATTATCATCAATTTTCCGTATTTTGATTTTCCCTTTGTCATTGGCTTTCAGGATGGAATCAATCAATGTGGTAGTTGTTCTTCCGTGCGGTATTTCGCTGACTACAAGCGTTTTGTTATCTAATTTGCTAATTTTTGCCCGGATCTTCACTACGCCTCCCCGTTCGCCGTCGTTATAACGAGATACGTCAATATAGCCTCCTGTTTGGAAATCAGGATATAGAACAAAATCTTCGTTTTTAAGGTAGGCAATGGAAGCGTCTATCAACTCATTAAAATTGTGAGGCAAAATCTTGGACGACAACCCGACGGCAATTCCTTCGACGCCTTGCGCCAGCAAAAGCGGAAATTTAACGGGCAAACAGACAGGTTCCTTATTTCGGCCATCGTAAGATGACTTCCAGATGGTAGTCTTGGGATTGAACACCGTATCCAAAGCGAATTTGGATAATCGCGCTTCAATATAGCGGGGAGCCGCCGCGCCGTCGCCGGTCAGAACATTGCCCCAATTTCCCTGACAATCAACCAATAAATCCTTCTGTCCCAGTTGGACAAGTGCATCGCCGATAGAGGCGTCTCCGTGGGGATGAAACTGCATGGTATGACCGATAATATTGGCCACCTTATTATATCGTCCATCATCCAACCGTTTCATTGAATGGAGGATACGACGCTGCACCGGTTTCAGGCCGTCATTGATATGAGGCACCGCCCGTTCCAGAATGACATAAGAAGCATAATCCAGGAACCAGTTTTGATACATCCCTGACAGATGATGAATGGCATCACTTCCTGTAGGAATTTTATAGCCCGAACGGGAAAGCGTTTCGGTTTCGGCGCCTGTATCTGTATCCGCATCCGTATAGTCAGTTTCCTGTGTCTCAGATGTATTTTCTTTGTATGTATCTTCTTCTTTTATTTCTTCCGGTGTCATATTCTATGATTAATGCGCTACAAAAGTACAAAAAAAATATGACCGTGCAAAAAAATATAGACTTTGCAAATTAGAACGAATACGAATAATCTATTTCCAATACATGCCGTACAAACGGACGCAAATGATATTTCTCTATCATATAGTATATTTCAAACTGCGAATGTTTATAGTTGGCCGGTTCATAAGTAAATCCGATACTGTAACGAATTTTGTTTAGCTGATAAAATTGGCTGTTAATCTGATTATAAGGTTCCGCATAGATGAATGGATGGACGGGCGCATTTTTTATTAAATAACTTAGTTTTAGCCTGTTGCGATGTTCTATGTGTGGTTGTTTCCAATTTGTATATGTATTCATTAATCGCGATCGAAGACTTGCCTTCCACCTTTGGAAAACATACGAGCCGAGCACTTCCGGGTAATACCGATATTCCGGCAGGTATCCTTCCTGCGTACTGTTCAGAAAAAACTCATATCCGGCGCCCACCCGCCAATGAGAATTTGCGATGTAATCAATATTGACCATTCCTGCCCATAAGTCTATTGCTCGCAAGTTGTCTTTGCGCCTGTATTCCAACGAATAAGAAACATTCCACTTTCCGGCCAACGGTTTAGTAGTTATGCTGATGTTCGTCCAAAAACCAAGGTCACAATTGCTTTTGTCATTTTGAGCATGTATAATGGGAGTGTAGAATAATGGCAAAAAGGCTAATATGCCTGTCAAACTTTTAATGATTCTGTTGTCTGTCCTGTTTTTATGTTGATCCACCATAGAAATTCATCTCCGAAAAATGAAACCTGTCATCATCCTTTTATTAATGACCGTTTAAAAAACCTTCGATTTCAGGGCGCAAGTAGTCGGCATAACGCATAAATCCAAGGTCGGTTAAATGGATTCCGTCCACTGTCGCTTCGCCGTCGTTCCCTATCATGGATTGGGAGGACAATAGCCACACATTTTTTTCGCCTTTCAGCCGCAGCTTGGTAAAAATGCCATGCAAGGCAAGATTTCGCTGTTTAATATCCTCAGAGGAAACTTTGCGGAATCTGGATGGCGGATAGATGGGATTTTCCACGAACAGAATCGGCGTGTCCGGTCTTTTGTTACGGATGATTTCAAAAAAATGTTCTGTTTTTTCTTTTATCTGCTGTAAGGTGACATTGGGCATAAAATCAAGAATATACAATGAAGCGTCACAATCGGCCATCGTTTCTGCGATTTCGTAATCCAATTGTCCGTTTCCGCTGAATCCGAGATTAATAAATTCCCTGTTCAGCCGACGCATCAAAATATTGGTATATACCATGCCGGGGCGGGAGGCGCATCCACCCTGCAAAATGCTTGTGCCATAGGCGACAATCGGTTTTCCTACGACAGGCAAAGCGACTTTGGGAGGCGTTATCTGCGCCGCAAACGAATCTATCCCTATTTCAAGTGATGTAATGCCATCATACAATGGAAGAAAGAGCATAAACTCCCGTTCTTTCTTTTCCATGTCCGCAATCACAACATACTCCTGTTTCTTTCCGTTTTTTTGAGGGCGAGCCGTATTGACATACGTCCATACATCGCCTTCAAGACAATACAAATCCAGTCCTTTAATGCCTGTCATTGCCATGTGATCCATCGTGTTATCGTTGAGCAATTCCCAGCGGACTGCGATTTTCGTGCTGTTGGTGCAAAACCGGACAGCCAATCCCGCAGTATTTTTCCCCAGCGACCACACAGGCGGTCGCGTCACGTTCTTAAGTTTAGCCGGCAAACGTTCATAGCGCGTTTCTGTCTTTTCGCTGATTTTTCCCAAGATCGGAAATTTTGCTGCGTCATAGTACTTTATCTGCGCATTGACCGATACGGACACCGTCAACCATACGGCAAACAATAAAAAAAATCTGTTCATATTGCTTTGTTTTTTAGTTTATTATTTTTGCTTTAATTTAATTTTAACTTCAAATAACTATCAATCAGGCGATTGATTAGAACCTGTTTTTTTGCCTATTTGATTATAAATGCGTGAATATCAAACAAATAAACTCAAAAAGGAATCATGCAATCAGTCCGAAAAACAGCCGCAAGTTATGAAAAAATATTTAGACTTGCAAAAAATAAACCATAAATATTTACACAAAAAAATGATTCGCTCCTTTTTTTATCGTTTAAGTGCTGATTATCAGCAATATATAATTCGATTAAATTTTCACTTGCCTCTCCGTACACTACGTGTCGGAGCTGATTTTTCCGGTTTGGCAGCGCCACTGCTTTTAGGCGCTTTTTCCTTCTTAGCGGAGGTTTTCTTCTCTTTTGTTGCGCTTGCCTTACGGGATTTCTTTAACGCTTTCTTGTCGGCAGTCGTCAGTTGCGTTGTGTCCGGTTTGAACCACAATGAGTCTCTAAACGCATTCAGTTCACCTTCAATGCGTTGTTGCTCTATCTGCATCGAATCGGGTGGCGTGTAGGCCATCAGAGGCAGATTGAGCAGGTTTTCCGTTTTGATGATATCGCCTTCAAACATACGACGACGGAAATAATCATCCACCGTGAACGTCTTGGCATTGTTTAAGTTAGAGGTCATGACATAAGAATTTGACACGTATGGACGCAGGGCTTCGTAAGGCACCCAAAACATTGGCGTTGTCTGCTCGCCTACATCCATGTTGCGAGTCATCAAAGGGCATAATGCAAGAATTTTTACGTCATAAATGGAATTATTCTGGTCAAAATACCATGCTTCCTTTATATAAAACGACTTCACTTCTTCCGAAGGCACATCGCTTTCGTTAATCACGTAACCTTCCGTACTATTGACGCCCCTGACGGTTTCATAAAGGATTTCAAACCGGTCTAATACATAGTCTTTAAAATTTTTCCGGTGCGCCTCATCGAAAATCTCATATCCGTCAATATATTCATATATAGGCAGTTTGTCTTCGCCGGCCAATTGAAAAATAGTCGAAAAGAGGTTCATCATGCCGTTCATTGGCGAAGTCGGGTAATAGAGCGGCGCATTGCTCTCCTTCAGCATATCCAACTGTCGGTAAATCACGCGCATCCATCGTGCGTTCCCGATGTCCTGCGTGAGTTGCTCGTTCATGTTTTGCGCCCGGACAGTCAGTTCCGGCAATCCGCTGTTTTCATTCGCCTGTTTATCACGATTGGCTGCCTCGCCGCGGCTCATCCGCGGACGGCGTTGTTCCTGCGCCTGCATTGCTGTAGCCTGTACGAGCAAGGCGCCGACTAAAACAAATAAAAAACAAATGCGTTTCATATCTTTTCTTATTACAGATTATCTAATTAATTTACAATCACTTCAATCGTTGTTGTCAGGCTTTGCGATTTGCCGCCCGGATCGGTTGCCTTGACGCGCGTGATATAGAATCGTTTATTTCGAGCAAGGTTCCGTATTATTTCTTTCTGGCGCGGGGTGAATGCACTGCTTTGCGACACTTCCGGCAATGCGTTGCCCATTGAGTCAAAGAATGTCAGTTCAAATCCTGTCACTGTGAACGGAATATCCAGTATTCCATCATCAATAGCTGCCAGGACGCCGTCGGTTTCCACCAGACTGCGTTTGGAAATAGAGCCGCCCTTGAATTTGCGCGTCGTTCCCGAAGCGTCTTTATAGAGCAGGTAAGGCGTAGCCGGGGGCAACTGGCGCACCATAAACTCCTTACTGATAGAAACAGGACGTCCATCCGTGACGGTAGCTGTCAGCGTGATACTCACCTTTTTGCTGTCGGACGGCGGACGGGCTGTCCATACGTTTCCGCTTTTTTGCCTCATCGTTCCGGCCGAAATACTTGCTTTCACACTATTGCTCGGTACGCCGGGAATGGCTATTTCTATGTCATTATCAATACTTTCGTATAATATATTCATCAACGTGGGCGCAATAGTAGCTGTCTGTTCGGTCACGAAATAGGTTTCGGAGAAGTTGTATTGGCCGATGGAACCATCGGCTTTCGGCAACTCGATATAGCCGGAAAATGTTTGCGAACCGACAGAGCCGGAAGACCCTGTAAACCAGCCTTTATCACTTTCGGGAAGTTCTCTGCCGCCGACGAATATTTTGGGCTGCTGTGTAGAATCCAGCGCTGCCAGTACAATCTGCGCCCGATAAGGGGTGCCCCGCATCACGATCTGGCTCTGTGGAATCACCATGGCCTCAATCTTATTCACGCGATACGCACCTACATCAATGCTGTTCAGCAGCGACGAGAAGACTTCTCCTTGCACAGAACGAATGTCATTCTGTATCTTGGTCAGAATGGTGATGGCGGCTGCCACCGGCATATTCTCAAACAGACCTGTCTCCCAATTCTTAGCCTGAATGCCACCTTTGGACGGCACATCTATTTTAAGGATAGATTCAATGACTTTCTTTTTTTCCGGATCCGTAACTAATGCAGCCATTTCTTCGCGGTATTTTTCAATATCCGTTCGGAGATTATTTCCTTCGCCGTTAATCGGCGAAAGCATGATACGCGACGCTGCTTCGAGGTCTTCCTTGTGTTTGATATGATTGACGTCGCCGTCTTTCCCATCCGTAACTTTTACAATTCTGATTTTCAGATCTTCTATGTAATTGAACAGACTGTCCGATTGTGCTTGTACGCTGTTGCCCTTGTCGTACCATTCCTGTACCTTTCCCGGATTCATTGCATAGTACTGATCCAATTCTTCTTTTACAATTGCATTGCGGCGCACGGCGTCTTCAATAGATTTTTGCAGGCTATCCCTCACCAATTCAAAACCATCCAATACCTCCGATGAGACATTCAGCGCCATCATCGCGATAAATACCAGATACATCAGATTGATCATCTTCTGACGCGGTGAGTTAGGATTATTTGATACAGCCATCTTTTTTATAATTTATTGCTATTTGCCACTATTTTGTTCACATTGTATGATTTTAACGCGCCGGATTATACGGCGGTTGTTGCGGATAACCTCCCTGATAGGATTGTTGTGGGGCATACGGCATGCCGCCGCCCGGCATATTAACGGTCATCGCCTGCAACATGCGCCCGTAAATCTGGTTCAATTGCGCCAGCAACTGCGCCATCCGTTCGTTCTCGTTACGGAACGCTACGCTGTCAATTAGTGAGTTGTCATACATGTCACGGATGCGGTTTAATCCCGCATTGATGTTGTGAATCGTATCCATTTGTGAACGCAAGCCGTTGAGTTGCAGTTCATAGAATTGATTCAAGCCGGAGAGATGTTCATTCAATTGCTCAATATGGCGCACATAGCCGACAGTCGTTTGTTCATCTGTTCCGTCTCCTTCAGAGCCGGAAATGACTTTACACGAGCTGACTAACGAGTCGGAAACTTCGCCCAGCGATGTAGCTACCAGATTGAACCGTTCGAGGTTTTGCGATACGGCAGCAATCTGTTCAATGTAGGATTGTGTAACATCGCCCAAATCAGCTATTTTGGAAATTTGTTCGGCCGCTTCGCTCAGTTTCTTGATGCTGTTAGCCAAGTTTTGGGAATCCTCTTCCGAGATGTTTAGACCCATTGCCGTCAATCCGATACCCACTCTTTCTTCCGCCGTAGGGGGCACATACGGACTTCCGCCACCCGTAACAACAGCTGGTTGTCCTTCGCCACTTCCACCGCCAACATAACCGCCGCCAATGACGCCGCCGCCGATGATCACTGTACCACCGCCTGCGCCACCATGCACTTTGCCGCCACCGGCTGTGCCGTCGCTGCCAACTGCATCGCCACCAATCAGGCCGCCGCCAATAAATCCGCCGCCACCGCCATGTTCAAAGTCCGGACGGTCCAGCGGATTCTTCGATTTCAACACCGGAAATACTTCCTCCCAATGATAATCGTTGGAAGGACGTTCAAAGGCGGAAATAAAGAATACGAGTGATTCCGTAATCATGGCAATACACAGAATTTCATTTGCATACGGCATGTGCAACAACTTGAACAATGCACCCAGGATAACGATGGACGCTCCCCAACTGTAGCAGAAATTCAACACCCGCTTTCCATGTTCGCTGGAAAGGAACATTTCTACCTTGTTTTTATATCTCTTATACTTTCCCATATTGCTTTTATATAGTGATGTTACTTATCTTTATCAATTGTCTTTTATTTCTTCTTACTTTTTCCTCCTTTTCCGTTCGAGAACCCGACTTGCGTACGCACGCAGCGGAAACCGATGTATGAACGTGTTTCGTTCTGATATTCAAACGTTCGCATGTCTGAGCGGATGAATTTGGCAACGTCTTTCCACGAGCCGCCACGTACAACCTTCTTTTTCATTGCATAAGGGTCTTCCTTCGCTGCGTTGTAATGCAGATCGGGGTTAAGGTCGCTCACCTGACTTTTCCCGGATTCGGTATAAATGGACGACGTCCATTCCGCCACATTACCGGCCATGTCATACAGCCCAAATTCGTTTGGCGCAAAACTTGCCACCCGTGAAGTTATCAGGTGTCCGTCTTCCGTATAATTGCCGTCGCCCGGTTTGAAGTTGGCAAGAAAACACCCTTTTTCGTTTTGCAGCACGTCGTCTGCCCACGGATATTTATTTTCGTTCTTGCCGGCTCGGGCGGCATATTCCCATTCGCCTTCGGTAGGCAACCGATACGGTTCAATGACACGTCCCGGAGGCAATGTCTTTTTATAATAATCCGTACGCCAGACGCAAAAAGCATACGCCTGTTCCCATGATACACCAACAACAGGATAATCGTCGTACCCCGGATGCGTGAAATACAGTTTCAAATACGGTTCATTGTACGCATTCTTAAAATCGTTGATCCAACTTGTTTCATCGGGATAGATATTGACGATATGCGTATGAAGGAAATCAAACGGGGAACCTAATGGCCTCGTAATAGTCTGATTAACCACGCGCCCTTCCGTATCAATATAAGCCGTGTCCTTGGAAATCATCACAACGGCGTTTGGATCCACTTCAATGTCCGTATTCCGTTCGCGGAGATAGGGATCGAAATTGTTACGACGCAGCGCTGCAGTGGTATAATCATACCATTCATATTTATAATTCATCTGTGTTTTATCCAGATCCTTCTCGCCCGTCACGGGGTTCGTGTAATAAACGCTTTCAATAGCTCGCTGTTCATCTTCATTCGCCCGTTTCCAGGGGATAGGACGATTCCAGTCCAAATGCGGAGTAACCGGATCGCCATACTTGTCTTCGGTAATCTTAAAGAGGTCGTTTCCTCCATAAGCCGGGTCAGCCAGCCGTTCGCGGATGATGGAATCGCGCACCCAATAGACAAACTGGCGGTATTTGGCGTTCGTAATCTCTGTTTCGTCCATCCAGAACGCTTCAAAAGAAACGCCCCTTGTATCGGGAAGAAAACCCCAGAGACTGTCCCGGTCAGCCGGTCCCATTTCAAAAGAACCCCGCTTAATCAATACCATCCCGTAAGGAGCCGGCTCGTTGAAGGATGCCATCCTTGCTCCCACCAGTTCGCCGCCGTCGCCCGAAAACAGTTTTCCGCAAGACGTCAAAACGACGGTCACTACAAGTATTAATAATACTTTTTTCATATCAGCACATTACTAATTTATATCTTCTTTACTATAAAAATCTTATACTCTTATGCCTGTTCTTGTTACCCTTCGGTTTGTCCAATTTCAACCGGTAGATAATCATCAGTTCATGACTGCCGACACTCACTTTGGATATGGCCGATATCGGAAACTCATACGCATAACCAGCCTGAAAATCCTTCAACGTCGCTCCGAAGAACAGGATAGCATTGTTAATCATGCCTTTGTCGCTAAAGCGCGCGCCAATACCGCCATTATACATTTTGTTATAAACTCCCCTCATGCTTACATCGGCCGAAACCATTTGCAGATTGGTCTGTACAAACACAGAGGGTTGCAGTTCAATTAACGGATTCTTCATCTGAATATTGTATCCGGCCGTAAAATTATATCCGCGCTCTATGGTACGATCCATGTTTTCGTCGAGGTTAAGAGTCGGTTTTAACAAGTGCAGCCCGCCGATTCCGATATAATACTTATCGGTGGAATAAAACAGTCCGGCGGCAACATCCAGTCCCATCGCATCTTTCTCTACCTCCGAAATGGCTTCATCTTCTTGCTGATGGTCTTCGCTGTCGGGAATATAGACCTGTGTGCCATCAAAAGCATAATTAATCAGCCCGGCTTGTAACCCGACGCTCAGAATCCCCTTGCCTATCTTCTTTTTATAAGCATATTGGGCTGATGCATAGAGGCTGGTCTCCATACCAACCGTTTCGCTCAAAACGACAATGCCGATACCGCTCTGTGATTTGCCGAACTTCCATGGCATGTCGGCGGCGACAAACATTGTTTTCGGAGCACGGTTATTGAAAGCGCCAAGCCATTGCAAACGATACAAAGCGCGAACGTTCAAGTCGCCCGTCTTTCCTGCATACGCCGGATTATAATAACCCATTGCATTGAAATATTGGTTAAACTGAACAATATCCGACTGTGACCATACATTATAATATATACTTAGACAGCCGGCTATGATAATGACTAAAACACGTTTCATATTCTCTTTACAGCGCTACTCTGCAGGTAATATAACTCTCAAAATCGCAAAAAATTGTATATTGCTTTTAAATAAGTTTTTTTATTCCACAAAAAAACGTTCTTTTTTAGGGATAAATCACTGTAATTCACATTTTTTGCACCGTACTATTACTTTGCGTCCTTCGGCCATCGTAGTGGCGAACAGGTAAATATCTCCGCCATCAGCAATTCCGGTACGCTGCCTGAGTTCGCTGACCGACAGGGGGAAATTGCGCACGGCGATATTGGCTTGGGGAATGGTACGTGCGATCGTCCGGCAGAGTCGCCCGTTGAAAGGGAACCAGTCATCTACCCTGAAGATACGTCCGGGGAAATCGGTCACCAACCGGTCGGACGTATATAAATGGCTGCTGACATGGAGTTTGTTTACTCCCAGCCGGACAGCGATTTGTTTATAGGCGCCGGCTTTCAGGATAGATGCGTCCGGCTCGTACAGGTAGGTTTGCATGTCGTTACTGAACGTCGGCGTACAGGCACGTTCTTCAGGAAGTGTAAACCGGAAATGCTGTTCCCGCCCGTCGGCCGTAAAGCAAACACAGTGAATAACCGGTACTGTTTCTGTCCTGTTGCGCGTGGTCACAAACAACAGTTCCTTACATTCGTTCCTGACGGAAACGACATGTACTTCCGTTGTTTCAGGCAAGGCTGCCAGCGTATGGCTGACATCCAGCATCGGCGACAGTTTGGCAATCACTTGAGGCGCTTTATCCAGCAAAACAGGCATGAGTACTAACAAATCCGGCCTGCAATCCGACAAGGCGACTACGCGAGCATGATTCTCATTCCGCCGCGAAGGATCAATATAATAAACGTCCACATCGGAAAAGGTTGGCGCCAGACGTTCCGCATCGTCATTATATCCTGTAATGTTCTGCACCTCCAATACGGAAAAGTTATACATTGCCGCGTCATAACAGGTTTTGGAACGTTCTATATATGTAACTTGTTCTGCTACAGAGGAAAACGAATGAGCATCTATTCCCAGCCCGCCGGTCAGATCGCATACGTGGCGAGCATCTTTCATTAATTGCTGTTTGTAGCGGGCGGTCTGTTCGGACGAACATTGCTCTGCCGCCAGTTTCGACGGGAAAACCAATGCATCGTTGGCGTACCATGTCGGCAATTTATCGTGGATATGTCGCCGGATCGCCATCTGTTCCACGGCAAAAGGAACGTCAATCCCTGGATAGCGGGCGGCCGACAGCAACAGACGGGATAAATCATCCTCGGCATGTTCCAGCATGAACGTTCGGACATTTTCCGTTATTGGCATCATACAAATGCTTTTTTACTTTTCTTCTTTCAGCCAGGCCTGCACGTCGGCAAAGGATTCAATTTTACCGGCGTCCATCCACCGGAGATTCTCCATTGTATAAGGACGTATTACCGTTTTGGGACAAATGGACAGGTAGAAGTTGATAATGGAAAACTTGCCTGTCCAGTCGTCCATCCACCGGAATATGTCGGGCGAGATGATATGAATCCCACTGAACGCATATTCAGTGTATTGGGACGGGTCGAAACCGGGATAAAACGAACGTGTTTCGCCCGTTTCCCTGTTGCACCAGCCGCACAGGCAGTTGTCTTTGTTAAACAGCAAGTAGCGAGACGTCTGCCGGCTGGCGACTAATAGCGTAGCCAGCGCTTTCGACGCGACATGACATTCGTACATGTCTTTCAGATCAACATTGGAAAAAACGTCCACATTGTGCACCAAAAAAGGCTCGCCGTCGTTGAGGAAAGGAGCTGCCTGTTTGATACCGCCACCCGTATCCATCAGGTAACCGGACTCGTCGGAAATGTCAATCTGGAGGCCGAAATGTTGTCGGGAGTCTAAGAAGTCGGTAATTTGCTTACCGAAGTGATGTACATTAATAATAACATGCGTAAACCCGGATGTTTTCAGTTTGAGCAGGATATGTTCAAGCATAGGTTTCCCGTTCACGGGCACAAGCGCTTTGGGCATGGTGTCGGTGAGTGGCTTCAAGCGGCTGCCGACGCCGGCTGCAAGTACCATTGCTTTCATCTTCTGCTATATTTGTAATGAATCATAAACAAGATTTAGATAGATCCCTCAAAAACCTGTTCCATATTTTGCTCGCGGTGGATGAGATGTACTTTGACCTCGAATGTCCGTGCGAGATGTTCAGCTAAATGCTGGGCGGAATAGACCGACCGGTGTTGTCCGCCGGTGCATCCGAAGCAGACCATCAGGTTTGTAAATCCGCGATCTATATACCGTTTGACGGAAGCATCCACCAAAACAAACGCATGTTGGAGGAAAGTCGTGATCTCGCCGTCTTCTTCAAGGAAACGAATGACCGGCTCGTCTAATCCGGTAAAAGCGTTGTAACGTTCGTATTTGCCGGGATTATTGATGGCGCGGCAATCGAAAACGAAACCGCCTCCATTGCCGTTAGTGTCGTCAGGAATCCCTTTCTTGTATGCAAAACTGATGACAGTGACCTCCAAAATCCGCTTTTTGTGCGCTTCGGAGAATTGTTTCAACTGCGTAAGGCTACGCAGAACATCGCACAAATAGGGATATTCCGCATAATCTTCTCGCAACAGTTCGCGGAGATTGTCCAAAGCGAACGGAACACTCTGGATAAAATGCGGTTTCTTTTCAAAATAGCCCCTGAATCCATAAGCTCCCAGCACCTGCAACGTGCGAAACAGCACAAAATGGTGCAACAGGTGATAGAATTTTGCCTCATCTACGGGGATGTATTCCCGCAGGGCATTGATGTAGTGGACAAGCAACTCTTTCCGCAATTCTTTCGGATAGCGGGCTTTCGCCTGCCAGAGGAACGAAGCGACGTCATAATAAACGGGGCCTCTGCGTCCGCCCTGAAAGTCAATAAAATAAGGCTGCCCGTCCCGTATCATCACGTTGCGCGACTGGAAATCGCGGTAGAGGAATGTGGACGAATCATCGCAAAGCAATACGTCGCACATCCGATGAAAATCGTCTTCCAGCCGGTTTTCGTAAAAATCCATGCCGGTAGCTTTCAAGAAACAGTATTTGAAATAATTCAGGTCCCACAAGACCATCCGCCGGTCAAATGCCGGTTGCGGATAGCAATAGGAATAATCAAATCCTTCCGCTCCTTTCACCTGAAAAGACGGCAACAGTTCCATCGTCTTGCGCAACAAACAACGTTCGTCTTCGTCATATACGCCGCTTTGCTGGCCTTTTTGGATGGCATTGAAGAGCAACGCATCGCCCAAGTCTTCCTGCAGGTAACACATCATGTCATCCGAATGACAATAAACTTCGGGCACAGGCAATCCCTTTTCATGGAAATGCTGCGCCATATAGATGAAGGCTTTATTTTCGTCGCGCGATGTGCCAGCCACCCCTATCAGGCTCGTTTTGCCTGCCAACCGGAAATATCGCCGGTTGGAACCGGACGAAGGCAGTTCGGTGATCGTTTGCTCCGGAACGCCTGTAAAAGCCCGGTAAAGTGTTCTCAATCCATCAGTAACCATTCACTATTGATTTTAACGCCACGAAGATAAGGTTTTTTTATGAATGATAAAGCATTTCGAAGAAGAAATATTTTGTCGGCATGAAAAAAACAATTTCAGGCTTGCTTTCCTCAGTTATTCGTATGGAACTAATGGCTTCCTCGTTGAGTATCCTAATCTATTTAACCGGATAGATACGATGCCGGTTGTTTTTTACTCTTCGAGCAGGTTTACTTCGCGAATGTCGCCATACTGCGTATCAAGGCGCAGGGTCTTGATTTCGTAGGGTTTAATCTTACCGCTCCAGCTGTAGTCAACCGACGGGAAACGGAGTTT